>DATBEN010000053.1:0-9378 GCA_036276055.1 Caulobacteraceae bacterium
GTCCGCTCGCCCTTGACGATCTGGCGGCCCGGCTCGCTTCGATCCGCGCCGTCAGCGGGGTCGATGGTGTGCTTCATGGCGATCGCGCCCAACCTATGCCTCGTCGTCCGGGCCAATCGGATCGACATGCGCCGCGCTCAGGCGGCCGACGATAGTGCGCGCCGCCGGCTATGAAAACAGGCGTCCAACGGGCGCCGGCCCGTGCGCAATAACCGAATTAGAATTCTTTTTCTATTGATTACGAACTCTACCTGATTATTGTCCGTCGACACACACACAAAGCCGCGAAAATGAGCAGCACCGCGACCCGATTGACGTTCGATAACCTCGAGGACCATGTCGAGCGGCAGATCGCGCTCACCCCCTGGATGCGCGTCAGTCAGGACGATGTCACCGCCTTCGGCCATTTGACCGGCGATCCCGATCCCATGCACATCGACCCGGACTGGGCGCAGGCCGAGAGTCCCTACGGGGCGACTGTGCTGGCCGGACTGCATCTGCTGTCATTGCTGCCGCGCCTCAGTCGCGGCAGCGGTCTGGAAATCGCCGGCGTGCGGCTGGCCATGAACTACGGCTTCAACCGCGTGCGCTTTGTTGCACCGGTGTCCGTCGGCGCGGAACTCCGCAATCGTATCCAGATTCTGAGCGTGGACCGTCGCCCCGACGGCAAGGCGGCGCTGGTCACGCGCAACGTCCTGGAGGTTCGCGACGTCGAGGGGCCCGCCGTCATCGCCGAGTGGGTCAACTTGCTCTGGCCCGAAACCAGGGCTTAGCTCGCGGCCCGCCCGCGGGAGCGTGGAGCGTGACATGACCGATTTTTTGCCAGGGGGTGCGCCGCGGCTCACGCGCCTTTGCGATTTCGTTCGCTACTATGCGGACGTCGCACCGAGCCGCGAAGCCGTCGTCTTCGGCGAAACCCGGCTGGACTATGCCGCCTTCGACGGGGCGATCGACCGATGCGCCCGGGCGCTCCAGGCCGCCGGTGTCCGACCCGGCGACCGGATAGCCATGTTGACCACGCCACGCCCTGAATTCGCGGTCGTCCTGATGGCGACGCAGCGGATCGGCGGCATCTGGGTAGGGCTCAACACCCGCTACCGTCTGCCCGAGCTTCGCCATATCGTAGACGACTGCGCGCCGACCGTTCTCATCTCTGTTTGCCGGACGCCTGAGGGCCGGTTATTCGAGGCGGACCTCGAGGCGATCGCCGCAGACGCACGTGGCCTGAAGGCCGTCGTTACCCTCCCGGAAAGTACGCCGCGAGTCGGCCAATCATTCGAGGATTTCCTGAGCGCCGGGGACGGGCATGATCTCGCCCCCGCCGCGGCCGGTCCTGACGATCCCACCGTGATCGTCTACACGTCAGGCACGACCGGTCGCCCTAAAGGCGCGTTGCTGGCCCATCGCAACCTGATTTACTGCTACGAACAGGTCAGCCGCTCCTTCGCCGGCAAGGAGCAGTTGCGTGATGGCCTGCGTATCCTCTGCAACCTTCCACCCAACCACATCGGCTGTATTTCCGAGATGCTCGGCAACGCGATCATCCGCGGCGGCGCGGTGGTGTTCGCCGAGCAGTTCGATCCGGCCGGAGCGTTTGACCTGATCGCCCGGGAGCGGATCACCCTCTTCGGCGGCGTGCCGGTGATGCTGGAGGCCATGTTCGCCGATCCGGCGTTCGCAAATGCCGACCTCTCTAGCGTCAAGGCGATCGGCTGGGGCGGCGCACCCGCGGCGCGCGACCTGGTGAGGCGGATGAAGGAGCTGGGCGTTCACCTGTTCACCAACTACGGGCTCACCGAAGGCGGCGCCGTGGTGAGCGCGACCGGACCCGACGACGACATCGACGATCTCGCTGAAACGGTGGGCCATCCCGACAGCAGCGGCGACCGCAGGATCGTAGACGACGAAGGACGCGACGCCGCGTACGGACAGACTGGGGAGATCTGGCTTAAGGGCCCTGGCGTTTTCCTCGGCTATTGGAACAATCCCGCCGCCACCGGGGTGGCGATGGCGCCGGGCGGGTGGCTGCGCACTGGTGACATTGCGCAGGCTCGCGCCGATGGCGCGTGGGTGTTGAGCGGGCGCAAGGCCGACATGTTCAAGTCGGGCGGATTCAACGTCTATCCCCGCGAAATCGAGCTTGTGCTCGAGGAACACCCGGACATCGCCTACGCCGCGGTCATCGCGATCGCCGACCCGCGATACTTCGAGGTGGGCGCGGCGTTCATCGCCGCCAAACCCGGCCGGTCTCCGGCCCCGACCGAAATCGACGCCTTCCTGCGGGGACGCCTCGCCAACTACAAAGTCCCCAAGACCATACAGGTGCGCAGCGCCCTACCGATGCTGCCAATCGGCAAGGTGGACAAGCACGCGTTGCGCGGCGAGCTAAAGACAAACGAAGACGGCCAATGACCCCTCCATCCGCCACTTTGACCGATGAACAGCGCAGGTCGCTGGTCGAGGTCGCTGCGGCGCTGGAGCGCGACGGCGCGGCGGTCGCCAGGGGCGTGGTCTCCCCGGACTGGATTGAGCTGATGCGGGCGGCGATCGACGCCGAGATGGCGGGCGCGTCTCTCACGGCGGCCGAATACGGGCGCGAGGGCGGCCGATTTTACGGCGATTTCTTCCTCTGGAGGCGAAACCCCAGCTTTCGTGCCTTCGCCTTCTACTCGCCGCTCCCGGAGCTTGCCGCCCAGATGATGGGCTCCAGGACGGTTAACTTGCTCTACGACCAGCTGTTCGTGAAGGAACCTGGTTCTGTCGAGCGGACGCCATGGCACCAGGACCAGCCCTACTGGCCGGTCGACGGCGACCAGATCGTCTCAGTGTGGGTCCCGTTCGACCCGGCGACCCCCGACAACGGTGTGGTCACCTATGTCCAGGGTTCGCACCTCTGGGGCGCTACCTATCGTCCGCAGGCGTTCGACACACGCAACGCCGATGCGTTCGCCGCCAGCCCCTACCAACCGATGCCGGACATCGAAGCCGAACCAAGCAAGTATGCGTTGCTCTCCTGGAGCCTCGAGCCGGGCGACGTGCTGATTCACAAGGGCCTAACCATTCACGGCGCTGCAGGCAACCGAACGGCGGACCGTCGTCGGCGCGCACTAGCGGTTCGCTACACCGGCGACGACGCCCGCTACAACACACGGCCAGGCACTTTCATGCAAATGGCCAGCGTGCGAGCCAACGTCCCCGCGCCGAACCTGCAGGACGGCGCTCCGGTTGGAGGCCCGCTCTTCCCGCGCGTCCGGCAATTCGACCCTTGAGCCCGGCGGCCTCACTTCTGTGGCAGCTCACCCGGAAGCGGAAGGCTCCAGACGGCGGAAAGCCGTCCATCGCGTCAGCCGCTCAGGTCATCCGGCCCGAAGGGTCGCAGCGCCACCATCGAGGCCTTTGGCATATTGTGCTCCGCGGCGGGTCAGGGTCGATCATCCCAGTCGGGACCCGCCCGAAGGCGGGTGCAGTCACCAAGTCCGGCAAAGTCATTGGTGGCGGTCGCCAGCGGCTCGCGGTCTCCTGCGATCAGTCTCCAGCAACCCCTACCTGGCGCTCATGCCGCCTTCGCATGGCAGGATCACGCCTGTGGTCCAGCGGGCGTCGTCCGAGAGCAGGAACAGGGCGGCGCGGGCCATGTCGTCTGGATCGGCGATGTAATTCATCGGGGTCGCCGCGGCCATCTGCTCGCGAGCCGCGTCGGTGGAGATCCAGCGGTCGAACATCTCCGACCGGGTGGGGCCGGGCGCGATAGCGTTCACCCGGATGCCGTCGCGCGCATAGTCCAGCGCCGCGCACTTGGTCAGGCCCGCCAGGCCCCACTTGCTGGCGGCGTAAATGCTGTTGCCGGCGCCGCCGACGATTCCGCCGATGGACGAGGTGTTGACTATCGACCCGCCGCGCCCCTGGCTGGTCATCGCCGCCCCCTCATGCTTCAGGCACAGGAAGACGCCGCGCAGGTTGACGTTCATGACCCGGTCGAAGGCGTCCACGTCGAGCAAATGGATCGGACCACGCACGCCGCCGTGCCCAGCATTGTTGAAGGCGCCGTCCAGCCCGCCGTAGGCGTCCACCGCCGCCGCCACGGCCGCCGCCACCGAGGCCTCGTCTGTGACGTCGCAGGCGACAGCCGTCGCCTCCAGGCCGGCATCCCTCAACTCACCCACAATTGTCTGCAGCCGGTCAGTCCGCCGCGCCGCGCAGACCACTTTCGCACCCTCGACCGCGAACAGCCGCACGGCCGCTTCGCCGATCCCGCTCGAGGCGCCGGTGACCAGCACCACTTTGTCGGCCAGCCGCTGGTACGTCGTGGTGAGCTTGGGGGGATGGTTGTAGGTCATGCGCCTCGGCCTTGTTGACGCTGTCAACATGGCGAAGGACGTTGACGTTGTCAACCGACTCGGGGACAAATACCGCCATGGACAGCACCCGCGACCGTCTGATCGCCGCCGCCGCCCAGCTCCTCGACCGGGGCGGCCCGGCAGCGGTGACGCTCCGCGACGTCGGTAAGGCCGCCGGCGTCTCGCACAATGCTCCCTATCGGCACTTCGCGGACAAGGACGCGCTGCTGGCCGCGGTGGCGGCGCGGGAACTGACACGGCAAGGCGCCAACCTGGATCAGGCGGGACATGCGGCGGGCGACGTGCGGGCCATGCTGCAGGGCTACGTGCGCTGGGCGCGGCGCTATCCGGAACGCTTCCGCCTGACATTCGGACGCTGGGAACGAGACGACGACGGGCTGGGCGCGGCGGCCCGCCACGCTCGCCGCGCCCTCATCAAGGCCGTCGCCGCGGCGCAAGGCCGGGGCGAGCTGCCGACGGCCGATCCCGAGCGCCTGACCTCGCTTCTGCTGGCGCTGGCCCACGGTGCGGCCGACTTGGCGCTGGCTGGCCACCTGTCGGCGACGGGCAAAGGCGCGGCCGACGCCGAGGACCTGGTCGCCGACCTCGTCGATTATCTGGACCGGGTGAGGTGAGAGCCCCCGCCATGGTCGGGCAGCTCGAGCAGCGTTCGACCGCTGGCGTTCGCCGCGAAGCGGACCTCGACCGCCAAGTCTTGCAGGCGCCCGGCGATAAGCTCGGGCGTGACCCAATAGGAAATACCATCGGACGTGGGAACCGCGCCGACAGGGCGGCGGAGAACGCGGCGGAGGCGAGGTGGAAACCTGGCATGCCGCCTTTTAGTGGCTCGACAGGCCGCCGACAGTCACAGATCCATGATCGTCGATCCCCAGCTGGAACGGCCAGCCAGTCGCCACATCGGTACGTCGAGCGGCCACACCATCACCGCACCGTATCTCACAAGGCGTGCGCCCCATCGCCCTGATCACCCCGGCCCCGCCCTGCGCGCGGCCGGGACGAGACGCTTTTGTTCCGCCGAGGCGGTCAGGTACTGGGCTGAACGAAGGGACAGGAGCACCATACCCTGCAGTCGCAGGCGCCTGGAGAATTCGCTCCCGTCCCTTCATTCGCCAAGCCAGGGAACGCGATCGGGAAGTCAGCCTTTCCGAGCCGCCGGAGCAGGCGGCGGGTCGTAGACCAGGGGGTGGCCGAAGTCCTGGCTGGCTCCGATGACGCAGTCGGCGACGCCGTTTCGAACCGAGACCGTCGCCGGGCTGATGGCCCCCGGCCAGAACCGCCATACGCCGCGGCGGGTGGAGACCTCGACGACGCCGGGGTGGTCGAACTGGCAGACCTGGAAGAGGGCCGAGCCGCGGCCGCCGTCGGAGGCCACATCGGAACACTGGGTGGCGCCGTGCTGGCGCGTGAAGGCGGCCCCGCCGAAAGCGCTGACCTGGGGAGGCTGGTCGGGCGCGGCCAGGCCGTTGGGCGGTGGCGCGCAGCGCCGGCCGGCGACCACCCACGCCTGGTAGCCGGCGATTCCTTCGCGGCGGTGCTGCACCCAGTTGAAGCCGATGGTTCCGGCCACCGCCGCGACCAGCAGGACGGCGCCGACGACGGCGGTGGAACGGGGCATGGACAGGCTCCATTGGGCTGAATGTGGCGACTGGAGCACCATACCCCGCGGTCGCAGGCGCCAAGTGAATATTGCTCCTGGCTCTTCATTATCGCCCGCCGCTCCCGAATCGCCAGCGTCCCCCTTTCCCCGGCGTCCCCCTTTCCCACGTGAACCGTGATCACTATGGTAAGGCCGACGGCTCTGGCGACCCCCCGGCCAGGTCCGACCCATTTCGCCCTTTCCCAAGGAGATCGGCATGCGCGAATACATGAAGTTCTACATCGACGGCCAATGGGTCGATCCGGTCACGCCCAAGAGCCTCGACGTCATCAACCCGGCCACCGAGGACGTCGCCGGGCGCATCTCGGCCGGTTCCGCGGCCGACGTCGACAAGGCCGTCAAAGCCGCTCGCAAGGCCTTCGAGACCTATTCGCTGACCAGCCGCGAGGAGCGCATCGACCTTCTCGAGCGCATCCAGGCCGAATACCAGAAGCGCTTCGGAGACATCGCCCACGCCATCACCGAGGAGATGGGCGCGCCGGCCAGCCTCGCCCAGCGGGCCCAGGCGCCGATCGGCATCGGCCACATCGCCACCGGCATCGCGGTGCTGAAGAACTTCCAGTTCGAGGAAGACCGCGGCGCCACCCACATCGTGCGCGAGCCGATCGGGGTGTGCGGCATGATCACCCCGTGGAACTGGCCGATCAACCAGATCGCCTGCAAGGTCGTCCCGGCGCTGGCCACCGGCTGCACCATGGTCCTCAAGCCGTCGGAAGAGGCGCCGTTCTCGGCCATCATCTGGGCCGAGGTGCTGCACGCCGCGGGCGTGCCGGCTGGGGTGTTCAACCTGATCAACGGCACCGGCGCCGACGTCGGCGCGGCGATCGCCAGCCATCCGGGGATCGACATGGTCTCCTTCACAGGCTCGACCCGGGCCGGCATCGAAGTGGCCAAGGCCGCCGCCCCGACGGTCAAGCGCGTCGCCCAGGAGCTCGGCGGCAAGAGCCCCAACATCATCCTCGAGGACGCCGATTTCGTCGCCGCGGTGGGAGGCGGGGTCAAGCACGTGATGCAGAACTCGGGCCAGTCGTGCAATGCGCCGACCCGCATGCTGGTGCCGGCGAAGAAGATGGGCGAGGCGATCACCATCGCCAAGGAGGCCGCCGATTCCACCACCGTCGGCGATCCCAACGGCAACGCCCAGATCGGCCCGGTGGTCAACAGGACCCAGTGGGAGAAGATCCAGCGCCTGATCCAGGCGGGGATCGACGAGGGCGCGACGCTGGTCACCGGCGGCGCCGGGCGGCCCGAGGGTCTCGACAAGGGCTTCTATGTCAAGCCGACGGTGTTCGCCAACGTCACCAATGAGATGACCGTGGCCAAGGAGGAGATCTTCGGCCCGGTGGTCTCGATCCTCGGCTACGACACCGTCGATGAGGCGGTGAAAGTCGGCAACGACACCGAATACGGTCTGGCCGCCTACATCTCCGGGACCGACATGACCAAGGTCCGCGAAGTGGCCTCCAAGCTGCGGGCCGGCCAGGTGGCGATCAACGGCGGGTCGATGGACATGACCGCCCCGTTCGGCGGCTACAAGATGAGCGGCAACGGCCGGGAATGGGGCGACTTCGGCTTCGGTGAATACCTCGAGGTCAAGGCCGTCCTCGGCTACACGCCCCAGCAGGCGGCGGAATAGCCTGATCCTCCTCCCTCCCCTTCATGGGGAGGGTGGACCGACCGCAGGTCGGGACGGGTGGGGCCAGCGCCCCCACCCCCTCCGAACCTCGCTTCGCGAGGCCTCCTCCCCCATCGAGGGGGAGGAGGAACTAGTGTTTTAAAGCTCTTCCTCCCTCCCCTTCATGGGGAGGGTGGACCGCGCGTAAGCGCGGGACGGGTGGGGTCCGCGCCGCCACCCAATCAGGCCTTCGGGGCGGCCGCTCCAGCCCTCCGACCTCGCTTCGCGAGGCCACCTCCCCATCGAGGGGAGGAGGGGAGGAGGTTATTGATCTCAAATCGGTCTTCGTCTCTCCCCGTACCATCTGAGGGAGGGATGCAGGAGGGTTTCGGGGGCGCTCCATTTGTTGCGGGCGCGGCCCTTGGCCGCCATGTCGGCGGCGTTTTCGGCGCGCGTCCCCAGGAACAGGTGTTGCGGATTGACACAGGCCCGATTGTCACACTTGTGCAGCACGCAAGGTCCATCAGGGATCGGTCCGTTGGCCAGCTCCCAGCTGATCCGGTGGGCCATCTGCCGCCGTCCGGGGGCGATGCAGCACAGGCCATAGCCATGCGGGCTGAGGCCCCTGCGCCAGACATGACAACCCGTCCGCGGGTCGACATCGATGTAGTTGCGCAGGCGCTCCTCCGCCGTTCGGCAATAGAGCTTCGGAAGCGAACTCACGCCCGAGCGCTGGCGCAGCCGTGCATAGTGCATCTTGCAGAGGCCCCTCGAGAGAGAGGGCCGGTGGCAGGCTTCCACGCCGCAGATCTTCATGTTTGTTCCCAGGAAGCCTCAGGTGATTGCCTATTGCAATTATTCCCGCGCGCTTGTCAAGCGACTGATTGCGTTTTGCGTTATGAAAGCGAGCAAGCGTCGCCGCCGATGCCCCGGGTTTGCCGCCATGTTACCGAGGATTCACTAGGTCGGGTCCGCCGGACCGGACAAGCTCTTCGCTCGACGATGAGAGGGGGGGGGCAAACGCGGGGTGGTCAGATGAAGCGAGCGTTTTCGGCTCTAATCGCGGGCGCCGGCTGGGCGTGCGCGCTCGGCTTTTCCCCGGCCTTGGCTCAACCGGCCGATACGGCGGCGATGAGGGCGCGACTGGCGGCCATCGCGCAAGCCTATGAGCCCGGGTTCATGGGCGCCGTCCTGGTCACCCGCGGCGACGAGGTTCTGCTCAACCGCGGTTACGGCAAGGCGAATCTGGAGTGGGGGCTGGACAACGCCCCGGACGTGAAGTTCCGCATCGGCTCACTGACCAAGCAGTTCACCGCCGCCCTCGTGCTGATGCTGCGCGAGGATGGGAAGCTCGACCTCGCCTCACCGCTGACCAGATACCTCCCGGATGCGCCCAAGGCGTGGGCGGGGATCACTCTGGCCGAACTTCTCGGGCAGACGTCCGGCATTCCCGATTTCACCGACGACAAGCGGTTCGGCGAATGGAGTATGAGCCCGCGCACGCCGGCCGACGAGCTGGCGTTCTTCCGGGATCGGCCGCTCGAGTTCACGCCGGGGAGCCGATACGAATACAGCAACTCGAACTATGAAGTCCTCGGGGCGATCATCGAAAAAGTCAGCGGCAAGTCCTACGCCGACCTGCTGGGCGAACGCATCCTCAAGCCGCTGGGTCTGCACGAGACGGGGGTCGACGGCGACGAGCTCATCCTCGCCAGGCGCGCGCAAGGCTACAAGCGCGGCAAGGCCGG
>DATBEN010000054.1:0-2360 GCA_036276055.1 Caulobacteraceae bacterium
CAGCTCGTGGTATGGGCGCTCGGCGTCACGGCGCTCAGCCTCCTCGCCTATGTCCTGACGCGACGCGGGCGCGCCCGTTTCGCCGAAGGGGGGATCAAACCGGCGGCCCTTGCGGTTGTCTGCGTCGCCTTGGGCTATGCGGCCCTGGCGCTCGTGGATGCGCTGTTCAAGGTGGACTTCCGGTTCTGGGTGGTGGGCCTGAAGCCGCTCGACGCGCGCCACGCGCTCTACGCCCTCGCCTATCTGCCGTTTTTCCTGGTCGTCTTCGTCCTGATGTCGCGCACCCTTCTCGCCAGTCTCGTCACGCCCGCCCAGGGGCCCGCTACGCAATATCTCGCCCTGGTGCTCGCCCCCTGCCTCGGCTTCGTCGTGCTGCTCGCCGCTCAGTACGCGACGCTGCGGATCACGGGCCTGCTGTTGAGCCCGCGCGAGGCGCTGAACACCATCATCGCCATACAGTTCGTCCCCGTGCTCGCTTTCGTGGGGCTCGTGACCATCTTCGCCTGGCGCCGCACGGGTGGCTACCTTGCCGGCGGCGTGATCTGCGCCCTGGTGGTGACCTGGTATGTCACCTGCGGAACCGCGACCCACTGGCGCCCGGGCTGGACCCTGCCGAAATCCGCAGGGCTCTATCCGGCGCGGCCCGCCGCCGCGGCTCCCGCGCATCCATGACCGCCGCCGTCGCAAGTCCGGACGGCCTGGCGCCTCCCGCCCGTTACTGGGCGGTGGCGTCGGTGGGGCTGGCCCTCTTCATGACCGTGCTGGACAGCGCGATCGCCAACGTCGCCCTGCCGGTGATCGCCCGCGACTTCGGCGCCCCGCCCGCCGACTCGATCTGGATCGTCAACGCCTACCAGCTGGCCATCGTCACGACCCTGCTGCCCCTGGCCGCGATCGGGGAGAAGGTCGGTTTCCGCCGCGTCTACATTGTGGGTCTGGCGCTCTTCACCGTCGCCTCGGTCGCCTGTTCCTTTTCTCACAGTCTAAGCCTCCTGACGGCCGCCCGCGCACTGCAGGGCCTGGGGGCAGCCGGCGTCATGAGCGTGAACGGCGGACTGATCCGCTTCATCTGGCCCACGCGCATGCTGGGGCGCGGCATCGGCATCAACGCGATGGTCATCTCGGTGTCGGCCGCCGTGGGTCCGAGCGTCGCTTCGGCGATTCTGGCGCTAGGCCCATGGCCCTGGCTGTTCGCCGTGAACATCCCGATCGGCCTGGCCGCCCTGGCCCTCGCGTCCCGAGCCCTGCCCGAGAATCCGCTGTCGGGACGGCCATTCGACTGGCTGAGCGCCTTCCTCAACGCCGGAACCTTCGGCCTGATCATTCTCGGCGTGGACGTGATCAGCCGCACGCGCTCCAAGGTCGTCGGCGCGCTGGAGCTCGCGGCCGGGCTGCTGTTCGGCTTCATCCTCGTCCGGCGCGAATGGCCGATGCGCCGGCCGCTCGTGCCGTTCGACCTGCTGCGCGACCGGATCTTCGCCCTCTCGGTGGCGACCTCGATCGCCTCGTTCGCGGCCCAGTTGCTGGCCTTCGTCTCGTTGCCGTTCCGCTTCGAGAACACCCTTCACTACAACCAGGTGCAGACGGGTCTCCTGATGACTCCCTGGCCCGTGGCGGTGGGCGTGCTGGCGCCGATCTCCGGATGGCTGTCCGACCGCCTTTCGACCGCGGTCCTGTGCGCGGTCGGGCTGGTGATGCTCGCCGGAGGCCTGTTCGCGCTGGCCTCCCTGCCCCATCATCCGGCGGTCCTGGACATCGGATGGCGGATGGCGCTCTGCGGGGCGGGCTTTGGCGTCTTCCAGGCGCCCAACAACCGCATGATGCTCTCCTCGTCGCCTCGCGAACGCGCGGGGGCCGCAGGTGGCATGCTGGGCACCGCGCGCCTCACCGGCCAGACTTCAGGCGCAGTGCTGACCGCGATCTTCCTGCAGCTGTTCGCCGCGCGGGGCGAGATCATCGCTCTGGAGGTCGCCGCGGCCCTGGCGATCGTCGCGGCGGTGATCAGCCTGCTGCGCGCCGGCAAGCGCGCCGACGTTCAGAGCTTGTCCAGCCCGTAGGCGGCGTGCAGCGCCCGGACGGCCAGCTCAGTGTAGGCCGCCTCGATAAGGACGCTGATCTTGATCTCCGAGGTGGAGATCACCTGGATGTTCACGCCCTTCTCGGCGAGGGCCCCGAACATGGTCTTGGCGACGCCGGCGTGGCTGCGCATGCCCACGCCTATGACCGAGATCTTGGCCACGTCCTCGTCCACCGCCACGTCGGCGAAGCCGATCCTGTCCTGGGCTTGGCGCACGATCTCGACGGCGCGCGCCGCATCGCGCTTGCCCACGGTGAATTCCATGTTCGCCGCGCCCTCGCTG
>DATBEN010000055.1:0-42393 GCA_036276055.1 Caulobacteraceae bacterium
GAGCAGGGCCTCGACCGCCACGTCCAGCGGTTGCGACGCCTCGGCGAGCTCCGCCTTGCGCCGTTTCATGCGCCAGGGGCCGATCACCGGCAGGAGGTCCAGCAGGTTGGCGGACTCGGCGCTTGCGGCGCCACGCACCAGCATGTCGCGCACCAGGCCGCCCATCTCCCCGCCGTCGGCGGAGAAGACGGTGCGGGAGATCACCTCGAGCGTGAGGGTGGTCATCTCCTGGGACATGTCGATGGGGGCCTCGTCGGGCAGCGCGTCCCACCGGGCGAGGAAGTTCTGGATGCTCGCCGCCATCGCCGGCCCATAGGCTGCGACGCTGCGGGGATCGAAGGCCGGCGCCATGATCCGCCGGTGCCTGCGCCAATCCTCGCCTTCGAGACCAAGGAGGCCGCCGCCGAAGATGGCGGCGAAAAACTCGATGTCCATCTTCGTCTTGGGGTAGTTCACGGACTGCTCCACCAGGACCCGCCGCACCGCCGCCGGATCGCTGACCACCGCCCAGCGACCGAAAAGGCCTCGCCCGACGAACACCGGCTCCCGGTAGGCGCGCTCCGGGATCACGCCGAAGAACCCCTCCTGACGGCGCCTTCGCTCACGCTTGGACCGCCGGCGCATGTCCTCGTGACTGCCGGCGAGAGGCGTGAAGTCGCGGGTTTCCAAGGCTTCGTCGGACACGGTCAGACACCCTTGCGCTGGAGCCACCCGTTCGGCGACTCTCATATAAATTGCGATGACGCCACTTCAGACATTAGAAATATCAACTTCCATATCAACAAAGTCAATCTCGGACGCCAAATGGACGGCGGGAAGGGTCTCCACGGCCGCCTCCCGCGCATCGAGAGCCTGGCGGATCTCGTGCTGGCGTCGCGCATCAATCCGCCAGCCCACGACGCAGGCGCCTCCGAGCATCACGAAGACGATCGGCCCGGCGATGAAGGCCCACGTCAGGCGCGCGATCGCCTGGGGGGTGTTCGTCACGCCCTCGGCGGCGTTGAACCCGAGCAGGGCCAGCAAGGGGAAACTCAGGCCGATCGAGAGGGCGCCGGCGATCTTCTGCGCCAGGCCGTTGAGGGCGTAGACGAGGCTGATCCTCTCCTTGCCCTGCTCCAGGCGAACCTCGTCGCCCACGTCGGCGAGCATCGCCTGGATCATCAGCCCGAAGCTCGACGCCATCGCGCCGCACCAGGTCATGGTCGCCACGCCAAGCGGCATGTTCCCCTTGAACGGGATCAGGACGGAGAACAGGCCCAGCGAATAGGCGGTGGTCGACACCATCAGGGTGCGGTGCTTGCCGATGCGCTTGGCGAGGCTCGCCGCGCCCAGGGCGCCGGGGATTCCGGCCAGGATGTAGATGGCGAGCAGGAGGGAGGCCTGCTCGACGCTGTAGCCGCGCGACTGGGTGAAGAAGAAGATGTAGAGGCCGCTCATCCATCCCGGACCCAGGGTGAGTGAGGTCTGTGCCAGGAACAGGCGCAGGAGGTCGGGCTTGGACAGGACGGCCCAGACCTCGCGCCAGTCGACCCCGGGGTTGTGGACGATGTCCCGCGCAACCCGTTCGGGGGTGAAGATTGCGGTGATGGCGATGGCGATCGGCACGAGGCCCGCCATGGCCCAGCCCATCGTCTGGATGCTCGCCGCATTGTCGGCGTGGAAACCGCGCCCCAGGGCGGGGATCAGGAGGATCGCCACGGCGCCGGTCACGCCTACAGCCGTCTGGACGCCAAACAGGCGCGAGCGCTCGTGATAGAGTCTCGCCAGGGTGGCGCCCCACGCGCTGCTGGCGAGATTCACGATCGACATCGCCAGGTAGAGGACGAGGAGCCAGACAGTCAGGAACTCCCAGCTGAATCCGCGCGGCGCCATGTACAGCTTGTAGAGCGACACACTGAGGATCGGCGCGCCGAGCACCATCCAGAAGCGGTAGCGTCCCAGCGGCGTGTGGGTGCGGTCCATTGCCATCGCCAGGCCGACGTCCACGGGGATGTCGAACAGTCGGACACCCATCCAGACCGCGCCCACCGTGGCCATCGGCACGGCCAGGTGTCCGGCGAAATAAGGGGGGAGATAGACGAACACTGCGACGCCGAGCGCCGCCATGGGCAGGTTGGCGGCGGAGAAGGCGAGGATGGTGGCCAGGGGAAGGCGGCCAGACGCATTCTCCCGCAGATCCTGCGTCATCAGCGTCTGACTCCCTTCGGGTCTCGCCCGAATCTGCACTCTCGGGACCAGAAGGTCGATTGCAAGTTAATGAACGGAAAGGGTGGCCAGGCCTGTCGGGCTAAGCGACCTCGCGATCGGCGGGCCTCACCGCGCCGCCGCCGGCAGGAGCGGCCGGCGCACGATCCGCTCCAGCACCCTCGCCGGCGCCGCCTCCGGCGCCGCCATCGCCTCGAGCGGAATATAGAAGGTCTGCTCCAGGGCAAATCGGCCGGCGATCGCCGCATGCACCACGCTGTCGCTGTAGACGATCCAGGCCGCGCCCGCGGGAAAGTCGACCTCGCGCGCGGGCGCGCTGGCCTGGTAAGGCTCACTCAGCTTCGCCCCGTCATGGATCTGAAGCATGAGCTGGTCGTAGCCGGTCCGGCGCGAGCGCGTGACGCCCAGGGTGTCGAGCAACCACGCCTCGCCGGGAGCCAGACGGCGCGCCGAAGAGGCGAAGCGCCGGGCGTGAGCCTCGAAGTCCTCGCCGATGCGCCAGACGCGCGCCTCCCCGTGCGGATTGACGTTGACGAAGACCCGCAGGATCCGCCGCCCGCCCGTCGGCTGCGAGGCGAAGGCGTCGACGTGGAGGCGCCGGTCGTCCTTGCGCAGGCTTCTGGCGCCCTCGGCGACGTCGCGCGTCCGCAGGCTGGTGCGTCCCGTCTCGAGCCAAGGCCGATATCGTGGAGCCAGTTCGCACAGGGTATCGCGCGCCCAGTCGCAGTAGCGCGCCATCAGGCCTTCGAGGCGGTCCAGCGCCGGATCGCCCTCGGCCGCGCCCCGCACGCCGCCCGACCCCAGGCTGATATTCTTGGCGCGCCCATCGCCGTGACGGGGGTCGAGCAGGTCGGCTTCGGCGGAGGTCAGGGCGAAGCCGCGCCCATCCAGGACGACGAGACCTTCCGTCTCGAGCCGGACCGCAAAAGCGTCGCCGTCGTCGGTCGTACCGGGGAGCGGAGCGGAAGGATTGGCGCGCATCGCAGCAGACGAATACACGCCATTGGCCCTCCTGTGGATCTAAAGGCGACCAATGGCCGATGCGAAGACCGCCGACCCCACCGCCGGCGCGCATGCCCATGAGCATGTCGTCCACGAAGCGGCCGGTCCCGCATTCAGCCCGCTGGAAGCCACCTCCGCCATCGGCGTGGGCGTCAACTCCCTGCTGGTCCTGGGCGTGCTGCCTGCCGTGCTGGGCGCCCTGGCCGACGAGCATCGGCTGACCAACAGCCAGATCGGCCTGTCGGCGATGCTCGAACTGCTGGCGATGGGGATCTCGACAGGTCTGTGCGGCCTGGTCCGGCGCCCCAGCCGGCTGCGGCTCATTGGCCTGGCCGCCTCGCTCGGCCTCGCCGCCGTCGATCTCGCCGGGATGGGCGCGCACGGCGCCTTCCTGCTGGCCCTTCGAGCGACGGCCGGCGCCGTCGAGGGCGTGCTGCTGTGGATCAGCATCGGCTTCATCGTCCGCACGGCGACGCCGGAGCGGTGGGCGGGGGTCTTCTTCACGGCCCAGACGGCGGCTCAGCTTGCTCTCGCGCTTCTCCTCGCGGCGTTCGTCCTACCCCGCTACGGCGCCGACGGCGCGCTTGTGGCTCTGGCCGTGGTAAGCGTCGCTGGGGTCCTTCCGGCCCTGACATCCCCTCGGGTCTACGAGCCGCTGCCGATCCGGCCCGGCGAGACAGGCGCTCCGCCGCCCCGGGGCTGGGTGGCGCTGATCGCCACGGCGATCTTCGTCGCCGGGGGCGGGGCCATCGGCGTCTATCTGCAGCCCCTGGCGCACGCGGCTGGTCTCAGCGCGGACGTGGCGCGCACCGCCCTTTGGACGTCCCTCGTCGGGCAGGTGGCCGGCGGAGCTCTGGCCACGGTGATGGCCGGCCGCGTCCGCTACTTCGTGGTGTTCGTCGTCGGGTCGGCGCTCAGCCTCGTGATCTGGACGATCCTCGGCCTGAATGTCCCAGCCTGGCTGTTCGTGGTCGACAACATCGCTTCCGGCGTCGTCAGCCTGGTGCTGGCTCCATACATCGCGCCGATGACCATTGCCGCGGACCCGACCCGGCGCGCCGCCGTACAGAGCGGCGCGGCGCAGCTGCTGGGCGGCGCGCTGGGGCCCCTGCTTTCCTCGGTCGTCGTGGGCGACGGACCCGTGCGAGGCGTGCTCTGGCTTGGCGGCGGCCTCCTCCTCGCGGGCCTCGCCATCATCGCGTGGCTACGATTGACCGCGCGGGGCGAGGCCGCCTGACCGCTACCAGTTCGGCGGCAGGTACTTGGGCGGTATCGCCTTGATCTGCTCGGGCGTGAGCTTAATCAAGGACGTCGCGATCAGGCCCTCGCTGACTCCCCCGAACGGCTCGCTCACCATCAGCTGGAGGTCGCGGGCGGAGCACACGCTCGTAGGAGCGTAGGTCCGGGAAACCAGGTGCGCGTCGGGGTCTTGCAGCAACGCCGAACCGCCGCTCAGCTGCACTTCATAGACCTGATGGCGGACAACGCCGAGATAGAGCGTGTGGTCGTTGGGCGCCTTCCAGCCTTCCCAGTCGTGGATGAAGAAGCAGGGCGCGTCGGCGCCCTGCGCCGGGCCGTGGCTGGACGCGCCTCCGGCAGGGACGGGGCCTGCGGTGGCGATCGTCGCCACGGCGAGAAGCGTTGCTGAAAAGGCCCTTCCCATGACGTGACCTCGCAATCCGGTTCGTCCCTTCAGCGACTCAAAGGCGGTCAGTACGGCCGGTACTTGGGCGGGATCGCCTTGACCTCTTCCGGCGTCAGCTTGACCAGCGACTTGGCGATCAGGGGTTCACGGATCCCGTAAGGCTCGACGATCGACAGCTGCAGATCCAGCGGGTTGCAGACACTGTCCGGCCCCTGGGTGATGGAGACGATGTGCGCCTCGGGGTCCTGGAGGATCGAGGAGCCACCGGCTAGTCCGACCTTGTACACCTCATGATAGTTCACGCCGAGATACAGGGTGTGGTCGTCGGGCGCCTTCCAGCCTTCCCACTGGCTGATGAAGAAGCAGGGCGTATCGTTCTGGGCGTGGCGGGGGCCGGCCTGGGCCCCGGCGGCTGCGCTGGCCGCGACGGTGGCGGCGAGGGCGGCGAGAAGCAGTTTCGTCATTTGGGTGCTCGCGAATCGAACCTGGTCCATCCCGTCCCGTCTTGATGTGGGGAGGCGCTCATCGCACGTCCAGCACGGCTCGCGCGGCCCAGCTGATCACGGTGATCACTACCGAGGCGAGGATGGCCGGCCAGAGGCCGTTGACGTCCACGCCCTTGAGGAAGGCGGCGGTGATCCACACCGTGATCCCGTTCACCACGAACAGGAACAATCCAAGGGTCAGCAGGGTCAGGGGAATCGTCAGGACGATCAGGATCGGCCGCACGAGGGCGTTGACCAACCCCAGGATCACGCCGGCCGCGATCAGGCTGGCGACGTTCCGGGCGTGAACCCCGGGCACGATCCGCGATGCGGCCCAGAAACCAAACGCAGCCGCCAGGGCCTGCACAATAAAGCGCGCCATGTCGCCTCCGCCTCGTCTCCAGCTCAAGCTAGCTCTGGCTGGACGCGACGGGAAGGGCGCTTGCCGGTGACTTCGGCGGGATTGGCGCCAGTCGTTTGACCGCCGTCGCCGCCGAGGCAGCGATTCCATGACGCGTTATAAATCCAGCATCGTGGCGCGTTGACGTTTACGTCAGCCGCGCGTAACGTTTCAAGACCGACAAACGCGGCGATCATGACCGCGCGGGACGGCTCTTTGAGCCGGCGGGAGGAGAAAGGGGTACGAAATGGCTGTGGAGCTTCGGCGCCCAGAGCGCACATTCACGATCCGACAACTGTGTCTCGAGTTCAAATGCACGCCGCGGGCCTTGCGATTCTACGAGGACAAGGGCCTGCTCTCGCCCGCTCGGCAGGGCCTCAATCGAATCTATTCCTATAAGGACCGCGCGCGACTGCAGTTGATCCTGCGGGGCAAGCGAGTCGGCCTGTCGCTGGCGGAGATCCGCGAGATCCTACAGCTCTATGGGAAAGGCGACGGCGGGGCCGCGCAGAACGCCAAGGCCCTGCGCAGGTTCCGCGAGCGGATCGTCGCCTTCGAACAGCAGAGGGCGGACATCGACGAGCACCTGGCGGAACTGCGCGAGGCCTGCTCCAGGCTTGAAGCCTTCCTCGAGAAGTCCGCGCCTGACCTGCTGGCGTCCGCTGCAGACCTGCCGACCCCGCCGCCGTCGGGCCGGTCGTCGACGGATCGTCGACTGGCCAGCCCGCGCCATGCCTGAGGCGAACGGCCGCCCGGTGCTCGACGTCGAGCGCCCCGCCTTCCTTGCGGAGGGGGATCTCGGCATCTTCGCCGCGGCGGTCGATCTGCTGATCGCGCGCACCCTGTGAGCGAGCACCGCGCAGGGGTGAGCTGGAAGCTCGCCGAGGGCGGCGAGGCGTTCCTGGCGGGGCGGTACAGCCGCGCGCACACGCTGCGGTTCGGCGACGGACTGCAGGTTCCAGGCACGCCCTCGCCGTCGGTGGTTCCGGCGCCCTGGTCGCGAACGGCCGCCGTCGACCCGGAGGCGGCCTTCACCGCCGCCCTCTCGGCCTGCCATATGCTGTGGTTCCTCGACCTGGCGAAGCAGGCCGGATTCGTCGCAGCCTCCTACGAGGATGACGCCGCCGGGACCTTGGCTCGGGTCGGTCGCGGGCGGATGGCCATGACCCGGGTCGTCCTGCGCCCGCGGATCGCCTTCGCGGGAGACAGGATTCCCGCGCCGGCGGAGCTCGCCGACCTGCACCACCGCGCACACGAACTCTGCTTCATCGCCAACTCCGTGACCACGGAGGTGGTGGTGGAGACGCCCGAGACCTGAGCCGACGCTTTAGTCGCTTTCTTCGCGAAACGCCCCGAGCTTCGTCGATTGCTCGTCGAGGTCGGCGAAGGCGCGGGCGTGGCGGAGTTCGCCTGTAAGCGCCGGCAGCGGTCCTTGCAGCCCCAGGGCCATGAAGGCCGGCCCTGCGTAGCGCGAGGCGAACCCCGCCGCGAGGGCGGGATCGAAGCCGAAGCGCGTGTAATAGGCCGGCGCGCCAAGAACGAAGATCGCCTGCCAGCCGTCGGTCCGCGCTGCGTCGATGGCCTCCCTGATCAGCGCCGAGCCCACGCCGCGGCGCTGGTGTGGCGGCGCCACCGAAACCGGCGCGAGGGCCAGGGCGCGAAACGGGGCGGTCATCCGTGAGAGCAGGACATGGCCGACCAGGACGCCCTGCGCCTCCACGACGAGCGAAATCTCGGCGTCCCGGTCGCGGACGAGACCGTCGACCAGGGCCGCCTCCTCCTCCCGCCCGAAGGCGCGGGTGACGAGCTCCCTGATGGCCGGGCCGTCCTCTCGACGCGCGTCACGAATGATCATCTTCGGCTCCTCACGGCAGGCGCATCGTGGCGCGAAGACCCCCGAGCGGAGAACGTCCCAAAAGAATGTCCCCTCCGTGGCCGCGGGCGACGTCGCGGGCGATGGCGAGGCCAAGGCCAACGCCCCTGGCGTTGTTCTGGTTGCGCGCCTCGTCGAGGCGGGAGAAGGGGGTGAACGCCTCCTCGAAGCGATCGGGCGGAATGCCGGGTCCGTCGTCGTCGACGAGGATCTCCACGCCGCCGTTGGGAAGGCCGCGCGCCGCCACCTCGACGTGCGCGCCGTGTATCGCCGCGTTCATCACCAGGTTGGAGAGGGCGCGCCGGATCGCGCCGGGCCGCACGAGGGCCGTCAGGTCGGGATCGGCGCTGATGCTGACCGTGGCGCCCACGCGGGTGGCGTCCGCGCCCACGGGCCGGATCAGTTCGGCCAAGCGCACGCTCTCGACACCTTCCTGCCCCTCGCCCCGGGCGAAGGCGAGGTACTCGTCGATCATGTGCTCCATCTCGGCCACGTCGGTCTTCATCGCCTCGGTGCGGGCGCTGCGGCCGGCCAGGGCGAGCTGGAGCTTGAGCCGGGTCAGGGGCGTGCGCAGGTCGTGGCTGACCGAGGCGAGCAGCACCGTGCGCTGCTCCTGGTGGCGCTGGATGCGCGCCTTCATGGAAAGGAACGCCTTGGCCGCCTGGCGCACCTCGCGCGCGCCGTGCGGCCGGAAGGCCACGTCGACGCCCCGGCCGAAGGCGTCCGCGGCTGCGGCAAGGCGCTCGATCGCCCGCACCTGGTTGCGGATGAACAGGATCGAGATCCCGGTCAGGAGGACGGTGGTGACGCTGAGCCAGAGTACGAAGATCTGGCCGCGGGTGGCGAAGACCCGGTCCTTGGGCGCGATCATGCGCAGGACCCCTCCCGGCACCTTCACCCTGACGTCGACATAGGCGGGATAGCGGCCCGTATCGAACCAGAAGGGCTCGTCGAGCCGCTCGGCCAGGGCCCGCTGCAGCGAGCGGTCGACGGTGATGACCAGGCTCGGCCGTTTGCCCCGTGGCAGGATCGCCTCGGGCTCGAACTGGATCGACAGGTCCAGGTTCCCCTGCGCCCGCCGGACGATCCTGGCGAAATTCGCCGGCGAGGAGTCCTCCTCGTAGCTCTGCAGGACATAGGCCACGTCGCCGGCCAGGCCCTCGGTGAGGTGACTGTTCACCGTCTGCCAGTGGGCGTCGAAGAAGATCCAGGTCACGGCGATCTGCATCAGCGCCACCGGCAGGACGATGATCAGCAGGCTTCGGCCGAACAGGGAGGTCGGCGTCAGCCGCTTGACCCGCCGCCACAGGAACCTGGGCCAGGGCCTTGGGAGGCGCATCAGTCGGGCGTGAGCATGTAGCCGCGCCCGCGCACCGTACGCAGATAGCGCGGATTGGCCGGATCGGCCTCGATCTTGCGCCGAAGCCGGGTCACCTGGATGTCGATCGCCCGGCCGCTGGGATCGCCCGAACCGCCGGCGAGTTCGAACCGGTCGACCGCGCCATGCGCGGAGCGGGCCAGGGCGCGCAGCAGGTTGGTCTCGCTCTCGGTGAGCCGGATCGCCTCGCCGTCGGCGGTCAGCTCGCCCCGCGCCACGTCGAACAGGCAGCGTCCCAGGCGGATCGGCCCGTCGAGGACGGCAGGCGCCGCGCGCCGCAGGATCGCGCCGATGCGAAGGACGAGCTCCTCGGGCTCGAACGGCTTGGCGAGGTAGTCGTCCGCGCCAAGCCGCAGGCCCTCGATGCGCGCCTCGGGATCGCCCCGGGCGGTGAGGATCAGCACCGGCGCCGCTCCGGCCGCGCCTGCGCGCCCGCGCAGCCAGCGCGTGAGGGACAGGCCATCCTCGCCCGGCATCATCACGTCCAGCACCAGAAGGTCGAAGCGGATCGTCTCGATCAGCCGGCGCGCGCCGGCGGCGTCACGGGCGGCGCTGACGCGGAAGCCGCGGTCGGTGAGGAATTCCTTGAGCAGATCGCGCAGCCGGTCGTCGTCGTCGACCACCAGCAGGTGGCGCGGCTCGCCGCCCGGGGCGCGGGCCATTTCGTTTGACGCATTTGAGCCCGGGGCGTCTAAGGCTGATTTTTCCGACCTGAAGGGCGCCTCGCCCAAAGACCCCGCCAGAGGCTTATTCTGCAATGGCTCTGATTCCCTACGACGATCGCGACGGCTGGATCTGGTTCGACGGACGCTTCGTCCCATGGCGGGAGGCGAAGATCCACGTCCTCACCCACGGATTGCACTACGCCTCGGCCGTGTTCGAAGGCGAGAGGATGTACGCCGGAGAGATCTTCCGCCTGAGCGAACACACCCGCCGGCTGTTCCGGTCGGCCGAAATCCTGGACTTCGAGATCCCCTACACGCTCGCAGAGATCGATCAGGCGTGCAAGGAGACCTGCGCGCGCAACGAGCTGGAGGACTGCTACGTCCGCCCGATCGCCTGGCGCGGCTCGGAGGTGATGGGCGTCGCCGCCCAGGACTCGAAGATCCACGTGGCGATCGCCGTGTGGTCCTGGCCGAGCTATTTCGATCCCCAGCAGAAGGCCAAGGGGATCGCCCTGACCTGGGCGAAATACCGTCGCCCGGCTCCGGACACCGCGCCGACCGAATCCAAGGCCGCGGGCCTCTACATGATCTGCACGATCTCCAAGCACGCGGCCGAGCGCGAGGGCTTCGCCGACGCCATGATGCTCGACTGGCGCGGCTATGTCGCCGAGGCCACCGGCGCCAACGTCTTCTTCGTGCGCGATGGCGTCCTG
This sequence comes from Caulobacteraceae bacterium, assembly GCA_036276055.1. Lineage (GTDB taxonomy): Bacteria > Pseudomonadota > Alphaproteobacteria > Caulobacterales > Caulobacteraceae > Acaudatibacter. The sequence continues at coordinate 10,367 of DATBEN010000055.1, forward strand.
CACACGCCCACCCCCGACTGCTTCCTCGATGGCATCACCCGCCGTTCGGTGATGGAGATCGCCCGCGCCCGAGGCTTCGAAATCGAGGAGCGTCATATCCGTCCGGAGGAACTCGCGACCTTCTCCGAGTGCTTCATCGTCGGCACGGCGGCGGAAGTGACGCCCGTGGCGCAGGTGGGCGAGCACCACTTCACGCCCGGCAACATCTCGCTGTCGCTGATGGACGACTACGCGGGCTTCGTTCGCCGCCAGCGACAGCTCGCCTGAGAAGGGGCGGGACTCGTTCCCGCCGCCTTCGACCTTGAAAGGAGCCTTCCGATGCGTGGCAAGCCGGACAAGGACAAAAGGGCCGCCGATCCCGCCCCGCGGGACCTGGAGCGGGACGAAGACCTGGTCGAGCGGCAGGAGCGGCTGATCGACGAGGCGGTGGAGGAGACCTTCCCCGCCAGCGATCCGATCTCGCCCAAGCGCATCATCTGAGCCTGCCGGCTCCGTCGCCGCCCCGGCCTGCGCCTCTGGTCTTGCCGGCGGGGTCTGTCGGCGGCGTGAAGCTGTGCAGCAGGATCGCCAGCTCGGGCTCGAGCACCATCGCGGCCGCCTCGTCAGGCGTGAACCATCCGATGGTCCGCTCGCCCTGCTCCGGCCAGTGCTTGCGCTGGCGCTCGAAGGCCAGGGGATAGACGAGCACCTTGCAGGTGACGAGGCAGCCGTCCGACAGCCGCTTGTCATAGTGGAATGCGCCGATCGGTCGCTTGCAGACGCGGCCGACGACCCCCGCCTCTTCAAGCGCCTCCCGCCTGGCGGCCGCGCGTGGGGACTTGCCGTCCATCGGCCAGCCCTTGGGCAACACCCAGCGGCCGGTCTCCCGCGAGGTCAGCAGCATGACCTCGACGCCGTCGTTCACACGATAGGGCAGGGCCGCGTACTGAACCGCCGTGGCCAACTCCGCTTCGCCGCCGATGCGCCTCCGCGCCCGCATCTCCACGCCAACCAACCCTTCTACCGCCCTATGTACGTACGACTCAGTCTCGTCCCCCTATATATTATCACATACTTTTGATCCGATGACGGATTATCAACAGGGTCGTTCGAACGGTCCGGAACCGGAATTTTCCGGCCGAAAAGTTACAAGCGGGAGTGCTGGAAGACCTTCCGGAAGGAGGCTAGGACGCGCCCATGTCCGAAGCCCTCCACATCCTTCTCACCGGGTCCTCCCGCGGCATCGGCCGTGCCGCCTTCGAGGCCCTCGCCGCACGCGGGGCGCGGGTCGTCGGCCATGCCCGGCATGACGGCCCCGACACCCTGGGCGCCGATCTTGCCGAGCGCGGCGCAGCGGACGCCCTGTGGGATCGCGCCCTGGAACGCCTCGATGGGCGGATCGACGTCCTGATCAACAATGCGGGCGTCTTCGAAGCCATCTCGCCCGAGGTCCCACTCGCGGAGTGGCAGGAGGCCTGGGCCCGCACGATGCAGATCAATCTCCAGGCGTCGGCCGACCTCTGCCGGCGGGCCGTCCTGCACTGGAGCGGGCGCAAGTCAGCAGGTCGTATCGTCAACATCGCCAGCCGCGCCGCCTATCGCGGCGATTCCCCGGTTCACTGGCACTATGCGGCCTCCAAGGCCGGGATGGTCGGCATGACCAAATCGATCGCCCGCGGCTATGCGGCCGGCGGGATCCTCGCTTTCGCGGTCTGTCCGGGCTTCGTGATGACGGGGATGGCCGACGACTACCTGGCCTCGCGCGGCGGCGAGAAGCTGCTGGCCGACATCCCGCTGGGGCGGGTGGCGCAGCCCGAGGAGGTCGCCAGCGTGGCTGCCTATCTCGCTCTGGACGCCCCCGCGTCCATGACCGGCGCGGTGCTGGATGTGAACGGCGCCAGCTTCGTCCGCTGAGGCGGCCCTGCGCTCGACCGCATACCGGGAGAATTACCGATAAAATTTGAATATTAAGTTTAGTCAGATTCGCGAGAAGCGCGCTGATTCGTTTGAACGAAAAGCTAATGAAGCGTTAACGTGCCTGCAAGTCACAGGCAGGGGCCATCGGATGCAACGCTACAGAGTGTACTTATCGGACCAACCCAGTGCGGTTACCGATCTCGAGGAAGTGTGGTGCGCCGCGGACGACGAGGCCATCAGCGCCATGCTGGATCTCGCCGGCCGCAACGCCGCCGAACTCTGGCGCGGAGCCGACCGGGTCTACGCGACGCCCCGGGCCTCGAGTTTCTGCGTCGTGCTCGACGAGGATGTGGCCAGCGCCGTGAGCATTTCGGGCCGCTTCGGCTTCCGGCAGTCCCCGGATCTGCGCGCCCTCTAGAGCAAACCCCGTTCAGACGGATCCATCTGAACGGGGATAATTTGCTCTAGATTCAAAAGTGTAGAGCCTGATTCACCGTTTGCATCTGTTCCATGCAGACGGATCAGGCCCTAGACGACGGCCGGGGCCATGAACGATGGCTGGGTCAGGAGGTTGGCGAGCAGGCGCAGGGACTCCTCGAGGTACGCGCGGTCCGGCGCCACACCGAGCGAGACGCGCACGGCCTCCGCGAAGGTGTTTCTCACCGAGAAGATCGAACTTGGGACGATCGCGATCCCGAAGCGCTCCGCCTGCTGGGCGAAGTCCGTCGCGCGCCAGTGCGGCGGCACGTGGAGCCACAGGTGATGTCCCTCCGGATCCGCCGCAAAACTCGCGCCCCTGAGGACCTCGGCGGCGATCTTCTGTCGCTGCGTGTTCTCGGCCCGGATCGCGGCCGTGATGCGGTCGGCCGTGCCGTCCGCGATCCATCGTGACGCCAGGGCCGCCATCAGCGGCGGCGCCATCAGGGTGGTGACCCGCAGGATGCTGGTGATCCTGAGCGCCAGCGCGCTCGTGGGCGCCATGACATAGGCCACACGCAGGCCAGGTGTGAGGCATTTCGAGAGTGTGGCGATATGCCAGGTGATGTCCGGAGCGAGGCTCGCGAAAGGCGGCGCCGCCTGCGACTGGAGTCGCGAATAAGGGTCGTCCTCGATGATGAAGACCTCATGCCGCCGGGCTATGGAGATCAGCGCCCGGCGCCTGTCTTCGGAGAGGGTCGCCGTCGTTGGATTGTCGATCGCAGGGACGACGTAGAGCGCCCGCGGCGCTCTTTCGAGGCAGGCCGCCTCGAACGCCTCTGGAAGTATGCCGCCCTGGTCCATCGCCAGGGGCGCGAAGGCGAGGCCCCTTTCCGCGGCTGTCGCCTTCAGTCCCGGATAGGTCACTTCCCCGGCGGCGATCACATCGCCTGCGCACAGGCGCGACTCGCAGATGGCGTAAAGCGCGCTCTGGGCGCCGGCGGTGACCACCACACGGCTCGGGGAGACCCCCTCGATCCGTGCGTCCAGCCAGGCCGCGGCGGCTTCCCGGTCCGACTCGGAGCCGGCGTTGTCGCGATAGTGCAGGTTGAGCATCCCGCGCGATCCGGCGAGAAGATCGGCGATCGCCCTGGGGATGAGCCGCTGAAAATCCGCCGCCTGCGGTTGTGGCGGGCCGTTCATGCTGAGGCGGACCGGCGAGGCGCCGCCGATTCCCCCGGCGCTGCGGCCGGGATCGAAATCGTCGCTGATGAAACTGCCGCGACCGGCCTGCGCATCCACCAGCCCGCGGCGTCGCGCCTCGTTGAAGGCGCGGGTCACCGTGGTGAGGTCGACACTCAGCGCCTCGGCGATCGCCCGATGGGGTGGGAGCCGATCGCCTGGCCGGACGCGCCCGGCCCGTACGTCCGCTTCGAGCGCCTCCACGATCCCGAGGTACTTCATCGGAGCGCTGTCGACGATCCGCGGCCGCCACGAGGGCATCTGGCTCATTCCGTAGGTTTCCGTCCCGTACATTGGCGTTAACATGTCGGGACGCTCGTCACAAAGCGGCGATGGACCGCCGTGATTGCGGCGCACTGGTGCCCCTTCAGCTCCGGCTTCGAGCCTGGCGGAGTCACACTTTGCGCGCCGGCCTTTGCGCGCCGGCCCGGATCCCCCCAAAGTCGCGGCGGAGGATCCCGATGGCCCCGGATGAGCGGGGTTCAGCTCCTCGCCATCGCCTGGTCGGGCGTCATCTGGGTCGGCATCATGTTGATGTTGGCGTTGTGCATGACCCAGAGCGAGAGGAAGACGATCACGCCGATCAGCAGGAGCGTGAGCAGAAGAATGGTTATGGTGCTCCGCTGCTCCGGCGCTGTTCCAAGGTGAAGGAAGAAGATCACCTGAACGAGGAGTTGCGCCACCGCCAGAACCGTAATCGCGGGGAACACCATCCCGCGCGGGATCATCCCGCTCATCACCGCGGCGAACGAGAGAGCGGTCAGTCCCAGCGAAAAGAGGAAGCCCACCCAGTAGGTCTTCAGATCGCCATGTCCGAAGTCGTGGCTCGCGGACGAGTGAGAGTTGGCGCCCGACATCAGATCGCTCCCCGCAGACAGACGAAGGTGAACACACAGATCCAGACCAGGTCGAGGAAGTGCCAGAAGAGGCTGAGGCAGGTGAGGCGCCGCTTGACCGTCCCATCGAGGCCGAACCGCCAGACCTGGTGCGTCATCACCGCCATCCAGATCAGGCCGGCGGTGACGTGGACGCCATGGGTCCCCACCAGCGTGAAATAGGCGGACAGAAAGGCGCTGCGATCGGGTCCCGCGCCCTCGGCGACGAGGTGGGCGAACTCATGGATCTCCATGCCGATGAAGCCGGCGCCGAACAGGAAGGTGATCGCCAGCCAGGCAAGCACGCTCGCCTTGCGGCCGGCGTACATGTTCAGGGTCGCCAGGCCGAAGGTGAAGCTGCTGATCAGCAGCAGCAGGGTCTCGCCGCCCACATAGGGCAGGTCGAACAGCTCCCGCCCGGTCGGGCCGCCGGCGATGTTGTCGACCAGGACGCCGAAGGTCGCAAACAGGGTCCCGAAGATGATGCAGTCGCTCATCAGGTAGACCCAGAAGCCGAGGACGGTCCTCGACCCGTCGTCGTGCCCCGCGTGGGCGTCGTGGATGTACGCGCTCGATCGCGCCGAGACGGTCAGGTCCATGGATCAGGCCGCCTTTTGCAGGAGGGCGTGGCGCTCGGCTTCCATGCGGGCGACCGTGGCCGCGGGCACATAGTAGTCGAGGTCACGGCTGTAGGCTCTCGCGAGGAAGGTTCCGATCATTCCAAGCAGGCCGGCCGTTGCGAACAGCCACATGTGCCAGACGATCGAGAAGCACAGGATGAAGCCGAACGCGGCCATGATGAATCCAGCTCCGGAGTTCTTGGGCATGTGGATGTCCTCGAACGTCGCAGGCATGACGCCTGCGCGGCCGGTCTGCTTGTCTTCCCAATGCTGCTCGATCGAGGTGATCTGGGGCACGTGGGCGAAGTTGTAGAAGGGCGTCGGCGAGGCCGTGGACCACTCGAGGCTCCGCGCGTCCCACGGATCGCCGGTGAGATCGCGGTTCTTCTGTCGGTCGCGGATGCTCACGGCCAGCTGGATGAGGGTCGAGAGGATGCCTGCGCCGATGAAGCAGGCGCCGACCAGGGCGACGAGCAGGTACGGCTGCCAGTCGGCGTGGTCGTAGTGGTTCATCCGCCGGCTCATCCCCTTGAATCCGAGGATGTAGAGGGGCGTGAACGCCAGCCAGTAGCCGACCAGCCAGCACCAGAACGAGACCTTCCCCCAGAACTCATTGAGAGTGAAGCCGAACACCTTGGGGAACCAGAAGCTCATCCCGGCGAAGGAGCCGAACACCACGCCGCCGATGATGACGTTGTGGAAGTGGGCGACCAGGAAGAGCGAGTTGTGCAGGACGAAGTCCGCGCCGGGGACCGCCAGGAGCACGCCGGTCATGCCGCCCACCGCGAAGGTGATCATGAAGCCGATCGTCCACAGCGTGGCGGAATGAAAGCGGATCCGGCCCCGGTACATGGTGAAGAGCCAGTTGAAGAGCTTCACCCCCGTCGGAATGGAGATGATCGTCGTCATGATGCCGAAGAAGGCGTTCACGTTCGCGCCCGAGCCCATAGTGAAGAAATGGTGCAGGTAGACGAAGAACGATAGGAGGCCGATCGAGCAGGTTGCATAGACCATCGAGGTGTAGCCGAACAGCGGCTTACCGGAGAATGTGGGGATGATCTCCGAAAAGGCTCCGAACAGGGGCAGGATCAGGATGTAGACCTCGGGGTGACCCCAGACCCAGATCAGATTGATGTACATCATCGCATTTCCACCACGATCGTTGGTGAAGAAATGCATGCCCAGCGTGCGATCGAGCCCCAACAGGGCGAGGGTCACCGTCAGTACCGGAAAGACCGCGACGATCAGGATGTTGGTGATCAGGGCCGTCCAGGTGAAGACCGGCATCATCATCAGCTTCATGCCGGGCGCCCGCATGCGCAGGATGGTGATGATGAAGTTGACCCCGGCCAGGGTCGTGCCCAGCCCCGATAGCTCCAGGGACCAGATGTAATAGTCGACCCCGACGGTCGGACTGAACTTCAGCTCGGACAGGGGCGGATAGGCCACCCATCCGGTGGCGGAGAAGTCGCCGACCCACATCGAGATCATCACCAGGGCCGAGCCCATGACCGAGAGCCACAGGCCGAGGGAGTTGACGAAGGGGAAGGCGACGTCGCGCGCGCCGATCTGCAGGGGCGTGACCACGTTCATCAGCCCCAGGATGAAGGGCGTGGCCACGAAGAAGATCATGATCGTCCCGTGGGCGGTGAAGATCTGATCGTAGTGATGCGGCGGCAGGTAGCCGGCGGCGTCATTGGCGGCCATCGCCTGCTGGGTGCGCATCATGATCGCATCGGCGAAGCCGCGCACCAGCATGACGATGCCCAGGATGAAGTACATCACCCCGATCTTCTTGTGATCGACCGAGGTGAGCCACTCCGTCCACAGGTACTTCCACTTGCCGAAGTAGGTGATCAGGCCAAGGATGGAGAGGGCGCCGAGGGCGACGACCACCCCGGTCCCCATGATGATCGGCTGATCCCACGGGACCGCGTCCAGGGTTAGCTTGCCGAACATCAGTCGACCCTCCGTGAGGCGTGGCCATTCGGGGTGCGGGGCGGAGTCGCCGTCATCAGGGCCGTCTGCGACATGCGCCCGGTCATGAACTGATCGACGACGCCCTCGAAAAGGCCGGGCGCGACACGCCCGTAGGTGGCTGGCGGAACCTTGATGCTGGGCCGCTCGAGCAGGGCCAGGCCGGGCCCGTCGAGCGCCGCCGGCGCCGAGGCCGCCTGCCGCGTCCAGGCGGCGAACCTGTCAGGCGACATCGCGATGGCCTGGAAATGCATGTCCGAGAAGCCCGGCCCGCTGAAGGCTGAGGACATGCCGGCGTAGCTCCCGGTCTTGTTGGCGATCAGGTGCAGCTGCGTCTGCATCCCCGCCATCGCGTAGACCTGGCTTCCAAGTTGCGGGATGAAGAAGGAATTCATGATCCCATCAGACGTCAGCTGGAAGTTGATCGGCGTGTTTGTCGGAATCGGGAGTTGGTTCACCGCAGCAATCCCGTAGTCGGGATAGATGAAGAGCCACTTCCAGTTCATGGCGACGACTTCTACACGAACCGGTTTAACCTCGGAGTTCAGCGGTCTGTAAGGGTCGAGCGTGTGTGTGGTCTTCCAGATCAGGACCGCCAGGAACAGGACGATCACGCAGGGGATAGACCAGACCACCGCCTCGATCGCGTTCGAGTGCGACCAGTTGGGCGCGTAGGTCGCCCGGGTGTTGGACGCCCGGTACCGCCAGGCGAACACCAGGGTCAGGATAATCACCGGGATGACCACGCAGAGCATGATGCCGAGCGAGAGCAGGATGAGTGTCCGCTCCTGGGCGCCGATGTCCCCCGCGGGTTCGAGCAGTTCGAAATGCGCGCGGGCGCACCCGCCCAGGGCCGTGGAGGCGATGAGGGGAGCCAGGCCCGTTCTGGCCCGTCCCCAAAGCTTGGTGGTCATTCAGGGAACTCCGGTCGCGCGGCCTGCGCGGTGTCGAACGTGTCCCCGCGAAGGGACGACACGCGATACGTCAACATGGTCAGGCTCTCTTGCCCTATGCTGCGCTGCGTTTCCGGCTATCGCCGCGACCCCGTGCCGCTTCAACGAGGACGCGGCCTATTATCGTATGGTCGAAAGCCATACAATAGCGAATGAGTCGATATGCGGGTTCAGGGAGCCTCCGCTGTCGACGGCTTCAGGGACGCCCTCGTCTTGGGGCGCAGAGCAAAGATGCTGTTGTTTCGGATGGCCATGTACAATGTACGGCTACTGGGTCATAACCATACAATTTGTCGCAAGGCCTCAGCCCCTGAGCTTCTGCCGGCTCGCGCCTCGACGGCTGTCGGAGCCGCGGATGCTGCGTTGCAGCACAAATTGGCGACCCAGCCAAGGTTCTTTCGTGGCGTGGGCCTGGAGGCGCCCTTTCCCGTCATCGCCGGCGGAGCGAACTAGGGCTTCGGGCCGGGAGGTGGGGATCTGCGCCGAGGTCGCCGGCCGGACCAGAAATCAGGTGGACGGCCTATGGCGGCCTTGGCGCGGGGGAGCGCTCTAGCCCCGCCCTCCGGGGGAGGGGGCGGGGCCGAACGCGCGGCCGTTACTCGGGCATACGAAATCGCCCTGGCCCGTGCGCATGAGACGATATCGGACGGTTCGGCGCAACGCGACAAGATGCGTCCATTCCCGTACGCATTTAAATCGCGTTTGTACGAATTCAGTGACCGGGACCGTACCCGATCTAATCCGGCTGAATTCGCGGCAGACGAATTTGGTAAAGCCTGCTCGCGAATCGATCGATCCACCCGCGAATGGTGGGACCAATGCTTTACATAATTGTTGCTGAACCGTTATGGGCGCCAATTTCAAGCGCTTATGCTGCGCTAAGGATCAGGCAGCGCGTCCGGAACCAGGGCTTCCGCTTGGGCCGCCGGGTTTCTGAGCCCCGGCCTGCGAGCGGGTGAGCCTGGCCGGATCGGGACTGGCGCCCACGAGGTGGGAGTCCGTTGGTCCTATTTGATGAACACAATCCCGATGGTGAGCCAGAAGCCGGCGACCGAGGCGATCACGGCGCAGTTTTCCCAACGCGGGCGCAGCAGCGCAACGCGCTGGAACCCGTGACGGGATTGCCGGCCCGTCCGCATCGGACGCGCGGCCTGGGCCTTGTCGATTGCTGCGCTCAGATCATAAGGTATGGACACGATGAAACTGTCCTATTCGGCTTCGACGCTACTTGAGCCGCATCAGGACCTTCACTGTCAAAACCTATCGGTTACCGCTTAGGCCAATTGAACCGATATTTAGTGTGGCAATTCCCTTTATCGCGGTGCGTATTCGCCGAAAATTCTAACTACAGCTGTCATCCCCCTCTGGGTCGACCTCGATTTGGGCTGTGACCGTGCCACTATCCTTGGCGATGCGCCGGCTCCGAACGCGCCGGCCGCGGCAAGGGCATTCACACTTTTTTAATCCGACGAGGCCTTTGCGCCGCCCGAAACGCCGTGACGCCCGGTCAGTGGCCAGCGGCGTGCGAATCGACCGGCCGCTCGATCGTGAGCGAAGCCGCCGGCTGGGCCGCGGCGGCCTGGGCGACGGGCGCCCTGGCTGGGGGCGCCGCGCGATGGGTCGCCTCGCGAACGGCCCACGCGGCCGCGAGCAGGGCCAGGATGATGAAAAGAAGCTTCGGCGAAGCTCCGGGACGCTGTCCGACGATCATGGCGAGACCCATCCACCTGATCGGACGGATATGGGGGGCCTTCCGCGGACCCGCATCCGGAAACGGCGAACCGTCCCGCGCTGTCGGTGATTATCGCCATGACTTGCTCTTCGCTCGGCCGCGCGAACGTCTTTGGTGCGAAACCGTCTTGGGGAGCTGAGCAAGGAGTCTAAACTGCAGGCGTGACGCCTAACGGCGGGGACTTCGGAGAACCGGATGGCGGCGACGCCGGAGCGGGAAGGCGCCCATCGCATCGTCGTGGCCGGCGGCGGCGCGGGCGGACTGGAGCTTGTGACGCGCCTGGGCGACACCCTGGGACGCGCGGGCGCCGCACGCGTGACCCTGGTGGATTGCGCGCGCACCCATCTCTGGAAGCCGCTGCTGCACGAGGTCGCCGCGGGGAGCCTGCTGCGCTCGCATCACGAGCTCGACTACCTCGCCCAGGCGCGCTGGCATCACTTCACCTACGTCTTCGGCACGGCGGCGGGGCTCGATCGGGAGAATCGCCGGCTGGAGGTGAGCGCGACCTTCGACGAGGAGGGGCGCGAGATCACGCCCCCGCGCAGCCTTGCCTACGACACCTTGGTGATGGCCATCGGCAGCGTCACCAACGACTTCGGAACGCCCGGCGCGGCCGAATACGCGGTCCCGCTGGACACGCCTGACCAGGCCGAGCTGTTCCACCGGCGCCTCATCAACGCCTGCCTGCGCGCCGACGCCCAGCCCGCGCCGATCCGTCCCGGCCAGCTGTCGGTGGCGATCATCGGCGCGGGCGCCACGGGCAGTGAGCTGGCGGCCGAGCTGCACCGGACCGTGCGGGCGATCGTCGGCTACGGCCTCGACAGGATCGATCCGGGCCGCGACGTGCGGATCGTGCTGATGGACGCCGCCGAACGGATCCTGCCAGCCCTGCCCGAGCGGATGGCGCAGGCCGCCCGCGACCGCCTGGAGGACCTGGGTATCGAGGTGCGGGTGGGCGCCCGGGTCGCGGCCGTGCGCGCCGACGGCGTGGTGCTCGCGAGCGGCGAGTTCATCGCCTCGGAGCTCGTGGTCTGGGCCGCCGGGGTCAAGGCGCCTCCAGTCCTCGGCGACTTCGGCGGACTCGAGACGAACCGCATGGGCCAGCTGAAGGTCCTCCCCACCCTGCAGACCACACGCGATCCGGATGTCTTCGCCATCGGCGACTGCGCGGACTGCCCGCAGCCAGGCTCGGATGCGCCCGTCCCGCCGCGCGCCCAGGCCGCCCACCAGGAAGCCTCGCACATGGTGCGCCAGATCCGCAGCCGCATGAGCGGGGGGCCTCTGGAGCCGTATCGCTACCACGACTTCGGCTCGCTGGTGTCCCTGGGCGGGCACAGCACGGTCGGGAACCTGATGGGTTTCATCTCCGGCAAGGGCCTGTTCATCGAAGGCGCCTTCGCCGGCCTCGTCTACCGTTCGCTCTACGCCATGCACGAAGCCGCCCTGCATGGCGGGCGCGCCGTCGCCTGGCGCACGGTCGTGAACATGCTCGGCCGTGGCCCGAGCCCGGCGGTGAAGTTGCACTGAAGCGCGGCCCGCGAGACGACCATCTGCCGGCCGCGCGCGTCCGCCTCTGCAGATTGAACCCACGGCCAAGCCCAGGCGTTTACGCTCGCCGAAGGATAAGATCGCTTGGACGGGCGCGCTCCACCCCTTCCTTTGCAAGTCGACTGGAGAATCCGTTATGCGAAAACTTCTCACCGGGGCCGCTGCGGCCGCGACCTTAGTCGGCGCAGCCGTGGCAGGTCCGGCCGCAGCTCAGATTTTCTATGGAGGCTATGGTCCCGGTCCGTACGGTGTTTATGAACCGGCGCAGTTCTTCTGGGGCGGCACGAACTACTGCTGGTATGACTTCGGCTGGCACGGCCCCGGCTTCTATTGGTGCGGTTACGCTTGGCGCCGCGGCTACGGCTGGGGCGGCGGGCGTGGCTGGCACGGCTGGCATGGCGGACGCGGTGGTTACCGAGGCGGCGGCTATCGCGGTGGCGGTTATGGCGGTCATGGCGGCTACGGCGGCCATGGCGGTGGCGGCGGTTACCGTGGCGGTGGCGGTCACGGCGGTGGTGGGTTCCACGGTGGCGGCGGCCACGGCGGCGGCGGGCATGGCGGCGGCGGACATGGCGGTGGCGGCCACGGCGGTGGCGGCCACCACTGACAGCCGCGCCAGACCTGACTGACGATCCGCGGGGCGGCGCTGGCGCCGCCCCGCCCACGCCTCCAGAACTGGGATAGCGATGAGCCTGGGTTATCAGCCGGACGGCGCCGCGCGGCGCTATGGGACCATCTCGGTCTTCCTGCACTGGATCACCGCGGCCCTGATCGTGATCCAGCTTTGCCTGGGCTGGTACATGAACGAGGTCCTCAAGGACCATTCGCCGGCCAAGCCGCAGGTCCTCTGGTTCCATGTGTCCGTGGGCCTGACGATCCTCCTGCTGGTTCTGGTCCGCATCGGCGTGCGCGTCACCTATCCCACGCCCCCGCTTCCTGCAGGAATGCCTGTGTGGGAGCGCGCCCTGGCCCGCGCCACCCATGTGCTGTTCTACATGCTCCTGCTGGGTCTGCCGGTGACCGGCTGGGCGCTGGCGTCGATGCGCAAGGGGCCGATCTCCTGGTGGGGCGTCCCCTGGCCAGCCCTGCCCGGGATGACTGGCCTTTCACACGCCACCCGTCATGCCCTGAGCCACGCCCACGTCTACGTGATGATCTGGATCCTCCTGATCACCTTGTTCCTGCACGTCAGCGGCGCCCTGTGGCACCAGTTCGACGGCCGGCCGGTGCTCTGGCGGATGGGCGTTACGCGACGGCCAGGCTCGATCGGCGCCTGACCGGCTGACGCTCGCCGGCGGACAGGCTCAGAAGGTCCAGCTCTCCGGCGTCGGATAGGGCTCCGAGCGCATCAGGCGCGAGAGCCCCAGGGCGCACCGCACGATGTACCAGACGACCACGGCGGGCACGAGGACGAAGCCGATCAGCACCACGCACAGGACGCAGGCGGCGGCCATGTAGAGCAGGCCGATCCAGAAGGTGCGGATCAGGAAGGTGAAGTGGCTCTTCAACCACTCGGGAGCGGTGTCGCGGCTCACATAGGCCATCACCAGGCCCACCACGTGGGTCACCGGCACCACGAAGGGAACCAGCATCAGGATATAGACGATCAGCGCCGTTTGGCGCTCGTCCGCCATGGGCGCGGCGGGCGGCGGCGCGGTGGGCGGCAGGGAGGTGTCCGACATCCTCCAGATCCCCATTCAGCCTGGACCTTGGTCCGATTGCGTAGGTTAAGCCCGTCAGGGTCGAACCCCAAGTGAGGATTCGGTAACGCGCGCGGCTCGACGGCCGCGCGGTCCGTCACGGTCCCTCGGCGACCACCTCCACCCCCGCGCCCTCGGCATCGGGAGCCAGCGCCAGCGGCTTTTCCACTCGCACGCGCGCCCGCGTGACTCCGGCTTCCTGCAGGCAGGCGCGGGCCAGGCGCCAAGCGAAGGTCTCCACCAGCAGCACGTGCCCCTCATCCGCCACGGCGCGGGCGTGCGCGAGGATCCTCTCGTAGTCGACCGTCGCGTGGATCGATCGCCAGGGTTCGCCCGACAGCTCGAGTTCCACGTCGACGATCAGCGGCTGGCGGCGGCCTTGCTCGTGAGCATGCAGGCCGATCTCGGCGTCCACGCGAAGGGCTCGAACGAAAACGCGGGTCTGGAAGCTGGGCATGGGGATCACGGCTCGACCACGTCCGGGGTGCGCCAGCCAAGATGCTGGCCCGAGTCGACGGCGATCATCTGGCCCGTCACCGACCGCGCGTCGATCAGGTAGCGCAGGGCGAGCTTGATCTGGTCCACGCCGACTGGCTCGCCCAGCAGGGCGCCGGCGGCCTCGGCCGCGAAGCTCCCCTCGCTCTGGTGGACGGACTGCAGCGTGGGGCCCGGACCGATCGCGTTGACCCGTATGCGCGGCGCGAACGCTTGGGCCATCATCCGCGTGGCGGCCCACAGGGCCGCCTTCGCCACGGTGTAGCTGAAGAAGCGGGGATCGAGGCGCAGCACCTTCTGGTCGATCAGGTTCACCACGAGGCCGTGCTCGTCGGCGCCCAGCCGCGCGGCGAACGCCTGCGCCAGGAGCACGGGGGCGCGCAGGTTCACCGCGTTCGCGACGTCCAGGCCCGCCGGCGTGGCGCTGGCGGCTTCGTCGTACTCAAAAAGGGAGGCGCTGTTCACCAGCAGCCGCAGGGGCCCAGGCGCCCCCGCTGCGAGGGCGTAGCATGTCGCGGCGTCGGAAAGGTCGCCCCCCGCCGCGCGGGCGGACCGGCCGATCGCCTCGACCTCGCGCGCCGTCTCTTCCGCCTGTGTCGCTTCGCGGGCGTGGACGACCACGTCGTAACCGGCCTCCGCGGCGGCGAGGGCCAGGGCGCGCCCCAGCCGCTGACGAGCGCCGGTGACGAGCGCCCAGCCGCGTGGGTTCAGGGGGGCGTCAGTCGACGCGGCCGAACTCCCAGAAGTTGAGGGCGGCGAAGCCGATGACGAAGATGGCGATGACGATGATGGCTTCCATGTCGAGCGGCTCTCCAGGCGGCCGCCGGGCTTTACCGGCCGGTTTCATCCCCGGCAAGGGCGGCCCCCTTCCCGCCCTTAACGCCGTTCACTAAGATGCTCCTGCAGATTTCGGCCGCCGTGGCGCCGACCCCCCAGGGAGAGACCTCAAGATGCGCGAATGCATGAAATTCTACATCGACGGCAAGTGGGTCGACCCCGTCACGCCCAAGTCGATGGACGTGATCAATCCGGCAACGGAAGCGGTTTGCGGCCACATCTCCGCGGGTTCGGCCGCGGACGTCGACAAGGCCGTCGCCGCGGCGAAGAAGGCCTTCGAGACCTTCTCCCAGACCAGCCGTGAAGACCGCATCGAACTGCTCGAGCGCATCCAGGCGGAATACCAGAAGCGCTTCGGCGACATCGCCCAGGCGATCACCGAAGAGATGGGGGCCCCCGCCAGCCTCGCCCAGCGCGCCCAGGCGCCGATCGGCATCGGCCACATCGCCACCGGCATCGCTGTGCTGAAGGCCTTCAAGTTCGAGGAAGACCGTGGTCCAACGCGGCTGGTGCGCGAGCCGATCGGCGTGTGCGGCATGATCACGCCCTGGAACTGGCCGATCAACCAGATCGCCTGCAAGGTGGTCCCGGCGCTCGCCACGGGCTGCACGATGGTTCTCAAGCCGTCGGAGGAGTCGCCCTTCTCCGCCTACGTCTGGACCGAGATCCTGCACGCCGCGGGCGTGCCGGCCGGCGTCTTCAACCTGGTCAACGGCACGGGCCTGGAAGTGGGCGCCGCCATCGCCAGCCACCCGGACATCGACATGGTCTCCTTCACCGGCTCGACCCGCGCCGGCGTCGAGGTGGCCAAGGCCGCGGCGCCGACCGTCAAGCGCGTGGCCCAGGAGCTGGGCGGCAAGAGCCCGAACATCATCCTCGAAGACGCCGACATGAAGAGCGCCGTTGGCGGCGGCGTGAAGCACGTGATGCAGAACTCCGGCCAGTCCTGCAATGCGCCCACCCGCATGCTCGTCCCGGCGGGCAAGATGGACGAAGTGATCGTCATCGCCAGGGAAGCGGCGGAGTCCACCACCGTCGGCGACCCGAACGGCAACGCCCAGATGGGCCCCGTGGTCAACAAGAGCCAGTGGGAGAAGATCCAGCGCCTGATCAAGGCCGGGATCGAGGAGGGCGCGACCCTGGTCACCGGCGGCCCGGGCCGTCCCGAAGGACTGGACAAGGGCTACTATGTGAAGCCCACCGTCTTCGCCAACGTGAAGAACGACATGACCATCGCCAAAGAGGAGATCTTTGGACCGGTGGTGTCGATCCTGGGCTATGACAGCGTCGACCAGGCCGTGAAGGTCGGCAACGACACCGAATATGGCCTGGCCGCCTATGTCTCCGGCACAGACATGAACAAGGTGCGCGAAGTGGCCTCCAAGCTGCGCGCGGGCCAGGTGTCGCTCAACGGCGGCGGCGGCGACATGACCGCCCCCTTCGGCGGCTACAAGATGAGTGGCAACGGGCGCGAGTGGGGCGACTTCGGCTTCCACGAGTACCTCGAGGTCAAGGCCATCCTCGGCTACACGCCCAAGCAGGCGGCCGAGTAAGCCTCGCCTGGGCGTTTCGCTCAGGAAGCTCTCACGAAGTGTCCCCCTCCGCGCCGCGCGCGGAGGGGGATTTCGTTTTGAGGCCTCAGGCTGTTGCGGCGGCCAACTGCTCGACGAGCGCCCGCGCCTCGCGCGGGACCCGAAGGCGGTGCAGCCGGATCGGCTTGTCCTGCAGGCGATCGAAGAGAGCGCTGAAGCTTTCCCGGCGGCGCTCGAACGTGTCCCACGCCCAGCGGATCGGGTGTTCCTTGTCGAGCCAGCGCCGGAACTCCTCGCGGTTGCCGGTTCCCGGCCAGAGCTCCTTCCTTGACAGAGCGCGCGTGAAGGACCGCCCGATCACACGGCGCATGATCACGCCGCGCCCGTAGTCGAGCCAGACGAGATCCGTGGCGCGGGGGAGGATCAGGGGAAAGGACACGCCGGTGTAATTGCCGTCCGTGACCCACCGGTCCCCCGCGACCGCTGTGGCGATTCGGTCCCGGAACGTCTCGGGATCGTGAGTCATGAGGTCGCGCCAGCCCGCCTGCCAGTTGAGTGCGTCAAGCTCGACCACCGGTGCGCCGAGAGCATCGCCCAGGCTTCGGGCGAAGGTGGACTTGCCCGCACCCGACGAACCGATGATCGCCACCCGCATCGGAGGCCCTCCCCGTTGGAAGGGTAGGAGACCGTGGCGCCGGCGTCCATGGACCCTTAACCGGCCCGCGGCTAAACCTCGCCCATGGCCATAGGCGTGTTCGATTCCGGCGTGGGCGGCCTGACCGTGCACCACGCGCTGGTCCGCCGGCTCCCCGCGGCGGACTTCGTCTATCTGGCCGACCAGGCCATGACCCCTTATGGCGGTCGTTCCGGTGAGGAGATCGTCGATCTCACCCGCGCCGGGTGCGAGCGGCTCTTCGCGGCGGGCTGCGAGCTGGTGATCCTGGCCTGCAATACAGCCGCCGCCGTCGCTCTGCGTCGGCTGCAGCAGACCTGGCTTCCCGGCTATCGCCGCGAGACAGGGCGGACGGTGAACGTCCTTGGGCTGATCGTCCCCACCATCGAAGCGGCCACCGGCGTGCCGTGGGAGCACGAGGCGGAGCCATTGAGCGAGAAGGCCGAGAAGCTGGACGTCCTGGGCATCTTCTGCACCCCCGCGACGGCCAGGAGCCGGGTCTACGAGATCGAGATCGACAAGCGCGCCCAGGACGTGGCGGTGTTCTGCGAGGCGTGCCCTGACCTCGCCCGGGACATCGAGGCGGGGGCGGAAGAGGCCCGGCTCGCCGCCGACGTCGCCGCGCATGTGGCCCTGCTTTCGCGTCGCGTCGGGCGTCCCCCCGATCGCGCGATCCTCGGCTGCACCCACTACGAGATCACCGCCGACATGTTCCGCGCGGCCCTGCCGCCGGGCACGCCGCTGATCCATCAGCCCGGCGCGACGGCCGACGCGGTCGAGCGCTATCTCGCCCGCCACCCGGAATATCACTCTGGCTCGTCCGGCCAGCGGCGCTTCATCACGACCGGTCGGCCCGGCAAGCAGAACGGACTGGTCGAGAGGTTCTGGGGCGAACCGCTGATGTTCGAGGGGGTCTAAGGGAAATCTGCAATCGTTTCTTGAGTTCAAATAGATGATCTCTATTTGAACGGCGATGCTCCCGACCTTCCGACAGCTGCAGTACCTCAGCCTGCTGGCCAAGCACGGCTCGTTCAGCCGGGCGGCGGAGGCCGCCCATGTCACTCAGCCCACGCTGTCGGCAGGGGTCCAGGAGCTCGAGCGGATCCTCGGCGCGCCGATGGTCGACCGCAATCGCTCGGGCGTCATCCTCACCGCCGCCGGCGCCGAGGCCGTGGCGCGTGCACGGGTGATCCTCACCCAGGCGGAAGACCTCGTCCAGGCCTGCCAGGGCGCCGCCCGGCCGCTGGAAGGACGCTTGCGCTTGGGTGTGATCCCGACGGTCGCCCCCTTCCTCCTGCCAAGCGCCTTGCCGACGCTCAGGACCCGGTTCCCCCGCCTGCGCCTCTTCCTGCGCGAGGATCTTACCCACAAGCTGATCGCCGACCTCAAGACCGGCAGTCTCGACGCCACCCTCATCGCCCTGCCGTACGACACCACGGGCCTCGAGTACGCCCACGTCTGTGACGACGAGCTTCTGGCGGCGCTGCCCTCGGGCCATCCCCTCACCGAGGCGGCGTCGGTTCCGGCCGAGCGGCTCGACCGCGACGACCTGATCCTGCTCGAGGACGGCCACTGCCTGCGCGATCACGCCCTGTCGGCCTGCGGTCTGGATCGGCCGAGGTCTGCGCCGGACGAGGGTTTCGCGGCGACCTCCCTGGCCACCCTGGTGCAGATGGTCGGCTCGGGGCTCGGGGTCTCCTTATTGCCTGCCATGGCGGTGGTTGCCGGGCTGGCTTCGACTGCCCAGGTCGCGGTGCGTCCTCTGGACCCTGACCTTGCCAACCGCGAGATCGTGGTGGCCTGGCGGGCCGGGTCCACGCGCGGTGAGGAGGGCCGGCTGCTGGCGGAAGTGTTCGCCCAGGCGGCGTGCTCCTAGGCCAAGGCGTGAGCGGAGCCGCCGTCGGCGGCTGCGGGACGCGCGGGAAACGGCTATAGGACCGCCCATGACTCTGCCGTTCGTGAAGATGAATGGGCTCGGCAACGACTTCGTGGTCGTGATCGCGGAGGATCGTCCCTTCGCGCCCTCGCCGGACCAGGTGCGCGCGATCGCCGATCGGGCGAGCGGCGTCGGCTGCGACCAGTTGATCGCGGTGGCTCGCTCGGATCGGGCCGCCGTGAACATGAGGATCTGGAACGCGGATGGCGGCGAGGTCGGGGCCTGCGGCAACGCTTCGCGGTGCGTGGCCTGGCTGGCCATGGAGTCGATGGGTCTCGACCGCGTTCGCCTGGAGACGCCGAAGGGCCTGCTCGACGCGTGGCGGGTCGGCGAGCGGATCGTGACGGTGGACATGGGACCCCCACGCTTCGAGTGGTCCGAGATCCCGCTTTCGCGGCGCGTCGACACGCGGCAGCTGCCGATCGAGGTGACCCTCGACCTGCGGAACCCAGGCGCCGTCTCCATGGGTAACCCCCATGTCGTCTTCTTCGTCATGGACCTCGACCGGATCGCGATCGACGAAGTGGGGCCGATGATGGAGCGCCACCCGCTCTTTCCGCAGCGGACGAATGTCGGTTTCGCCGAGATCCGGGAGCACGATCGCATCCGGCTCAAGGTGTGGGAGCGTGGCGCGGGGCTGACGCAGGCCTGCGGCACCGGCGCCTGCGCGGCTCTCGTGGCCGCCCATCGCCGCGGATTGGTCGATCGCGCCGCGATGGTGGAGCTCGACGGGGGGGAACTGGAGATCGACTGGAGCGAGGTCGATGACCATGTGCGAATGACCGGCCCGGTAAGCATCGAATTCACCGGCCTGCTGGATTGCGTGGAGACCCCGGCGTGAGCGACCTGCCCTATCTTGTTCCCGGCCGCACCGCGGTCATCACCGGCGCCGCCGACGGGATCGGCCGCGCCGCCGCCCTGAAGTTCGCGGCGATGGGCCTGAACATCGTCCTGGCCGATCGCAACGCCCAGGCGCTCGCCGGGGCGGAGGAGGCGGTGAAGGCGGTCGCGCGCGAGGGGGCGTCGGCGATCTCGGTGACGATGGACGTTTCGGATTTCCACCAGGTGTGCGCGCTCAAGACCGAGGCCTTCCAGCGCTTCGGCGACGTGGCCGTGCTGATGAACAACGCCGGCGTGGGTGGCGGGGGAAGCGCCCTGGAGAACCGCGACGGCTGGACGCGCATCCTGTCGGTCAACCTGCTGGGCGTGGTCAATGGCGTCCAGGCGTTCGGGTCGGAGATGATCGCCCAGGGCCGGCCCGCGACCATTATCAACACCGGCTCCAAGCAGGGGATCACCACGCCGCCGGGCGACACGGCCTACAACGTCAGCAAGGCCGGGGTGAAGGTCCTCACCGAGGGTCTGGCGCACACCCTGCGCAACACCCCCGGCTGCCAGGTCAGCGCGCACCTGCTCGTTCCCGGCTTCACCTTCACCGGCCTCACCCGTCCGGGCGAGCGCGAGAAGCCCGCTGGCGCTTGGAGCGCGGCGCAGGTGATCGAGTTCGCCCTCGAGAAGATGTCCGAAGGCGATTTCTACATCATCTGCCCCGACAACGAGGTGACGCGGGAGATGGACGACGCCCGCATCGAATGGGCGGCGCAGGACATCACCCACAACCGGCCGCCCCTGTCGCGTTGGCATGCCGATTGGAAGGGCGCGTTCGCCGACTTCCTCTCCGAGCGCACCTGAGGGCCAAAGTCCGCATGGCCGACGGCTCGCTTCCTTCTGTCGACAACGCCGGCGCCGAGGTGATCACCTTCGGCTGCCGGCTGAACGCCTGCGAGTCCGACGCGATCGCCCGGCAGGCCAGGGCTGACGGGGTGAGCGACGTGGTGGTGGTGAACACCTGCGCCGTGACCGCCGAGGCCGTGCGCCAGGCGCGGCAGGCCGTCCGACGCGCGCGCCGGGAGCGGCCCAGGGCGCGGGTGGTGGTGACCGGCTGCGCCGCCCAGGTCGATCCGTCGAGCTTCCTCGCCATGCCCGAGGTCGACGTCGTGCTGGGCAATGGCGACAAAGCCGCGCCAGGCGCCTTGTCGGCCGAGGGGCCGCGCGATCGCGTCGCCGACGTCTTCACCGTGCGCAGGGGCTCTGCCGCCGCCGGCGCCTTCGAAGGGCGCGCGCGGGCCTATGTCGAGGTGCAGAACGGCTGCGACCACCGCTGCACCTTCTGCATCATCCCCTTTGGACGGGGGAACGCGCGCTCGACTCCGGCCGAGGAGGCGGTCGCACGCGTGCGCGAGCTCGTCGACGCGGGCTTTGCAGAAGTCGTCCTCACCGGGGTGGACCTCACAAGCTGGGGCGGCGATCTCGACGGACGGCCCCCGCTGGGCGCTCTCGTGCGGCGGATCCTGGATGAGGTTCCGCGACTTGCGCGCCTGCGCCTCTCGTCGATCGACGCAGCGGAGATCGATGAGGAACTGCTCGCCGCGTTCGGCGGCGAGCCGCGCCTGATGCCGCACCTTCACCTGTCGTTGCAGTCGGGCGACGACCTGATCCTCAAGCGGATGAAACGTCGGCACAGCGCCGCCCAGGCGCTCGAGTTGATCGCGGCGGTGCGCGAGGCCCGGCCGGACACGGCCTTCGGCGCGGACTTCATCGCCGGCTTCCCAACAGAGAGCGAGGCGGCCTTCGAGCGGACCATGGCCTTTGTCGAGGCGGCTGGCCTGGCCTACCTGCACGTCTTCCCGTTCAGCCCCAGGCCAGGGACGCCCGCCGCCCGCATGCCCCAGGTCCCACCTGCGCTCGTACGCGCGCGGGCTGCGCGGTTGCGCGAGGCCGGGGCAAAGGCCCTGTCGCGGCGTCTGGAGAGCCGGCTGGGGACGGCCACCCGCGTTCTGGTGGAAGCGCCGGGGCGCGGCCGCGGCGAGGATTATGCCGAGATCGTCCTTTCCGGCGCGCATGCGACGGGTTCGGTCATCGAGGGCGTGCTCATGCGGCACGACGGCCGAAAGGCCTGGCTGGCGGACTGAGCCGGGCGCCTGCGGCGCTACGGCGCGTTCCCCTACCCGCGGAGGCCGGCCTCCGCTAAACGGACCAGATCATGTTGGAACCTAAACGCGGCTGGCTTCAGCGGCTGGGCGAGGGCCTGTCGCGCTCCTCGCGCCAGATGACCGAGCAGGTCACGGCCGCCTTCACCGCAAAGCCGCTCGACCAGGATCAACTCGACGCGCTCGAAGAGATGCTGATCGAGGCCGACCTCGGTCCCAAGGCTGCGGCCAAGATCACCGAAGCCTTCGCGGCCCAGCGCTTCGGGCGCTCCTCCACCGCCGAGGAGATCAAGGAGTCCCTGGCCACGGCCGTGGCCGAGGAACTGATCCCGCGCCAGGGCGTGTTCGACCCCCTGTCGGGACCGCGCCCCTACGTTGTGCTGTTCATCGGCGTGAACGGGTCGGGAAAGACCACCACGCTTGGGAAGATCGCCGCCGACCTCACCTCGCGCGGCGCCAAGGTGTTGATCGCCGCCGGCGACACCTTCCGCGCCGCGGCGGTGGAGCAGCTGAAGATCTGGGCCGACCGCGCAGGGGCGGACTTCATCTCCCGGCCCAACGGCGCCGACGCGGCCGGCCTCGCCTTCGACGCGGCCCAGAAGGCCAAGGCCGAGGGCTACGATGTCCTGCTGATCGACACTGCAGGCCGGCTTCAGAACAAACAGGGCCTGATGGACGAGCTGACCAAGATGATCCGCGTGGTGCGCAAGGTGGACCCGGACTCGCCTCACGAGGTCCTGCTGGTGCTCGACGCCACGGTGGGGCGTAACGCCCTGGCGCAGGAGAACGTGTTCGGCAACGCCATCGGGGTCACCGGCATCGTCATGACCAAGCTGGACGGCACCGCGCGCGGAGGCGTCCTCGTCCCGGTCGCTCAGGCCTCGGATTCGCCGATCAAACTCATCGGCGTGGGCGAGGGGATCGACGACCTGCAGCCGTTCGACGCGCGCGCCTTTTCCCGCTCCCTCGTCGGCCTCACCGAGCCGCACTATGGCTGAGGCCCCACGCAAGACCAGCTGGCTGCGGACGGTGGTGGACGGCGCGCCGGCGGTCGCCTTCCTCGGCGTGCTGCTGGTCACCCACAACTTCCGGAACGCCACCTGGGCCCTCGTGATCGCCTCGGCCGCAGCGCTGGCGCTCAACCTGGTGATCGAACGGCGACTGGCGCCGCTTCCGGCCGCGAGCGGCGGACTTGCGCTCCTCTTCGGCGGAGCCAGCCTGTACTTCCACCGCGCCGATCTTCTGCAGATGAAGATGACGATCGTCGATGGCCTCCTGGGAACCGCGCTCTTCGTCGGCCTGGCCATGGGCCGCAATCCGCTCAAGGCGCTGCTGGGAAGCGCCTTCACCCTCCCTGAGAGCGCCTGGCGGAAGCTCGCCGTCCGCTATGGCCTGTTCTGGTGGGCGAGCGCTGCAATCAATGAGTGGGTGCGCCGCACCCAGAGCGCCGAGGTCTGGGGAGCGTTCCGTGTTGCGGCGATCGTCGCCGCCGTGGTCTTCGCCCTGGCCCAGACCCCCTTCCTGCTCAAACACGGGCGCAACGAGACCGCGCCTGCCCCGGAACCGCCCGATCCAGGGTTCTGACGCCCGCGGACGACCGTCCACGGAAGGTATGTCGTGAAAGCGACGCAAAGATCGTCTATGTAACGCATCGACCGAAAGGTCCGGCTCGAGGGGACCGCCATGTCCAAGGGCAAGACCAAGCCCACGCGCGAGGGGTTGCACGCCTCGCCGACACACCTCCTGCATCGCGCTTTGCAGTTGGCTTTGGATTTCCATGCGGACGCCGCTGGTCCATCCGCCCTCACTCAGCGCCAGTTCACCGTCCTTGCCGCCGCCAGCCACGCCGAGGGGCTGACCCAGAACGACCTCGTCCGCGCGACCGGAATCGACCGGTCGACCCTGGCGGATCTCGTGGCCCGCCTCCTGGCCAAGGGTCTGCTCCTGCGCGAGCGCTCGGCCACTGACGGGCGGGCGAACACGGTGCGACTTTCCGACGCAGGGCGTGATGCGCTGGCCGAGGGTGGTGGCGCTGCCGCGACGGCGGACCAGCGCCTCCTGGCCCTGCTCTCGTCCAAGAAGCGCGACGGCTTCATGAAGACCCTGGCAAGTCTCGCGGCCGCCGCCGACGCCCCGCCTGCTCCCAAGGAGCCCAAGGCTCCCAAGGTGGCGAAAGCCGACAAGGCGGACCGCACGAAGAAGAAGCGCAAGAAGGGCGCCAAGAAAGCCAAACCCGCGGCGGCCATGAGTGAAGCCGTCGCCTGACCGCAGGTCAGAAACCCCGCATCTCGCACCAGGCGTCCAGGGGATCGCGCCGTGTGCGCCACTGGTTGATCGACGCCGTTTCGTCCGCATAGCCGAGCGCCATGCCGCTGAAGAGCTGCAGCCCCTCGGGGAGGCCGAGGAACTTGCCTACCGCGCGGGGGTAGCGAGCCCAGAATTCCTGGGCGCAGGTGGCGAGACCCCGTTCCACCGCCAACAGCATCACCGTCTGCATATACATGCCGACGTCGGACCACTGTGGAGCTCCCAGCCGGCGCTCAAGGCAGAAGAACAGGCCCACCGGCGCGCCGAAGAATTCGGTGTTGCGCGCGAGCTGATGCAACCGGGCCGGGCGGTCCTCACGGGGGATGCCGATCGAGGCGTAGAGGTCCTCGCCGCACTGGTAGCGTCGTGTGCGGAATGGATCCCAAAGATTGGGCGGATAGACGTCGTACTCCGGCTCCTCCATCGGCGAGGCCGCGATCATCGCCTTCAGCTCGGACAGCGGCTCTCCCGCCAGGACGAACACACGCCAGGGCTGCAGATTGCCCCCGGAAGGGGCGCGGTGCGCGATCTGAAGGATGTCGTGGACCGTCTCACCGGGCACGGGGTCGGAACGGAACGCGCGCACGGACATGCGGGCCAGCACGGCCTCGGTGACGTTCATGTCCGCTCTCCTCTCGTCACGCGATCGGCTTGACCACGGCGCGGCCCTAGAGCACGTCCCGTTCAGGCGGAATCGCCTGAACGGGATCGACGTGCTCTAGATTCAAGAACTTGAGCGCGTTCTCGTCGCAAAACCAGTTCCCACTTTTGCGGAACGCGCTCCGGCCGCAGACGTCTTGGACGGGGTCCGCGGGGGAACGCAAGCGCGGGTCGGAGGTCCAATGGCGGCAAGGCGTCGGCGAAGTACGAGGGGCGGTCTGGGCCGGGCTCTGCGCCGTCTCCTGGTGATCGTCCTGCTGTTGTTGATCATCGTTCCACCGGTCTGGGTAGCCATCTACCGCGTGGTCCCCCCGCCGATCACGATCCTGATGATCGAGCGGGCGTTCCAGGGCCACGGCCTCGATCGCCGGTGGGTCCCGCTGAACCGGATCTCGCCCGATCTGGTGCGTTCGGTGATCGCCTCGGAGGACGCGCGTTTCTGCTTGCATCACGGCTTCGACGTGCGCGCCATCGACGCGGCCCTGCGCCACAACGCCGAGCGCCCGGGGCGCATCCGCGGCGGGTCCACCATCAGCCAGCAGACGGCGAAGAACGTCTTCCTCTGGCCTCAGCGGTCATGGGTCCGCAAGGGCGCGGAGGCCTGGTTCACGGTGCTGATCGAGACGTTGTGGGGAAAGCGCCGGATCATGGAGGTCTACCTCAACACCGTGGAGATGGGGCCGGGGCTCTACGGCGCTCAGGCCGCGTCCGAGCGGTACTTCCACGTCTCCGCCAACCGCCTCACCCCCGCCGAGGCCGGACGACTGGCCGCCATCCTGCCCGATCCCCTGAAGTGGAAGGCGGCGCGGCCAGGTCCCTACGTGCGTCGGCGCACGGGTCGCATCGAAGCCCGTTCGGGAACGGTGGAGCGCGGCGGACTCGCCGCCTGCGTGCTCGCGGACTGACTCAAGCCAGTTTGATCTCCTCCAGCCGACGGCGGAGGAAGGCGTCGGCCGTGATCGGCTCGGGATAACGGTCCGGCCGCTCGAACGAGACGCAGGAAGGCAGGGTCCGGATCAGGAAGTCGGGCCGGAAATGCAGGAAGAAGGGCGTCGAGTAGCGCGCGACGCCCGCTCGCTCCGCCTGCGGATTGACCACACGATGGGTGGTGGACGGCAGGACGTCGTTCGTCAGCCGGGCGAGCATGTCGCCGATGTTGACCACCAACGCCCCCGCCGGCGGATTCACCGGCCGCCAGCCCATCTGCCGGTCGAGGATCTCCAGCCCCGCCTCCTCGGCGCCAAGCAGCAGGGTTATGGCGTTGATGTCCTCGTGAGCCCCGGCGCGGATCGCCCCGACCTCTTCCTCCAGCGGCGGGTAGTGCAGCAGGCGCAGCACGCTGTTGCCCTCTGCGGTCGCCGCCACGAACGCGTTGCGCTCCAGGCCCAGCCGAAGGGCGATGGCGGACAGGATTTCGCCGCCCAGCCGGTCCAGGGCCTCGTAGAGCCAGAGGACCGAACGCCGGAAGTCCGGGACCGCCACGGGCCACAGGTTTGCCGGCATGGCGCTGGTCAGCGGGTGACCAGGCGGAGGCTCGCGGCCGACGTGCCAGAATTCCTTCAGGTCGCTCGCCGCGGCGCCCTTGGCCGTCTCCACCCCGAACGGCGTGTAGCCGCGCTGGCCGGCGCCCCCGGGAACGGCGTACCGGGCCTTCGCCGGCGCCGGCAGGCCGAAGAAGGCCTTGGCGGCGTCGAGGGCGGCGGCGATCCTCGTCTCGTCCAGTCCATGGTCGCGGATCACCGCGAAGCCGTGCCGCTCGAAGCTCGCGCCGAGACCCGCGACGAAAGCGTCGGGCTCCTCGCGCCAAAGTGAGTAGGCGATCGGATCGAGGGGGTCGGCGGCCATCATCGGCGACGACCACGTCCGGCAACGGAAATCAACGGCTGGCCTGTACCCGTCGGCTCCCCCGGGCGTAAAAGGCCCGCACGCTGAGGCTGGGCTCGTGACAGAGGAGTGTCGAGGAAAGTGGTTTCGAAGGTGGTGCAGGGTTCGGCCAAAGCGCTCGACGGCCTGCTGTTCGATGGCATGACGATCATGGCCGGAGGCTTCGGCCTCTGCGGCATCCCGGAGAACCTGATCGCCGCGATCCGGGACTCCGGCGTCCGCGGCCTGACGGTGATCTCCAACAACTGCGGGATCGACGGCTTCGGCCTTGGCGTCCTGCTCGCCGGCGGCCAGATCAAGAAGATGATCAGCTCCTACGTCGGCGAGAACAAGCTCTTCGAGCAACTCTACCTGTCCGGCCAACTCGAGCTCGAGTTCAATCCGCAAGGCACCCTGGCCGAGCGCATCCGCGCTGGCGGCGCTGGCATCCCGGCATTCTATACCAAGACCGGCGTCGGCACCCTGGTCGCCGAAGGCAAGGAAGTTCGGACCTTCGACGGCCAGGAGTATGTGATGGAGCGCGGCCTGACCGCCGACTTGGCCATCGTCAAGGCGTGGAAGGGCGACGCCGTGGGCAACCTGATCTATCGGAAGACCGCGCGGAACTTCAATCCGATGATGGCCACCGCCGGCAAGGTGACGGTGGCCGAGGTGGAGAGCATCGTTCCGACCGGTTCGCTGGACAAGGACGCCATTCACACGCCCGGCGTCTACGTCGACCGACTGTTCGTAGGCGAACGTTTCGAGAAGCGCATCGAACAGCTCACCACCCGGCCGCGCCAGACCACGGCGGCGGCTGCGCAATAGGCGAATCGAGAAGGAGAGCGGCTGATGGCCTGGACCCGCGACCAGATGGCGGCGCGCGCCGCCCGCGAACTGCAGGATGGATTCTACGTCAACCTTGGGATCGGCATTCCGACCCTGGTGGCCAACCACATCCCGCCCGGCGTCACCGTCATCCTGCAGAGCGAGAACGGCATGCTCGGCATGGGGCCCTTTCCCTATGAAGGGGAGGCGGACGCCGACCTGATCAACGCCGGCAAGCAGACGATCACCGAGCTGGATTCCTCGTCCTATTTCTCCAGCGCCGACAGCTTCGCCATGATCCGCGGCGGCCACATCAACCTGTCGATCCTCGGCGGGATGCAGGTCTCCGCCGGCGGCGACCTCGCCAACTGGATGGTCCCGGGGAAGATGGTGAAGGGGATGGGCGGAGCGATGGACCTCGTCGCCGGCGTCCGCCGCGTGGTTGTGGCGATGGAGCATGTCGAGCGGTCCGGCGCGCCCAAGCTGCTGACCGAATGCACCCTGCCGCTCACCGGCAAGCGTGTGGTCGACCTGCTGATCACTGACCTTGGCGTCTTCGACATCGACCGCAAGGGCGGCGGCGTGACCCTGCGGGAAGTGGCTCCCGGCGTCACCGTCGATGAGATCAAGGCCAAGACCGACGCGCCTTTCAAGGTCGCGCTGGAGAAGGCTGTGGCGGCGTAGCGTAGCGTAGCTTAGTCCCTCCCCTTCATGGTGAGGGTGTCGCGCCGCAGGCGTGACGGGTGGGGAAGTGTGGGGAAAGAACCCGGGCGTACGGGACGATCCAGAGTTCCCCACCCGGTCCCGCTGCGCTCGACCACCTTCCCCATGAAGGGGATGGGACCTTCGAATTCGAAGAACGGGGGAAACCTTTGAGAAGCCTTTTCATCCTTGCGGCCGGCGCGGCCGTGCTTGCCGGATCGGCCCTGGCCCAGGCGCCGGCCAACACGGCGACCATGCGCACCTTCGGCGACGTCGCCGTCTCGCCATCAGGCGACCGCATCGCGGCGGTGGAGGCGGATGAGTCCCTCGGCCCGACGACGACGCGGGCTCGGGGCCCGGTGGTCGTGCGCGATGCGCGCACCGGCGCCGTCGTGGCGACCTACGATCCGTGCGGCGACTGCCGCTATTCCGGCCTTGCCTGGTCGCCCCGCGGCGAGACCCTCGCTTTCATCGCCTTCGATCCGCGGAAGGGTCAGGCCTCGCTCGACCTGCTGCGCGAAGGTCAGGTGCGGGTGCTCGCCACCGTGGACGGCGTGGCCCAGACGCCCCGATTCTCGCCCGATGGCGCGCTGATCGCTTTGATGGCGACGCCGGGCGCGCACAAGGAGACCGGGGCCGTGGAGGCCGGCGCCGAACAGGTGGGCGATATCGGCGCCCTCACAGTCGCCGACGAGAAGCGCATTGGCGTCGTCCCGGCGGCGGGCGGGGAGATCCGCTACGTCTCGCCGGCCGACACCTTCGTCTATGAATACGACTGGCGACCGGACAGCCGAGGCTTCGTGGCCACCGCGGCCAAGGGCAACGGCGACGACAACTGGTGGATCGCCAAACTGATCTCCGTCGACCTCGACGGCGGACCCGCGCGGGTGATCGCCGCCCCGACCGTGCAGATCAACGCGCCGCGCGTCTCCCCCGACGGCCGCACCGTCGTCTTCATCGGCGGGTTGATGAGCGACTTCGGTTCTGTCGGCGGCGACGTCTACACCGTCCCGCTCGAGGGCGGCGCTCCGACCGACGTGACGCCCGGGATCAAGGCGACCTTCACCTCGCTGGCCGGCTGGCGGGGCGGGCGGCTGATGGGGACCCTTCTGCGTGGCGAGCGCGAGGAGATCGTCGCCATCGACCCGCACACCGGCGCCGTGGACACGCGTTGGAGCGCTCCGGTGAGCGCCCGCGCGGCCGACGCCCAGGCGAGCTTCAGCGCCGACGGCAGCGTGGCGGCCGCCGAAGTGCAGGACTTCAGCCACGCCCCGGAGATCTGGGCCGGCGCGCCGGGTCCTGGTTTCGCGGCGATCACTCGAGTGAACGCGGTCCTGCCGCCGCAGGCCGCGGCCCGCAGCGTCACCTGGAAGAACGAGGGCTTCGACGTCCAGGGCTGGCTGCTGGCGCCTTTGAACGTCGCGCCGGGCAAACATCCGATGGTGGTGGAAGTCCATGGCGGCCCGAGCGCCGCGGTGACCCCGCGCTACGTTCCGCCGTATGACGAGGCGAACTTCCCCGTCGCGACCTGGCTGCGCAAGGGCTACTTCGTCTTCTACGTCAATCCGCGCGGCAGCTATGGCCAGGGCGAAGCCTTCGCCAAGGCCAACGTGCGCGACTTCGGCGGCGGCGACCTTCGCGACATTCTGGCCGGGATTGACAAGGTCGAAGCGACCCAGCCCGTGGACGACGCGCGGCTGGGCGTCTTCGGCCACAGCTACGGCGGCTACATGACCATGTGGACGGTGACCCACTCGCACCGCTTCGCCGCCGCCATTGCGGGAGCGGGGATCGCCGACTGGATCAGTTATTACGGCGAGAACGGGATCGACAAATGGATGATCCCCTTCTTTGGCGCCTCGGCCTACGACGATCCGGCGATCTACGAGAAGCTCTCGCCGATCTTCAGCATCAAGAACGCCCGTACGCCCACGCTGGTCTATGTCGGCGAGCGGGACGTGGAATGTCCCTCGCCCCAGAGCTTCGAGTTCTGGCATGGCTTGCAGGCGGCGGGCGTCTCGACCTCCTTGATCGTCTACAAGGGGCAGGGCCACGCCATCCACGACCCGGCGGACCTGTCGGATCTTCGCCAGCGCGAACTGGCCTGGTTCGACCAGCACCTCGGCGGCTGACGTCGCCGTTGCGCCCACGGACGGCGCGGGGTTTAAGCCGGCGCCATGAGCCTCCCCGTTCCTGCCGAGTGGGCCCCGCATCGGGCGATGTGGGTCGGTTTCCCCAGCCATGCGGCGCTCTGGGAGGACGATCTCGCCTCCGCCCAGGTCGAGGTCGCCGCACTGGCCTGCGCCCTGGCCGGCGCCGGCCGCGAGCGGGTGAAGGTGATGGCCTGCGGCCACGACGCCCTGTTGGCCGCGCACGAACTGCTGGACGGCGAGCCGGGGGTCGAGATCGTCTCGGGCGTCTTCGGCGACATCTGGTTGCGCGACACCGGTCCGATCTTCCGCTCCGCTGACCGGGCCGCGGCGTTCCGGTTCAACGGTTGGGGCGGCAAGTACCGGCTGCCCGGCGACGAGATGGTGGCCGCCTCGATTGCCGCCCACGCCGGCGCGACCTTGGAGCGGAACGAGTTCGTGCTCGAAGGCGGCGCCCTGGACCACGACGGGGCGGGTACGGTTCTCACGACCCGCCAATGCCTGCTCAACGACAACCGCAATCCCGGCTGGCGCCCCGCCGACGCCGAGGCCGCCCTGGCCGAGGCTCTTGGCGTCGGGAAGGTCGTCTGGCTCCGCGAGGGACTCGCCAACGACCATACGGACGGTCACGTCGACAATCTCGCCCGGTTCGTCGCCCCCGGCGTCGTCGCCTGCCCCATGGCGTGGGGCGAGGACGATCCCAACGGCGAGATCTATGACGCCGCCGCCGCAGCCATCGCCCGCGCGAGCGACGCGAAAGGCCGGCCGCTGCGCATCGTGCGGCTGCCCTCGCCGGGACGGGTCGAGAATGACGAGGGCGAGGTCATTCCCGCCTCCCACATGAACTTCCTCGTCGCGGACGGGGCGGTGATCGTGCCGGTCTACAACGAGGCGCCCGGCGCCATCGCCGTGCGCGCCCTGGAATCGGCCTTCCCCAATCGCCAAGTGATCGGCCTTCCGTCCCGCGCCCTCCTCACCGGTGGCGGTTCGTTCCACTGCATCAGTCAGCAGGAGCCGGCGTGATCGCGCGCACACTGACCGTCGCCGCCCTGCAGTCCGCCTACGGATTCGATCTCGAGGCGAACATCGCGCGCACCATCGAGCTGGTGCGCGAGGCGGCGGCCGCGGGCGCCCAGGTGATCCTGCCTTCGGAGCTGTTCCAGGGCCCCTACTTCTGCGTCGCCCAGGAGGAGCGCTGGTTCGCCCACGCCCATCCCTGGCGCGAACACCCCTGCGTCCGGGCGATGTCGCCCCTGGCGGCGGAGCTCGGCGTCGCGATCCCGGTCTCGATCTTCGAGAAGGAGGGGCCGCACTATTTCAACAGCCTCGTCATGCTCGATGCGGACGGCTCGGCGCTGGGCGTCTACCGCAAGAGCCATGTCCCCGACGGACCGGGCTATCAGGAGAAGTACTATTTCCGCCCGGGCGACACGGGCTTTCGGGTCTGGGACACGCGCTTTGGACGCATCGGCGTGGGGATCTGCTGGGACCAGTGGTATCCCGAGTGCGCCCGCGCCATGGCCTTGATGGGCGCCGAGGTCCTCTTCTATCCTACGGCGATCGGCAGCGAGCCGCACGACCCGACCCTCGACACGGCGCTTCCCTGGCGACGCGCCATGCAGGGCCATGCGGTCTCCAACGTCATTCCGGTGGTGGGTTCGAACCGCACAGGTTTCGAGCCGTGGGAGGGCTACCCCAACGGCGGACAGACCTTCTACGGCTCGAGCTTCGTCAGCGATCATCGCGGGGACCTCGCCGCCGCCCTGGGCCGCGACGAGGAAGGGGTGGCCGTCGCCGCCTTCGACCTGGACTTCCTCGCGCGTCACCGCGCGGCATGGGGCTTTTTCCGCGACCGACGCCCCGACCTCTACGGCTCCCTCGTCGCGCCCCGGCCGGTATGAGGCTGGAGACCGAACGCCTGATCCTGCGTCCGTGGCGTGAGGACGATCTCGACGCGGCGGCGGCGACCCTGGCCGATCCGAGAGTCGGCGACTGGCTGGGTTCGTTCCCCAGCCGCGCGCAGGTCGCCGAGCGGATGGCGGCGTGGAACACCCAACTCGCCGGCGACGGGGTCGGCCGCTTCGCCGTCGAGCG
>DATBEN010000056.1:0-26284 GCA_036276055.1 Caulobacteraceae bacterium
GTCCGCGCCCGCGGGCGGTCGACCCGCGAGCAGAACGACCAGGACAGCGGCGTTCAGAATGAAGACCCGGGCGGCTGCGTCGGAACCGCCCCATGACTTCGACTGCCACATCAGGAACCATTCGCCGCCGACGGCGATGAAACCCGCGCCGTAGAGGAGCATCGCCAGGGTGAGCCCCGCGACGGAGAGGTCGAGGGACCGATCAAAGCCCCTCGCGCTGCGCGCCTGGCGGAACAAGGCCGCCGCCCCGAGCGTGAGCAGTCCGGCGCTCAAGGCCTCCGCTGTGATGATCGCCAGATAGGCGAGCTGCTGCACAGGCGCCGAATGGATCGCCCGCCACCGCTGGGTCGTGTCGGGGAAGATACTGTCCATCCCCAGGACGTGCTGAACGAAGACCCAGTTGGCGCCGTAGTCCACGATGTTGTTGAAGGCGACGAGCGCCAGCAGCAGCGCCATGCTCGCCACCAGGCTCGCCTTGCAGAGGCGTATGACCATCGAAGTCTCCACTGCTCAGCGGCGCTCTGGATAGCATCACGAGCGCAGTAACGCTTGCTGACGGCTGCGCAATCGATAGGCGCGCAATCCGACCTGGCGCTGGCGCCCGCAGATGATATCTCCGCTCGCAAGCTGGACCGGGAGTGCGTCGACCGTGGATTCCGAACCGAAGAAGTTGCTTCTGCGGGCGCTTGCGGGCGAGCGCACTGAGCGCCCGCCGATCTGGCTGATGCGACAGGCCGGCCGCTACCTGCCCGAGTATCATCTGACGCGGGCCGACGCCGGAGGCATGCTGGAGCTCTGCAACTCGCCGGAACATGCGGTGGAGGTGACGCTGCAGCCGATCCGGCGGTTCGGGCTCGATGCAGCCATCCTGTTCGCCGACCTTCCGCAGATCGCCGCGGCCCTTGGCCAAGTGCTCGAATACAAGGAAGGCGAAGGCCCGGTCCTATCACCGCCTATCCACTCGGCCGCGGATGTGGCGCGCCTCAGCCTCTCCCGGCTGCACCAGGAACTGGCGCCGATCTATGAGACCGTGCGGCGGCTCACCGTCGCGCTCCCGCCGAACGTGACGCTGATCGGCTATGCGGGCGCGCCTTGGACCGTGGCGACCTACATGGTCGAAGGCAGAGGGGGCGGCCCCACGGACCATGCCGCGATCAAGCAATGGGCTTT
Source organism: Caulobacteraceae bacterium (assembly GCA_036276055.1). GTDB lineage: Bacteria > Pseudomonadota > Alphaproteobacteria > Caulobacterales > Caulobacteraceae > Acaudatibacter. The sequence goes on from DATBEN010000056.1 coordinate 1,171, forward strand.
GAGCGATCCGGAGGGCTTTCAACCGCTGATCGACCTGCTGACCGAGGCCATCACACAGTTCCTGGAAAGGCAGATCGAGGCCGGAGCCGAAGCCATCCAGCTTTTCGAAAGCTGGGCAGGCATCCTTCCCGATCCTTTCTTCGAACGCTGGTGCGTGCGGCCAGTCGCCGCCATCGTCAGAGCGCTCCGCGCCAAATATCCCGCCACGCCGGTCATCTCCTTTCCGCGCGGCGCCGGCCTGCAGTACCGCGGCTACGCCGAGGCGACCGGGGCCGACGGCATCGGCCTGGACAGCACTGTCCCGCTCGCCTGGGCCGCCGAGAGGCTTCAAACGCGCCTGGGGCGTTGCGTGCAAGGCAACCTGGACAACCAGCTCTTGGTGGTGGGGGGCCCGGCGATGCATGCCGAGGCGGACCGGATCCTGGCCGCTCTGGGTCGGGGACCATTCATCTTCAATCTCGGCCACGGTATTCTCAAGACTACGCCCCCTGAACACGTGGAGGCCTTGGTGCGTCACGTGCAGTCATCGCGGCCTTAGCGACGCCTTCTGCGACGAAGGGGTGCAGTCCATTTACCTGTCACCACTGCCATTTGCGCCATTTGGGATCGAGCTACGTGAGCGCCATGACCACCACAGGCCAGATCGCTTCTGCGGGAACACCGGCCGCAGAGATCGAGATCGACGCCGACCTGGCGCGTGGGCTCTTGGCTGTTCAGCATCCGGACCTTGCAGATCTGCTCATCACGCCCGTGGCGTCGGGGTGGGACAACGCGATGTTCCGGCTGGGTGACGATCTCGCGCTTCGCCTGCCGAGGCGGCAGGTCGCGGCCAGGCTCTTGCGACATGAGCAACTCTGGTTGCCGCTTCTCAAGGATCGGCTTCCGCTGCTCGTTCCTGCGCCGGTGCGGATCGGCGTTCCTCAGGACGGCTACCCGTGGGCCTGGAGCGTCACGCCCTGGCTTGAGGGGGAGACGGCGGACCTTTCACCGCCCAACCCGGATCAGGGCGAGGTTCTCGCCGACTTCTTTGTGGCTTTGCACAAACCCGCCCCGGCGGATGCGCCGCGCAACCCCTACCGGGGCGTCCCCCTCGCGGAGCGAGTTCAGGTGTTCGAGACGCGTACGGCGAACCTGGCTGGGAAGACCGACCGTGTCGACGCGAGGGTCAGGGCGGTCTGGGCTGATGCGCTGGCCGCCCCGAACGACGCGCCGCCGACCTGGATCCAAGGCGACCCGCACCCACGAAATGTCCTGGTCGCCGACGGGCGCATCACGGCCGTGATCGATTGGGGAGACATGGCCCAAGGCGATCGAGCGTCGGACCTCAGCGCCATCTGGATGCTTCTGCCAGACCGTGACGCGCGCCAGCGAGCCATGACCGCATGTCATTCCGTCTCGGCGGCCACCTGGCGTCGCGCTCGGGGCTGGGCGGTTCTGTATGGGGTCATGCTCCTGGACGCAGGTCTCGTGGACGACCCCCGCATGGCGGTCATCGCGGAGAGGACGTTCGATCGGCTTGTGGAGGGGCCGTGAGCGGGGAAGGCCTGCCCTCAGCCGTACGTGTCGTCGAGCGCCTAGCGGCCGCCGGCGATTTCAGAGGTCGGCCTTGCGCCAGAAGCGGATTTTCGCGCCGATGCGGAAACTCGACCTTTGCCCCGACGCTGTGAGGGGACGCCAGGGGTCAGCTGGTGCCGCCCTGGCTAGTCGTCCCACAGCAGGGCGATGGCTCGCAGCCGCATCGCGCGTTCGTCGTCTGCCTTCTCGGGCTTCGCCTTAAACATCGCCAAAGCGGTTTCCGACCCAAGATTTGCCAGGGCGGCTTCGTTTGCGCCGGCGCGGCGCGGGCGAAGGCGCTCAGGGCGAGTTCGCGCGATAGCTGAGCGCTTTACGGAGATTAGTGCTCTTAATCTCCGCATATGACGCGGAGATTATCCTTGCTCCCGCGGAGGAAATGTGCCATATTCTCCGCATATGATGCGGAGAATAGAATCCCCCAATCTCCGCGGGGAGCCCTATGCCAGAGTACATTCACGAGCGTGATGATTGGCCGAAATTCCGCTGGAGCCAGGAGAAGCTCGCGGCTCAGCTCGCGGCCGCTCGCAATCACCAAGGCCGCATCATCGGCAGGATGGAAACGCTCGGATTCCAACTCCGAGCCGAGGCCGTTCTCCAAACGCTGACCGAAGAGGTCACCAAATCCAGCGAGATCGAAGGCGAAAACCTCGACAGAGATCAAGTTTGGTCATCTCTCGCGCGGCGACTCGGCATGGACATCGCGGGTCTGAAGCCCGCTGAACGCAATGTCGAAGGCATCGTCGAGATGATGCTCGACGCCACGCAGAAATACGCCGAACCTCTCACCGAAGAACGTCTCTTCGCTTGGCACGCCGCGCTCTTTCCAACGGGGCGAAGAGGGATGAAGAAGATCATCACCGGCGCATGGCGCGATGAAGACGCTGGGCCGATGCAAGTGGTTTCGGGCCCCATTGGGCGTGAGCGTGTTCATTTCGAAGCGCCCACAGCCAAGCGCCTGACGCGCGAAATGCGCGCCTTTCTCAAGTGGTTCAACAGCCCACCCGCGACTGACCCGGTCCTCAAGGCCGCGACTGCTCACCTATGGTTCGTTACCATCCACCCTTTCGAGGATGGCAACGGACGTATCGCACGAGCCATTGCAGACATGGCTCTCGCGCGCTCGGATGGAAGCCCGCAGCGCTTCTACAGCATGTCGGCGCAAATCCACATTGAGAAGAAGACCTACTACGAAATCCTGGAGCGCACCCAAAAAGGTGACGTCGACATCACGCGCTGGTTTGAGTGGTTCCTTGGTTGCCTCGATCGCGCATTTGACGGCGCCGACGCAATCCTCGCCGTGGTCTTGCGGAAAGCCAGGTTCTGGCAAGGGTATGCAGGCGAAGCCTTCAATGACCGCCAGCGGCTAATGCTCAGCAAGCTGCTGGACGGCTTCGAGGGAAAACTCACTTCGTCGAAGTGGGCGCTGATCACCAAGACCTCTCAGGATACAGCGTCCCGCGACATCGATGACCTGATGCGCCGTCATATCCTTTTCAAGGAACCAGGCGGCGGACGCAGCACGAGCTACATGCTGGTCGTCACCACCGCCGATCCGCTTCACGCGGCCGCCGCGTACGCGAGGCAGAATGCTGGCTCCACTGTGTGGAATGGCGCGAAACTGCCAACCAACGAAGAACGCGCGAAACGGCGCGAAAACATCCATGCCCTAGCCGCCAAGCTCGACGACCTCGCCGAAGCGTCACTGCGTGAAGCGATCACCTATCTGCAATTTGAGGCCCTGCGCGACGCGCTCCGCGAACAGGGCTTCTTTATCGACGATCAACTCGTCTTGGCCGCTGCCTTCGCATTCCATCGTGACGAAACCACGCCGCCCCTGCTTGCCGGGAGATCTTAGTGGCGCTCTCTCATATACCCTTCGGACAGATCAACGAGCAGCATCTCCACCGCCTCATCGCGGCGAAAGCCGCCGAGGCCCTTCACGGGCCAGCTGGGCCGCACGCTTGCGAGCAAGCGCGTCATCTCGAAGTGAAGCCACCAGGCGAAACGCCCGGCAAGGCGCGAGACTGTGCCTGAGGGGAGGGTGATCCCGTCCCCTCATTCAGGCGCCAACCCTAGACGCTGTCGACCGGCGCCGTACTGTTCACCACCCCCGCCGCCAAGTCCGATCACCTCATGGCCAACGGCATCGACACCTACCGAGCCAAGCGGCGCTTCGCCCAGACGCCGGAGCCGCGTGGCGGGTCTGCCGATTCCGGCGAAGCCATCTTCGTCATCCAGAAGCACCACGCCAGGCGCATGCACTATGACCTGCGCCTTCAGATCGGGGACGCTCTGAAGAGCTGGGCGGTGCCGGAGGGGCCCTGCCTTGATCCCAAGGTCCGGCGGTTCGCGAAGCTGGTGGAGGACCACCCGCTGGAATACGCCAGTTTCGAAGGTCGCATCCCGGCCGGCAACTATGGCGCCGGGACGGTGATCGTCTGGGACCGCGGGACCTGGGTCACACTGGCGGAGCCGCAGGCGGCGCTGGCCGCGGGCGAGATCAAGTTCCGGCTGGCTGGCGAGAAGCTGGCCGGGGGTTGGATGCTCAAACGCCTGCCTGACGATCCGACCAACTGGCTGTTGATCAAGGAGCGCGACCCGGCGGCGCGGCCGCTCGCCGACTACGACGTGTTGGCGGAGGAACCCAACAGCGTGGTGACCGGCCGCCCCGTCGACGAGGAGCCTCTTCCGCCGCGCCGGCTCGCGCCACGCAGGGCCGCGGGCAAGGTGGCGTCGGCGCGCGCTGCGCCGATGCCCTCGCGGTGGAAGCCGCAGCTCGCCGACACGGCCGAGGCCCCGCCCAAAGGCGCGGGCTGGCTGCATGAGATCAAGTATGACGGCTATCGGACCCTGGTGTTCTTCGAGGGCGGCCAGGTGCGGCTGATCACCCGCAACGGCCACGATTGGACCGCACGCTACAGCGCCCTGGCCAGGGCCTTCGCCAAATTGCCCTGCAAGAGCGCGATCGTGGACGGCGAGGTGGCCGTTCAGGATCCGCGGGGCGTCACCTCGCTCGACCTGCTGGAACGGGCGCTGTCGGACGGCGACAGCCACGCGATGACCTATTTCGCCTTCGACCTTTGCTATCTGGACGGCTTCGACCTGAGCGGCGCGCGCCTCCTCGACCGCAAGGCCGCCCTGGAGGGCCTGATCGGTCCGCTCATCGACCCGCGCTCGCCGATCCAGCTGAGCGACCATATCGAGGGCGACGGCGCGGCCTTGTTCGCCCAGGCCAGCCGCATGGGCCTGGAAGGCATCGTCTCGAAGAAGGCGGACGCGCGTTACGTCCAGGCCAGGTCGCCCAGCTGGGTGAAGGTCAAGCGCCTCGAGGTCGGGATCTTCGCGGTGATCGGCTATCTCTCGAACATGCCAAGGAGCGCCTCCTCGCTGATCCTGGCGGAAGAGCGCGGCGGCGAACTGGTCTATGCCTGCCGGGTGGGGTCGGGCATCAGCGACGACAAGGCGCGTGAGCTCTACGCGACCCTGTCGAAGAGCGAGCGATCGTCGAGCGTCGTCGCAAGTCCGCGCACGCCCGGCGCCCGCTGGGTCGAGCCGGCGTGGAACGCCGAGATCGGCTACCGCACCCGATCCAGCAACGATGCGCCGCGCGCGCCGGTGTTCATGAGCCTCGCGCCCCGCACGGCGCCGCGTCCGACCCTGGCGTTGAAGCGCAAGCTGGTCGGCGACCGTGACCTCGCCGCCATCACCCTGACCAACCCTCAGCGCGAGATCTTCGCCGGCAGCGGCGTCACCAAGCTCGATCTGGCGATCCACTACGCGCGTGTTGGCGATTGGCTGTTGCCGGAACTGCTGCGAAGGCCGGTGACGGTGTTTCGCTGCCCCAGCGGCGACATCAAGGACAGCTTCTACCAGCGCCATGCTTTCGCCGGCCTGCCGGCAGGCGTGCAGACGGTGGATCTGGCGGACGAGGAGGAGCGCGCCTCGTTCATCGCCGTGACCGAGCCCAAGGGCTATCTCGGGCTGACCCAGTTCGGCGCAATCGAGTTCCACCTGTGGGGCTGTCATATCGACGATCCCGAACATCCAGATCGCGTGGTGATCGATCTGGACCCGGACGAGAGCCTGCCGTGGGCGCGGGTCTGCGACGGCGCCGAGATCCTGCGCGACCGGCTCGAGGCGCTGGGATTTGCGGTCTTCCTGCGCACGACCGGCGGCAAGGGGCTGCATCTGGTCGTGGCCCTGGCCGCAGGGCACGACTGGCCTGTGGTCAAGGGTTTCGCCGAGGCGTTCGCGCGGGCGATGGCGTCGGACGCGCCGGGCGTCTTCACCGCCGTGTCGTCGAAGGAGCGGCGCAAGGGCCGGATCTATATCGACTATCTTCGCAACGCCCGCGGGGCGAGCGCGGTGGCCTCGTATTCGCTTCGTGCGCGGCCGGGTTTTCCGGTGGCGACGCCGATTCTCTGGGAAGAGCTGCGCAAACTGTCGGGAGGCGACGCGTTCGATCGTCTTAACATACATCGGCGGCTTGAAGCTCTGGGCGCCGACCCTTGGGATGAGTTAGGATCAAGTGGAACAAAGATCACGCCCAAGATGCGGCGTGACGTCGGGATGAAAGCATAAGGGGCCCAAAATGGCCGGACGCGCGTCTTGGAAGGGTTACCTCAGGCTATCGCTGGTCTCCTGTCCGGTGAGGCTTTATCCGGCGACCTCGGCGACCGCGGGCAAGATCGCCTTCAACCTGTTGCACAAGGACACGCTCAACCGCGTGCAGCAGAAGTACCATGATCCGGAGCTCGGCGAGATCGATCGCGCCGACCTGGTAAAGGGCTACCAGTTCGAGAAGGACAAGTACGTCGTCGTCACGGCTGAAGAACTCGAAGAGATCGAAATCGAATCCAGCAAGACGGTGGACATCGACGGCTTCGTCGACGAGGCCGACATCGATCCGATCTACCTGGACTCCACCTACTACCTGGCTCCGGACGGCCCGATCGCCGAGGAGACCTTCGGCGTCATCCTGGAGGCGATGAAGCGCGTCCGTAAGGTCGCCGTCGCGCGGATCGTGCTTTCCGGCCGTGAACGCCTGGTCGCCATCCAGCCGATCACCGACGGATTTCGGCTGATGACGCTGCGCTCGGCCAAGGAGGTTCGCGAGCCTTCCAGCGCCCTCGACAAGCTCAACGCCAAATATTCCGATGACATGCTGAACATGGCCGAGCAGATCATCGCCCAGAAAGCGGCGACCTTCGCGCCGGAGGCGTTCGAGGATCGCTATGAAGAGGCGCTGCTGGCGCTGGTGAAGTCGAAGATCTCAGGCGGCCAACCGGTCATCGCCAAGGCCCCGGAGCGCGGCAATGTGGTGAACCTGATGGACGCCCTGCGCCGGAGCATCGAGGAGGACCGCCGGCCCCCGGCCCCGAGCCTTGGCAAGATCGCCGCTGCCGGCAAGGCGCCGGCCAAGAGCGCGGCGAAAGCCGCGCCCGTGAAGGCGGCGGACAGGAAGAAGAAGTCCAGCGCCGCCTGAGCCGATGGACGTGCGTGATCGCGCATTCGCCCTTTACGGCCGCTTTTCGCCCGGCGTGCGCGACCAGTTGCGAAGGAAGATTGTCCGGGGAGGCGGCCTGGTCGCCCGGGATCTGACCCGGCGAAGCGACGCCTTTGTCGTCGGCGCGCTGGCGACCACCCAGATCGACAGCGGCGCCCTTGGCGCCCGGCTGACGTTGGCGCGCGAGCGCGGCGTCAGGGTCAGGTCAGAGCGGGCGTTCGCCGCCGAACTGTCAGGCGAGGACTCCCCAAGCGCCGTCAGCTTGCCGCTCGGGACGGCCTTGGCGCAGTCGAGGCTGGCGCGCGAAGACGCGGATCTGTTGTCCGCCTTCGACCTGGTGGAGATCGAGGCCGGGCATTGCCGCTTCGGCGACGTCGGCGTGATGCGCACCGCGGTCGAGCTTCTCGATCAGGGCCGTTCGCGCGCGGACACGGTCAGGATCCTGATGCGCGCCCGCGCTCTCGCGCCCGTCGGCCTGCACAAGATCGTTCTGACGGCGTCGGGTGATGCGGCTCTGCAATGGAGCCATGGCCTGACCAGCCTCGAAGGGCAGGGCCTCCTGCCGCTCGACGAGGACCATCAGAGCGTCGACGATCTGTTCGAGCAGGCGAGCGTCGCGGAGGCCCAGGGCGACCTCGACGAAGCCGCCCGACTGTTCGATCTGTGCGCCAGGGCCGACCGGAAGGACCCGATCGCGCCCTACAACCTCGCCAATATCCGCCTCGCGCAGGGCGCTTTCGGCCAAGCTGCGCTCGCCTACCACCGCGCCCTGGCGAGGGATCCGGCCTTCGTGGAAGCGCGCTACAATCTCGCCCAGGCGCTCGAAGCCGCCGGCAAGACGCAAGCGGCGGTGGAAGAGCTGGACCGCGTGCTGAAAGCCGACCCTGCCAATTCCGACGCCGTCTTCAACCTCGCACAGCTGCGAATGCAGGCCGATGAGATGGGCAACGCCAAGGCGCTGTTCGAGCGTTATCTGGCCCTGAATCCACCGGACGAATGGGCCGCGAAGGCGCGCAAGGCCATCGCCTATTGCTCTGCACGGTTGTCGGCGTGACCGACCCGGAACCGATCACCATTCCGATCGATCAGGCCGAGCCGGTGTCCGGGCTTTGGCTGGCGCCGCCGCAGGCGCGAGCCTGCATCGTCCTGGCGCACGGCGCGGGCGCGGGGATGGCGCACAAGTCGATGGCTGCGATCGCCACGGGACTGTTCGACCGGGACGTCGCAACGCTTCGCTACCAGTTTCCGTACATGGAGCGCGGCGGAAAGCGGGTTGATCCGCCGCCGGTGGCTCACGCCGCGGTGCGGGCGGCCACGGGGGAGGGCCTTCGTCGCGCCGGCGGCTTGCCGTTGTTCGCCGCCGGGAAGTCGTTCGGCGGCCGGATGACCTCTCAGGCGCAGGCCAGACATCCGCTGGAGGGCGTGCGCGGCCTCATCTTCTTTGCCTTCCCGCTGCATCCTGCCGGCAAGCCGTCCCTCGAACGCGCCGCGCACCTGTCGGCGATCGATGTGCCGATGTTGTTCCTGTCGGGCGCGAAGGACGCCTTGGCCGACCTCGATCTGTTGCGGACCGCGCTCACCGATCTTCGCGGCCGGGAGACCCTCGTTCTGGCGGACGAGGCCGATCATGCCTTCCACGTCCCGGCCAGGTCGGGCCGCAAGGACGCCGAAGTGCTCGATGAACTGCTGAACGCAGTGGCGACCTGGGTGGACCGGGTCAGCGGCCAGCATGACTAGACCGCCGCCACGCTTCGATGCCGCCGAACAGGCCGTTCTTGACGAGCTTGGCCGCCGGCTTCGCGCGGAAGGTTGGGCCAACCATGTGACCCCCGCGTGGCTGCTCGCGACCTGGGACAGGCTGTCCGCATCGGTCGACGGATATGAGCTCACGATCGATGACTACACGAACGACCTCATGGCGCGCGATGGTCTCGAGTGGATCTTAGGCGCGTGCGCAGAGCCGCTTCGCGCCAAACTCCAGGCTTGGATCCAGCCCGCCGACCGGACGTTCATCGCCGCCACGCAACCTGACGACGACGGCGCGCTTGGGCGTCTGGTTCGCATCGACGAAACTTCGGGATGGTGGTGGAAGCGCAGGCCGAAGACCGGACCCCTGGCAGATTCCCTGCCCCATCGCGCGCGAACCTAGAGGCGCCGTCCCTCCGTCGGCGTCCTGAGCCCCGGGTCGTCAGTCGCCGGCCGTTGCGCGCGGCCAGGATGGCGAGAACGGCCATACCCGATAGGACCCCGCCCCAGAGGGCAGCGGAGTGACGGGTCGTGAACATCTGCCAGCTTCGGGGACGCGCCTCTTCGTCGAAGCGCCCGTGGGCGCCGTAGTCGCCGGGAACCGGTTCGAACAGGTTGTCGGGCGCGTCCGGCTCGAGGGGCTCCTGCGTCAGCTGACCCTTATAGCCCGAGCTTGCGAGATAGCGGTCCAGCAGACCCGGGGCGACCCGGTTCGCCAGGATCGCCTTGATCGTGGACAGCCCCACCCAGATCTGTCGTCGGTGATGGTTGGCGGCAAAGAAGATCGCCCGCGCGGGGACCTCCGGCTGGAAGATCGGCGCCACGGGCCTGGCCTTGCGGCCCATCTTGTTGCGCGCCCAATCGAACTGCGGCGTATTGATCGCCGGCAGGTCGACCTCGGTGATCTTCACATCGATCCCATCGTGAATGAGTTCCGAGCGCAAGGAGTCAAGAAATCCGCGGATGGCGAACTTGGCCCCGCAATAGACCGACTGCAGCGGTACCGAACGGTAGGCGAGGGCGGAGCCGACACAGATGATGGCGCCTCTCCCTCGCGGACGCATGTGCTTGAGCGCCGCCATCGTCCCGTGCGCCTGACCCAGGTAGGTCACCGCGGTGCCCCTGTGGAACTCGGCGGCGGTGAGTTCGTGCACCGGGGCAAACACCGTCGCCATGGCGACGTTCACCCACACGTCGATGGGTCCCAGCTCCCGTTCGACTCGGTCCGCCGCGGTCTCCACGGCGTTCGCGTCGGCCACATCGGTGGGGATGGGCAGGGTCCGCACGCCCAGATCCCGCAGCTCCCGCGCCGCCTTTTCGAGCCGCTCGGGATCGCGCGAGAGGAGGGCCACGTCCCAGCCGTTCCTGGCGAACTCGGCGGCCGCGGCGCGGCCCACGCCCGCCCCCGCCCCCGTGATGACGACGATCCCGTTCATCGTACGCTCCAACTCGACCTGCCACGCCGACCCCGGCCACTCACGGTTCGACCGCCACCTCGAGCGCGCCGTCACAGCCGAGGACGCTGGCGGTCACGCGCTCGCCTCGCCCCTCGAACCGCAACGACACCGCGGCGCCCGCGACTTTCATCTGGTGGATCTCCAGGCACGGGACGCCCGGCGGCAGCATGGGCCGGCAGATGCGCAAGCGCCTGTCGAACCCCTCCGGCCTCAGCCCGAGCATCTCGCTGATCATGAACGGCAGGGTTCCGGCCGACCACGCCTGCAGGGGGTCGGCCCGTGGCGCATGCGTCGGCAGACCCCCCGGGATCCGCGCGGCGCCGGCGAAGAACTCCGGCAACCGGTCACGACGGAAGCTGCACGCCGCATCGATCATCGCCTCGTAGACCCGCGCCGCCGCCCTATCGGCGCCGTAGCGGCGAAAGCCCGAGAGGATGAACGCATTGTCGAACGGCCAGACGCTGCCCCGCTGGTAGGCGAGTGGGTCATAGCGGGGATGGCGCGCGCTCAGGGTCCGCACACCCCAGCCGCTGAACATGTCGGCGGTCATCATCCGCTGCGCCACCCTGTGGGCGCGATCATCGGCGGCGATCCCGGTCCAGAGAACCTGGGCGCCGTTGGAGGTGACCGAGGCGACCTGGCGGCCGCCCTTTTCCAGCGCCAGGCAGTAGCAGCCTTCTTCTTCCATCCAGAAGTCGGCCTCGAAATTCGCCGCCAGGCGAGCCGCCTCCCGTTCGAGCGCCTCGGCGGCGGCTTCGTCGCCGGCGCGCCGCAGCAGCCGTGCGATCAGGACCTTGGCGTGATGGGCGTAACCCTGCACCTCGACGAGGGCCAGGGGCGGCTCGGGGAAGGCGCCGTCGGCCCGCATCACGCCAGTGTTTGAATCCCGCCAGTCCTGGTTGACCGGAGCGCCGTTGGAGGTCTCGCCGGTATATTCGATGTAGCCGCCAGCCGACTGCGCCTCTCGCCCGCGCATCCACGCCAGGGCGCGGTCGATGTTCGGGCGAAGCGCGTGGAACAGGTCGAGCGAGCCGGTCCACTCGGCATGACGGGCGATGGCGATCAGGAAGAGCGGCGTGGAATCGACGGCCGCATAGCTCGGTGTCTGGTCGATCTCTTTCAGATGAGCCATCTCGCCCACCCGCAGTTCGTGCAGGATCTTGCCCGGCTGTTCCCGCGTCCGGTCGTCCTCCTTGGTTCCCTGCCACTTGGCCAGGGTGCGCGCGATATGGGCGCAGAGATCGGGATTGAACGCGAGGCACTGGATGGCCGGGATCAGGCTGTCGCGCCCGAACAGTCCCAGGTACCAGGGGAGCCCGGCGGCGGTGAACCGCTCGTCATCGCGTTCCACTTGCAGGAGCGCCACGTCCGCCACCGAACGACGCATCACACGGTGGAGCGTGCGATCGGCGCTCTCCAATCGCGCCCAACCCTTCAGCAGAGCTGCGGCCGCGTCATCCTCGATCCTGGCTGCTTCCTCGCGCGACTGCATCCGCCGGCTGCCGGTCGGCGGAGTCTCGCTCGCGGCGTGTTCCTCCAGGCGCATGGTGACCGTCAGGGTCCGGTGCGCCGAGGGCGCCAATTCGACGTCGAAGAAGGCGACGGTCCGCTCGCTGGTCCGCGGACCGATGACAGCCGGCTCGGAGAAGACCACCGACAGGGTGCGCCGCACGCCGTCCGCCCCTGAGTAGCTGAACCTCAGCTCGGCCCCGTCCCAGTCCGGCGCGTGCAGGGTCCCCCGGCGTCCCTTCGGCGCCCCGCGCAAGACGAACAGGCTCTCGAAAGTCGTCGAGAACGCCAGGCTGATCGGCAGGCGGACCGCTTCGGCGGAGGAATTGCGGATCGCCAGGGTGTCGATCGCCACGGGGCCGGCGGCGAGCAGCAGGGTGCGTTGCAGATGGAGCTTGTTGGCCTCGACGGACCGCCCGTCGACGCTCGGCATCGGTTTGTTGGTCAGGTCGATGTGCGCCGAGAACCCCTGCGCATCGCTCGACATCAGCCACAGGAGGGGCTCGCCATCGAGTCGCAGGGCATAGTGCGAGAGCCAGCACGTATCGCGATAGAACATCCCAAAGCCCGCCGCGCGCTCCGGGATTTCGCCGTCCTCCCGGGTCAGCAGCGCCAGCTCGTTGCTCTTCAACACCAGGGGATGGCGGATATCGATGTTGAGCGGCCGATCATCCATGGCGTGTTTCACAACGCCTGTCGGGTGCGCCGGCGCCTTCACCGCGATCGGACGGATCTGGCCTTGTGTCGTCTCCCAGGGGGCGCCTCCGCAATGATGCCGTGGGCGCCCGGCAGGAGTCGGGCCCCCGGCGCCGCCGCCGGCCAACGCGCGAAGCGCCGCGGCGTGCCGAGTGGTTCGATGGCGGACTTTTTGAATGGCCAAGCGGATACCGGCGACGGGGGAGGCGTTGCCCATCGACTTCGGGAGCGGTTTCGATGTCGATGAATGTCAGCGAATTCGTGTGGCGCAGGCTCGGCGAATGGGGCCTCAAGCGCGTCTACGGCTATCCCGGCGATGGGGTCGGCGGTCTCGATGTCGCCCTCGAGGGCGCCAAGGACCAGATGGAATACATCCAGGTGCGCCACGAGGAGATGGCCGCCTTCATGGCCAGCGGCCACGCCAAGTTCACCGGCGAGGTCGGGCTCTGCTACGCCACCTCCGGCCCCGGGGCGATCCACCTGCTCAACGGCCTCTACGACGCCAAGATGGACCACACGCCGGTGGTCGCCATCGTCGGCCAGCAGGCGCGCGCCTCGATCGGAGCCTCTTACCAGCAGGAAGTCGACCTGCAGACGCTCTTCAAGGATGTCGCCAGCGAGTACGTCGCCACCGGCACGGTTCCGGCCCAGGTCCGCACGATCATCGATCGGGCGGTGCGCATCGCCAAGGCCAAGCGGTCGGTCACCTGCGTGATCCTGCCCAACGACCTGCAGCTGATGGACTACGAAGAGCCGCCGATGGCGCACGGCTACACCCACACCGGCGTGGGTTTCGCCCACACCTCCAGGACGCCGGACAAGAGTGCGCTTCGCGCCGCCGCCGATGTGCTCAACGCCGGGAGGAAGGTGGCGATGCTGGTGGGGGCCGGCGCGCTGGAGGCGACCGACGAGGTCATCGCCGTCGCCGATCGTCTGGGCGCCGGCGCCGCCAAGGCGCTTCTGGGCAAGGCGGCGCTGCCGGACGACCTCTCCTGGGTCACCGGCTCGCTCGGCCTTCTCGGAACCAAGCCCAGCTGGGACCTGATGAAGGGCTGCGATACCTTGCTGATGGTCGGCTCGGCCTTTCCCTACAGCGAATTCCTGCCCAAGCCGGGCGACGCGCGCGGCGTGCAGATCGACATCAACGGGGCCAACCTCTCGCTTCGCTATCCCATGGAGGTGAGTCTCGAGGGCGACAGCGCGTCGACCCTGAAGGCCCTCCTGCCGATGCTGGAGCAGAGGTCGGACACCGCCTGGCGCGACCACATCGCCAAGGCCATGGGCGCCTGGTGGAAACAGCTCGAGGACCGCGCGATGCAGGCGGCGGAGCCGATCAACCCGCAGCGTGTGTTCTGGGAGCTGTCGCCCCGCCTGCCCGAAAACGCCATCCTCACCGCCGACTCCGGCTCCGTCGCCAACTGGTACGCCCGCGACTTGAAGATCCGGCGCGGGATGAAGGCGTCGCTGTCGGGCGGCCTGGCGTCCCTGGGCGCAGGCACGCCTTACGCCATGGCCGCCAAGATGGCCTTCCCCGAGCGGGTGGTGATCGCCTGCATGGGCGATGGGGCCATGCAGATGAACGGCATCAATGTCCTGATCACCATCGCCAAATACTGGGAGAAGTGGCCCGACCCCCGCCTGATCGTCCTGGTGCTGAACAACCGCGACCTCAATCAGGTCACGTGGGAGGAGCGGGTGCAGATCGGCTCGGGCAAGACCGAATCCACCCAGAGCATCCCGGACTTCCCCTTCGCCAAATACGCCGATCTGATCGGGTTGAAGGGGATCTTCGTCGACGATCCCGACCGGATCGGCGCAGCCTGGGACGAGGCGCTCTCCGCCGACCGTCCCGTGGTCTTCGAGGCCTACACCGACCCCAATGTTCCGCCCCTGCCGCCGCACATCGCCCTCAAGGACGCCGCCCACTTCATGACGATGATGAAGTCGGAGCCGGAACTCGGCAGCGTGCTGAAGAACACGGCGAAGGAGCTCCTGGCCGACGTCCTGCCCCAGAAGGGCTGAGCCTTGGCCCTGCCCGCGATACCTTCATTCCTCCCCAGGGCAGGGGCCGCGGACTCCTTGCGCCGCCGGGTCCGCGCAGTGATCCCTCGTCCAGCGCGCCGCGGCCGGGCTTTCCTCGCCCATGGCGCGGCGGCCAAGGCTGCCCGCCGCCTGAACCGGGCGTCCGGCGTCATCGCGCTCTCGGTGCTGCTGGACAGCGCCATCGAGCACTACCGGGGCTCCTTCCACAACAAGGCCATGGTCGCGCCGCTGTTGTCGGCGGCGGCGTCCCTCGCCGCGGGCGTGCATGGCTCGGTGGAGAGGCGACACGGCGCCCATCCCGTGCGCGACGCCGCCTATGCCGCCACCGGCCTCGTCGCCCTGATCGGAACCGCCTTCCACATCTACAACATCGGCAAGCGGCCGGGCGGTTTCGGCGCGCAGAACCTCTTCTATTCCGCCCCGATCGGCGCGCCTGCGGCGCTGATGATCTCCGGCGCCCTCGGATTCCTGGCCGAGCGTACGCGGGACAACGCCCCCGGCGCCGCGCCCACCATTGCCGGCCTGCCCGCCGGGCGCGCCCTTGCCGGCGCGACCGGCGTGGGCCTCATCGGCACTGTCGGGGAAGCGGGCCTCCTGCACCTGCGCGGCGCCTACCACGATCCGTTCATGTTTCTGCCGGTGACCGTCCCCCCTGCCGCCGCAGTCCTGCTTGGCGCGGCGGCGCTCCGCCCCGGAGGTCGGGACCTCTGGTTCACGCGCAACTGGCTTCGCTTCACCGCCCTGGTCGGCTTGGCCGGCTCCGCGTTCCATGTCATCGGCGTCGCCCGCAACATGGGCGGCTGGCGCAACTGGCGCCAGAACCTGCTGGCCGGGCCGCCGATCCCGGCTCCTCCCGCCTTCACCGGCCTCGCCCTGGCCGGGCTGGCCGCTCTCGGCCTGATGGGAGATCGTCCCGATGGCTGACCGCTTCCCCGGCTACGATGTCCTGGACAAGCGGGGAGGCCTGTCGTGGAATCCGGCCACCCGCCGGGCGATCGATACGCGCCTCGCCGTGCCTCGCGAACCGCGGGTCTTCGATCCGTTCGAATGGAAGACGCTGGAAGCGGTCTGCGCGCGCATCCTGCCGCAGCCCAAGGATCGGCCCGCGGTGCCCCTGGCCGCCTATGTCGATCAGAAGCTGGCCGAGAACCGCCTCGATGGCTACCGCTACGCCGAGCTTCCTCCCCAGGCGGAGGCTTGGCGCCGTGGCCTGGCCGCTCTCGACCAGGAAGCCAGGGACGCTCACGGCCAGGCCTTCACGGCCCTGGGCGGCGAAGCCCAGGACGCCCTGCTCCGCAAGGCCCAGCACGGCGAACTGAAGGGCGAGGCGTGGGGCGGCATGCCCAGCGCGGTGTTCTTCCTCCACCGCGTTCTCTCAGACATCACCCACGCCTATTACGCCCACCCGATCGCCTGGAACGAGATCGGCTTTGGCGGCCCGGCCAGTCCGCGCGGCTATGTGCGCCTCCAGCTCGACCGTCGCGATCCCTGGGAGGCGGTGGAAGCCAGGCCCGGCGAGGAGGCGCGGGCGCGCAAGATGAACAGGCATGTCGGCTGATCCCCTCATCGCGCCCCAGGCGGCGGGGGGCCGGGCGCCGGACGTGTTCAGGCGGGGTGGCTGGGTCCCCATGCGCCAGTTCGACGACGCCGAGGTGGTCGATTTCGCCGTGGTCGGCACGGGCGCCGGCGGTGCGCCGCTGATCGCCGGCCTGGCCGAAGGCGGCTTCTCCGTCGTCGGCTTCGACGCCGGCCCCTTCTTCCGCCCTCTGGAAGACTTCGCCTCCGACGAGATGGAGCAGAGCAAGCTCTACTGGATGGACGAGCGCGTGGTCGACGGGGCCAACCCGATCACCATGGGCGGCAAGAACAGCGGCAAGGCCGTGGGCGGCAGCACCGTCCACTTCGCCATGGTCTCGCTGCGTTTCCGCCCCGAGTGGTTCAGGTCGCGCACCGCCCTTGGCTACGGCGCCGACTGGCCGCTCGACTGGCGGGAGATGTGGCACTGGTATCGCAAGGCCGAGCGGCTGCTCAGCAT
Source organism: Caulobacteraceae bacterium (assembly GCA_036276055.1). GTDB lineage: Bacteria > Pseudomonadota > Alphaproteobacteria > Caulobacterales > Caulobacteraceae > Acaudatibacter. Next base: position 17,738 of record DATBEN010000056.1, read on the forward strand.
CTCAGGTCCGATGCGCTATCCGTGGGGACCGCCCAGGCCTGCCTATCCCTATCGCGCCCACGAGTTGAACGGGGCGGCGGTGATCCTGGCGCGGGGCGCCGAGGCCATGGGCATGCGATGGACCGCGACGCCCCTGGCCACCGTCTCGGCCCCGCGCGGCAGGTCGCCGCCCTGCGTCTACCGCGGCTTCTGCCGCTTCGGCTGCGCCACCAACGCCAAGCAGAGCCAACTGGTCACCTCCATACCGCGCGCGCTGGCGGCGGGGGCGGAGATCCGTGACCTCGCCATGGTCGGCCGTATCGAGACGGGCTCCGACGGCCTCGCCGCCGGCGTCCACTACCATCGCGAAGGCCGATGGCGCTTTCAGCGCGCTCGCAATGTGGTCGTCGCCGGCTATGCGATCGAGACGCCGCGCCTGCTGCTGGCCTCGGCCACCGACCGGTTTCCCGACGGCCTGGCCAACAGCTCCGGCCTGGTCGGCAGGAACCTGATGACCCAGTCCAACCAGGCTGTGTTCGGGACGATGAAAGAGGAGGTGCGCTGGTACAAGGCGCCCCCGTCGCTCGCGATCACCGAGCACTGGAACTACGACGACAACAAGGATTTCTTCGGCGGCTATTGCTGGATGGCCCAGGGGCCTCTGCCGGTCGAATGGGCCACCATCCAGACCGGCGCCCGCGGCCTCTGGGGCCAGGCCCTGCGCGACGAGATGGAGAAGTACAATCACGCCGTCGGCCTGAAGATGGTCGGCGAGATGCTGCCGAACGAGGACAATCGCGTCACCCTCGCCGAGGACACGGATCAGTACGGCCTGCGCGTCGCCCGCGTCACCTACAGCTGGAGCGAGAACGACAGGGCCCTGATCCAGCACGCCCTGGGTCAGATGCAGCAGAGCCTCGAGGCCGTCGGCGCGCGCGACATCTTCCGCCAGGAGGATGACACCAACCACTTGGCCGGGACGGCGCGGATGGGCTTTGACCCAAAGACGAGCGTCGTGAATTCGGACTGCAGAACCTGGGACATCCCCAATCTGTGGATCTGCGACGGCTCGGTCTTCCCCACCACCGGCGGGGTCAATCCCTCTCTCACGATCACGAGCATCGCCCTTCGAACCGTCGAGCGGATCAAAGCCCTCGCGGCCGGGGGCGAACTGTAGCCCGAAGGCCGCCGATGACCTCGACCGCCGCCCCGATAGAGCGCCTCACCGCCCGGGCCTTCACCATCCCCACGGACGCGCCGGAGTCCGATGGGACCCTGGCCTGGGACAGGACCACCCTGGTTCTCGTCGAAATCGAGGCGGGCGGCAGGACGGGCCTCGGCTACAGCTACACATCGGCCGCGGCCGTCCCGGTGATCGAGGAGACGCTCGCCCCGGCGGCGAGGGGCGCCGACGCCTTCGATGTCCCGAAGATCTGGGACGACATGGTCGCCCGGATCCGGAACATCGGCGCGCGTGGAGTGGGCGCCTGCGCGATTTCGGCCGCGGACGCCGCCCTCTGGGATCTCAAGGCGCGGCTGCTGGATCTGCCTCTCTGCAACCTCCTCGGCCGGCGGCGGCAGGCGGTCGACGTCTATGGCAGCGGCGGCTTCTGTTCCTATTCTGACGATCGCCTTCGCGAGCAGCTTGGCGGCTGGACAGCGGACGGCGGCTGCCGCTGGGTGAAGATGAAGGTCGGCCGCGATCCGGGCGCCGACCCGGCGCGCCTGGCGGCGGCGCGCGCGGCGATCGGCGAGGCGATCCTCTTCGTCGACGCCAACGGCGCCTTCCACGCCAAGGCGGCCCTCGCCTTTGCCGAACGCGCCGCGGATCTTGGCGTGGCTTGGTTCGAGGAGCCGGTCTCCAGCGACGACCTCGAGGGTCTGCGCCAGGTGCGCGACCGCGCGCCGACAGGCATGGACATCGCCGCCGGCGAATACGGCTACGACCCCTTCTACTTCCGCCGCATGGTCGAGGCTGGCGCGGTGGACGTGCTGCAGGCGGACGCCACCCGCGCCCTGGGGATCACCGGCTTCCTCCGCGCCGCCGACATCGCCGACGCCTGGAACCTGCCCCTCTCCAGCCATTGCGCCCCGGCCGTCCACCTCCACGCCGCCTGCGCCGCCCCGCGCCTGCGCCACATGGAGTGGTTCCACGACCACGTCCGCATCGAATCCATGCTCTTTGACGGCGCTCCCCGCCTCGCCCACGGCCAGATCGCCCCCGACATCACCCGCCCCGGCCTCGGCCTCGAGCTCAAGCGCGCCGACGCCGAGAAGTGGGCGGTCTGAATGATCCGCGCCCCTGCCTTCGGCTTGAATACGCGACGTTGGCGTGGAACGTCGTTGGAACCCCGCTGATGATGTTCACGGCGCTCAAGGCTGGTTCGACGGCCCTGGCGGGCTTCGGCCTCGACAGCCTGATCGAGATTTTCGCGTCGGTCGTCGTCGTGTGGCAGCTCAAGGGTGTCGCTGACGACCGCGAGCGCCGAGCCCTGCGGCTGATTGGAACGGCATTCTTCCTGCTCGCCGCTTACGTGCTTGGTCAGTCGGTTTGGACCCTTGCGACGCGCAGCCATCCCGCTCCGTCTCCGCTTGGGATGGCATGGCTAGTCATCACGGTCGTGGCTATGGCCCTGCTGGCGTACGGGAAGCTCGTGACCGGCCGGGCTCTGCAGAATGTCGTGCTGCGAACGGAAGCGCGGGTGACCTTGATCGACGCGGCGCTTGCCGTAGCCGTGCTCATCGAACCGTCTCCTTCTCTTTGGGCGCCGATACGCGGCGCGTCTTGGTCTCGGCCTTGGGCTTGGGCAGGAGTCGGAAGCGCGTCTGGCACCACCCGAAATCAACGCCTACATCCAGCAGAGCATCGGAACGTCCGCATGGGCAGGCAAATTCCATGACCGCGACCACACGGTAGGTCTCCCCGGCTCGCAGAGGCACCGGCCTTCCCGTGGCATGGTTCGGGGCGACATTGACGCATAGAACCAGATCGCCAGGGCCGACAGCGTCGCTCATAGCTACCATCCAACGAATTACGGTAAGACAAGACTAAACCCTGACCCGCAAGGGGCAAGGACCGGTTGCCCCTGTCTCGGCTACAAAGCCTATTGGTGATAGAGGGCGCGCGTCGCGAGCGGCTCGGCTACCGCCAAGCTACGCCGTCACCACGGACACGACCGAAACCATGACTAAAAGTAAATTGCTACGAATGGACAATGTCGGCGTCGTCGTGGAGTCTCTCGATGACGCCATCTCCTTTTTCACCGAGCTTGGCCTGACGCTTGAGGGGCGCGCCATGGTTGAAGGAGAATGGGCCGGACGCGTCACTGGACTGGTCAATCAGCGCGTCGAGATCGCCATGATGGTCACTCCCGACGGCCACAGCCGCCTCGAGCTCTCGCGTTTTCTCACCCCGTCCGTAGTCGCCGATCACCGGAACGCCCCGGTGAACGCCCTCGGCTACCTGCGTGCTATGTTCACAGTGAGCGACATCGACGAAACACTCACCGGACTCCGCAAGCACGGTGCGCAGCTCGTCGGCGAAGTGGTTCAGTACGAGGACTCGTATCGGCTCTGCTACATCCGCGGCCCCGAACGACTTCTCATCGGACTGGCGGAACCACTCGCTAGTAATCGGTAGCGGTTAGGCAAGGGTCTTCTTCCCGCGACCGTGCTCAAGACCGATATCTACCACGCCCTAAGCGGACTCATGAGCCGGGCGGAAGACCTGCCTTCGTGAAGTCCGGAGTGGCGTCGGCGGCGGGCCCGGCCCCTTCGGTGGCCGTATGGGTGGCCCCGGCCGGGTCGGAGGCGGCGCTGGTGGCTTAGGCGGCGGTGGAAGAGGGCCGGGCGGCTTCGGCGGGTCAAGCGGGGCTCCGGGTCGGCCTGGCGCCCGAATAGCCGAACTCAGCGCCAGCCGCGCCGCGCGCTCTCTCTCATATCGATCTTCCCAACTTTCCCACAAACCGTTGAGATAGGACCAATACCCGACGCGCGTCCGATCACGATGACACGTTTCTCGTCCAGCGGACATCGACGCATCAGTCATTGTTCATCTATTCCAGAATTAACGACGGTTATTAAGATCGCCGTGTCCGAGCCGTAGTCATTCCAAGACGTTTCGCGCTGCGGTGGCCGCGGCCCCGGCGTGCTCGTCGTCGTGGATCACCTGGTTCTTGGCCAGATGGGCGAACATCTGGATGCCGAATCCGCCATCCAGGTCGTCGGTAATGCGGCGCTTCCACGGCCGCCGGATGATCTGGGTGGTCAGGCGGCGCGTGACCCGCGGCTGGCTCATGATGTGGTCGGCCAGCTTCCAGGCGCGGCCCAGCAGGCGGTCGCGCGGCGCCACCTCGTTGACCATGCCCCACGCCAGGGCGGTCCTCGCGTCGATGCGCTGGCCGGTGAGCAGGGCGTAGGCGGCCCGCTTCACGCCCAGAAGCTCCTGCAGGCAGCTGTGGATCCCGTCGCCGGGAACCGAGCCCATGGTGAAGTGCGGATCGAAGATCACCGCCTCCTCGGCGCAGAGCGTGAGGTCGCACATCAGGCACACCTCGGCGTGGGCGGCATGGCCGTTGATCACGCCGATCGTCGGGATCTCCAGGTCGTTGATCAGGGAGCTGACGTTTATCCGGCCGTCCTTGTAGGCGTATTCATAGGCCCAGTGCTGCAGGTTCTCCCGCTCCAGGGCGAAGCCCTCGGGATCCAGCGCGGCCATGAAATGCTCGCCCGAGCCGGTGAGGATCAGCAGCTCATTCTCCGGATCCGCGCCGATCGTCTTGAACAGCTGGCCGAGCGCCCGGTGGTTCTCCACGCTGAGCTGGATCGAGCCGCCCAGCGTATGGGCCTGGGCGAGCACGACACCGTCCGCCCGCCGCTCCAGCTTGAAGTGATCCTTGAAGCGTTCCCTGTAGTCTTCGAACTTCGGCGTCGGCACGAATGGACTGAGCGACATGATCTTGTCCTCCGGTTGCGTCCGTCTTGAAGCCGGATTCCCTCAGCCCCGATCGACCTCGGTGAAGCAGCTCCAGTCTCTGTCCCGCAAGCCGCGCGCGATGACTGCATCGAGCTTGCCCCGCAGCGCTTCCGCGCTCGAAAGGCGGAGGTTCACCGAGAGGGCGGCGTCGATCATCAGCTGGACGTCCTTCAGCCCGCCCGCGGCCGTGAAGCCGACGTCGTCGAAGTCGCGCCCGCCGATCTTGGCGATGTAGTCCCGCGTCCCGGGATTGGCGAAGAAGCCGGACAGCATCTGGGGGACCAGTCCGGGCGGCAGGCCCGACTTCTCCGCCCAGGCCAGGGACTGGCCGATCAGGTCCATGCCCGAGGCGCCGAGGAAATTGGCGATCAGCTTGGCCACGCAGGCCTGACTCTGGCGTTCGCCGACGACCAACAGCATGGGCGCATAGGTGGCGATCACCGCCCGCGCAGCCTCTATCGCATCCGGCTCGCCGGCGACGAAGGTGACGAGCTGCGCCGCTTCGGCCGCCCGAACCCGACCGACCACCGGCGCGGCGACGTAGCGCCCCCCCGCCGCCGCGTGCAGGGCGGCGAGCTCGTCCGACAGGCGTGGCGAGACCGTGCTCGTCCCGACGTGGATCGCGCGAGGGCGCAACCCGCCCAGGACGCCCTCCGGCCCGGACACCACAGCCTTCAGGGACGCGTCGTCAGCCAGGCTGGAAATCACGATATCCGCCGCCGCGGCGGCCTCTGCCGGCGATCCGGCAAGGCTGGCGCCGCCGGCGCGCAGCGGCCCGGCCTTCTCCGCCGACCGGTTCCACACGGTCAGCGGATAGCCGGCCCGCTGAAGGTTCGTGGCCATCGCCATGCCCATCTTGCCCAGGCCTAGGAAGGCCACCGGCGGCTTGTCGAGTGAAGATGTCGTCATTGGGCTTGGCTGCCTCCGCGCGGAGATTGAGATCGAGCGTCGCTGGCTTCGAAGACTATTTCATCTCGAAGTATTCGAGCGTGCCACGGCCGGCGGCGGGAGACTGCCCCGCCAGGCTCAGCGTCACCGGGCTCTGGAAGCGGGTGTACCAGGGCCTCATGCCCATCACTCCGGCCGCCGTGCGCACGGCGAACGGCTGGTCCGCGAGAAGGCTGGCCGACGTCAGCAGCTGGTCGGAGATCCTGAACTCGGCTCGGCTGCCGTCGGCGGTCATGAAGGCGATGCTCGATCCGATCGGCCGCCGGTGGCGCGGGTCGGGGTGGCGCACCGGCCGGCCCTCCGCCGTGGACACCTCGGATCCGAAGGCGTTGACCTCGACCTGCTGGTCGTCGCCGACGAAGAACAGCGGAATGCTCGTCCCGCCGACGTCCGGCTTTCCGTGGATCTCCGAGGCGATGATGGTGTAATCGCCGCTGCGGGCGCGCCCCCACCACCAGTTGTCGAACAGCTTGGCGGGCGAGACATTGCCCCAGTTGTGGTCGTGATAGCCGCTGCCGGTGACCTGCCGGGTGACGCCGTCGGCGGTGAGCGTGCCGGTGATGGCGCCCTCCGGCACGGCGACGAGCCAGGCGAAGAACCGCTGTCCCGCTTCGATGTAGCCCGTTGCGGGACGGTAGGAGGCGACGCGCCGCCGCAGCGTCAGATCGCAGCCGACGCCCCCGGTCTCTGCCGGATCGACGTGGATGGAATAGGTGTCGAGGTCGCCTTTGAACCAGTGCGGCCCGATCTCCACGTCGGTGCGATCGGTCGCGAACGAACCTGGCGCCTCGAACGTCCGCATCACCCGCCGGGTCGGCTTGCCGGGCGGGGTCAGCTCAATGTCCACCGCTCGCTTGTGCGAGCCGTACAGCCAGTTGTCGCCGAACCAGACGACCACCACCGTCCCGTCGTCCAGCAGGCCGTCGAAATACCACCATTCGAAGGTGTCGTTCGATCGCGGCGTCCGCCGGCCGTCCTCGCGGATGGCGATCTGCTTGCCGACGCCGAGGGCGGCATAGTCGGCCGGCGCCGTCGCCAGATGGAGCTTCTCGTCGCCGGAGGCCGCCGCCCCGGCGCACGAGGCCAGGGCCGCCGCCATCGCGCCCAGCGCGACGCTCGCCAAACCGATCCGCCGCAACGCCATGATCGCCAATCTTCGTGCATAATGCACGGATCTTATAAACCCGTCGCGTTGGCGCGGCAAGCGTTTCGTGCATAATGCACGGATGGCAGAATGGTCAGACGAGATCCACGACGTCCTCCTGCAGCTGAAGGGCTACATGAACCGGCCGGATATCGATCAGGCCTTCCTGGCGAGAGCCGGGGTGAAGCTGGATCGGGCCCTGTTCCCCCTGCTGACGGTGATCGGGCTTTCCCATCCGATCGGCGTGGTGGAGCTGGCGAGCCTCGTCGGGCGCGATCACTCCACGGTCAGCCGCCAGGTCGCGAAGCTGGAGGCGCTGGGCCTCGTCGAGCGGCAGGGCGCGAAAAGCGACCAACGTGTCCGGCTGCTGCACCCTTCGGACCCCGGCCGTCAGATGCTCGCCCAGTTCGCCGCGGCCCGGCGCAAGGTGCTGAACGAGCGTCTCGGCGACTGGACTTCCGAAGACCAGCGCATGCTGCTGGACCTGCTGAAAAGATTCTCCTCCACCATGGCCGCCGGATTCGAACGCCCTTCCGACGCCAAACCCTCCCGTTCCAAGGAGGGCAGGGAGCGCAGCGAAGCCCGGTGGGGCAAGTGAGGGGCGCCGCAGCGCTCAGTTTGGCAGGCACAGTGAGCGACATCGACGAAACACTCACCAGACTCCGCAAGCACGGTGCGCAGCGCGTCGGCGAAGTGGTCCAGTACGAGGACTCGTATCGGCTCTGCTACATCCGCGGCCCCGAAGGATTTCTCATCGGACTGGCGGAACAACTCGCTGGTAATCGGTAACGTTAGGCGAGGGTCTTCTTCCTGCCCATCATTCGACGAAATCTATTCCGACTTACGTCGAACGAAGATGTTCGTCTCGCTATTCCAGATACGGCGTCAGCACAGCTTCGATCCACTTCATGAATGCGCGGACTCGGCGCGACAGGTTGCTCCGATGTGCTACGACGAGGGACACGGCGAGCGCCCGGCGACGAAAATCGGGTATGATCTCCACAAGGGCTCCGCTCTCCAAGTATCGGCCAATCCCCAAGAGCGGCGCCTGAATCAGGCCAAGGCCGGCGAGGGCGGCGGCTTCGTAGGTCTGCGCGCTGTTGACGTGTAGCGCACCTGGCAACTGAAGCGTCGCGTAGCTGTCGCCGTCGGGATATTCCCATCCATAGGGTCTTGCGCCCAGCATCGTCGAAAAATGAATTGTCCGATGTTCCTGACGCTGGAGATCTTCCAGCGATCGAGGAACGCCATGGCGCGCCAGATAGGCGGGGCTGGCAGCGTTGACCATGCGCAACAGGCCCAGTGGACGGGCAATCAGCGTCTCGTCCCCTATGGGTCCAAGCCGCAATACACAGTCGAACCCCTCTTGAACCAGATCGACTTGCCGATCCGTACTCGACACCTCCAGCTCCAACTCGGGGTGAGTCGCCATGAAATCCGGCAAGGCCGGCACGATCGTTGTGCGCGCCACCTCGGTCGGAAGATCGACCCGTAAACGCCC
>DATBEN010000057.1:0-7735 GCA_036276055.1 Caulobacteraceae bacterium
GTCCTGGCCGAAGCCGAGGACCTGAACCGGCCACTGTTCTTCCGCCCGGCGCGGGCGGCCGCGGGAGCGCGGCGAATCCTCGAGCTCGGCGGCCGGCGGACGGCGCTGGCCGCCCTCAAGCCGGCCGAGGACGGCGAGGACCTGATCCTCCGCCTCTACGAGCCGGCGGGCGGCCGCGGGCCGATCGCGATCACGCCGCCCACGGGCTGGCGCGTGGCCGGCGAGGTCAGCCTGCTGGAGGATCCACTGCCGGCAGGAGAGCCGCTCATCGGTCCATTCCAGTTCCGCTCCTTCCGCCTCGTCCGCGAGGAAGGCCGTTGAGCAACAGTCTACAACCGCCGCCGGGCGCCGACGTCATCCTCGCCGGGGAGCTTACCCGCGCCGACCACGAGACCTACCGCGAGCTCGCCTTCGACGTGCCGGCGGGCGTCGAGCGCCTCACCGTCGTCTTCGCCCACACCGGCCAGGAGGAAAAGGCGACCATCGATCTCGGCCTCTTCGATCCGCAACGGTTCCGCGGCTGGAGCGGCTCCAACAAGCTGAGCTTTACGCTCGCGTCGACCGACGCCACGCCATCCTATCTGCCTGGACCGATCACGCCCGGCCGCTGGACCCTGATCCTCGGCGTCCCCAACATCCGCGAAGGCAAGACGGCGCAATACCAGGCCGCGATCGTCTTTGGCCGCGGCGAGGCGGCGGCGATCTCGACCTTCTCGGACGCGCCGCTTGCGACGGGCGACCGCTGGTGGCGGGGCGATCTGCACATGCACACCTGCCACAGCGACGGCACGGCGCCGGCCCAGGCCGGCGGTCGCGCGCCGGGCCCGGTCTACCGCACCGTCGAGGCGGCGGCAGCGCGCGGCTGCGACTTCATCGCCGTCACCGACCACAACGCCGTCTCGCATCTCAATGCCCTGCGCGAACTGCAGCCCGCCTTCGATCGGCTGCTGCTGATCCCGGGCGTCGAGATCACCACCTTCCACGGCCATGCCGGCGTGCTGGGGATCGCCGGCTATGTCGAGTTCCGGCTTGGCAGCGGCCACCTGCCCAACGTCGCCCAACTGCAGGACGCGGTAGCGAGGCGCGGCGGCCTCTTCGCCATCAACCACCCGGCCCTGCCGTCCAACGAACTGTGCATGGGCTGCGGCTGGACCGCCGATGGGACCGACTGGGCCAGGCTCGATGCGGTCGAGGTGGTCAACGGCGGCGCGGCGCTCGCCCACGGGAACACGGCCGACGGCCCGTTCTCCGGCGTGCCGTTTTGGGAGGCGCGGCTCAACGACGGCTTCAGGCCGACGGCCATCGGCGGCAGCGACAGCCACCGGCCGGATGCGGATCCCGCGCGCATGGCCTCGGTGGGCGCGCCCACCACCTGCGTGTGGGCGGCCGAGCTTTCAGAGCGGGCGATCCTCGACGCCATCCGGGCCGGCCGTGTTTTCATTGACGTCGAGGGCAGCGGCGATCGGCTTCTGGAATTGACCGCCTCATGCGGCGACGCCCGGGCGATGATGGGTGAGGCTCTGGCCATCCCGTCCGGCGCGTCGGCGGACTTCACACTTCATGTGCGCGGCCTCGCCGGGGCCCGGGTCGACATCGTCATGGACGGACGCCGCGACGCGGCGCTGGCGGGCGTTCGCCTCGCCGGGGACGACGAGACCCTGGGCTTCCAACTGCCGGGGGATGGCGAACGCCACTGGATCCGGGCCGACATCCGCTCCGCTGACGCCAGCAGGACGCTGATGATCGGCAATCCGATCTATCTCAACCGCTGAGCGCCCGGCTTGTGACGATCTCCCCCGATTGCTAGAGCGCTTTCCCGCGCGGGCGTGGCGGAATTGGCAGACGCGCCGGACTCAAAATCCGGTTCTGGTGACAGAGTGTCGGTTCGACCCCGACCGCCCGCACCAAGAGACAGACCTTTGGAGGGTCCGGGAGGGGTGTTTAGCGGGCCTACGGGTGAATAGTCGTCCAGGGCGCTTCACTGTAGGACTGAATGGAGCACAGCCCTTGCGCCAGGTACGTGATGAAGCCATTCATGAGACCGTTCGGCGCACTATCGTAGCTCGCCCCGATCTTTCCACTTTCGAGATTAATTATGGCGCTGGAGTGAGTACTAAATGTATCCTCCATCGTCAGCTTTATAGTCTCGCCCTCAATACGCTGTGCCTTAAAATGGTCTTTGCAGCCGTCCTGGGGCAAACACCACCGTGAGTTCGCAAGATCGACAGCGTAGATTGCCTCCGTCTTATAGTCTTCTTCCCGTGGCCCGCTCGCCTTGCGAACTGTCATGCGACAATCCAAGTTGAATTTATCCGTGGCTGGAGTGGACGCCACGGCACCGCTGCTTAGCACAAGGAAAAGGCCGGCCATCGCCCATAACCCGCCCATCGGCGTCCTCTCGAGACCCATGTTGGTAGGCGATCTTAAGCTCAGCTAATGAGCTTCCGCTATGGGTCGATTTGCCTCGCGATCAGGTGCCGAGAGCGGACATGCTGGACGCCGCCAACTATGTCGGACGCCGGCATTCCTATTGGCAAGGCGTGACTTACACAGTTACATGCACATTCATCTTCGCCAAGTACAAATATCTTAACTATTTCAGCTAATTAAGTCACGTCCAGCCGGACTCAAAATCCGGTTCTGGTGACAGAGTGTCGGTTCGACCCCGACCGCCCGCACCATCCTGCTTCGCGCTGCGGATCGGTGGCGACGATCCTTCTCGCAGGGTATCGCTTCGCTAGCGCGAAGAGCCACTGGCGATCACATTGGTTCCGGGCGCTAGACTGCGCCGCGCGAGCCTGGCCGCCGTCCCCTCGCGGGACCCGGGCCCGAATCCAGGCTGGCGGACACCCATTCCAGAGCGCCGGGTGTCATTTTCCAGGCCGGGGCCGCGGCTTCGACATAGGCCGCCGCCTCGTCCTTGCCACCCATGGTGACATAGGGCGACGAGGTCCGGGGCGGCTTCTTCCGTCCGACCAACAAGTCGGCGACATGGGCGTTGGCTTCGGTCGCCTTCGCCAGGGCCTTGCGGGCGGCGGCGCGGTCGCCATGCCGCCGGAACGCGGCGAGCGCAGCGGACCATGTCCACTCCGCCCCGCCGTCACCCTTGTAACGGCGCAGGAGGACATCCGTCTCGGCGTCCCGTCCGAGCAGCTGAAGCCAGTTCAGCACGACGTAACGCACGCCTTGATTGTCGCCGGGATTGAGGCGCAGCATGGCTTCGCCGTGGCCCATGGCCTCATCCGCGCGCCCGGCGCCCCAGAGCGCCAACGCCAAGCCAAACCTCGCTCGCATGTAAGGGCGCGTCTCGAGCAGCCCCCAGAACATGCCGACATCCTCCACGAAGGCGGCCGGCCCGAGCGCTCGCTCGCCGGCCGCGACGCCCTGGGCGTAGAGTCCGGCGGCTTCCTCAGGGCTTTTCGCGGTTTCTTCGGCGAGCAGAACATAGGCGTCGGCGCAGTCGGGGGAAATCTGGATGGCCTTCCGCGCCAGGCTGACGCGTCTGCTGGAATCTTCGCAATCAAACGCGTCGAACATGATCTCCTGAGCCGCATCGACAGCTTTGCTGGTGCGGCTGGCGGCGAACTGCGCCGCGAAATAGTCGACCAGTTTCGCCGCGGCTTGGGGGGAAGCGGTTTGGGCGCCGTCGGAACTCTTGCTGCGCTTGACCATTGGCTCCTCACGTCAACGGCAGACCGGTCCAGCGGTCGCGGTCGGCCCAGTACGGGCAGGCGGGACAAACGTCCCCCTCGGGATAGTCCACGCCTTCCTCATGCGGGCAGCCGATGATCCCGTCAATGATCCCGACCGAACGGACCCCGAGGGCCTTGAAGAAGGCGGAGACCTCCTCGAGCACCTCGCCGTCCCGGCGCAGGTCGCCCTCTTGCGAGAACCATCTGCGGAGATCGGCCGGTTCTTCGCCTTCGCCGAGGATCACCGCCGCGGCGAGCTTCGATGCGCGGTGGTCGTCGGGACCGTAGAAGGCGACTGTACCGACCGGATAGCCGCGAGCGCCCGCCTTCGCCTTCTTCTTGAGCCATTTCCCCGGTTCTCGACGGATCGTCACACGAAGACCTCGCGTTTCCTCGGGTGGGCGCGGCCCGGCCGCATCGAATGGCTCGCAGCCTAAGCTCGAAGCGGCGATGCGAACAGGGACTCCAACCTGACGGCGATCGCGAGTTCGACCCCTTCGTCCAACGCCTGGGCCTCGTTCCGGCGCAGGCCGCGGCTTGATCGTCGCAGAACAATCCGGCGGTTCTTGATTCCCGGCTCTACCCCCGCTTGAGCGTGTGGAAGCCCGCGGCCATGAACCTGGCCATCCGCGCCTTGACCGCCGGGAAGTCGTCGCTGCGGCACAGGCCGCTCGACAACCGGTCGATGCGTCCTGTCCGCGCCAGGGTGTTCATCAGCGAGCCGGTGACGAAGTGGTAGCCCCAGAAGATGTCTTCCTCAGGCGTGTCGGGCAGCGCCCGCTTGAGGATCGAGATGAGCTTGAGCACCACGGGATCGAAGTGGATGTCCATGAGGACCGCGCCTTCGGGCGTGTTGCTGACGCGGGCCCCGAACGTGCCGTAATTCATCCACCCCTCGCCGCCCTCGAAATAGAGGTCGAGGTCGGTGTCCAGGAAAGCGTGCAGCGCGCCCTCGACGGTGGGCTTGTCGCCGGCCTCGGCCTCGTAGCGGGCCATGGCCTCCATGCGCCGCCCGCTGGTGACGCCCGCCCGGCGCGCGAACACCGCCTCGAACAGGCTGAGCTTGTCGTCGAAATAATAGTGGAGCAGCGTGGTGTGCACGCCCACGCGCTGGGCCACGTCGCGCAGGGTCACGCCGTGCAGGCCGTTCTTGGAAAACAGATATTCGGCCGCGTCGAGGATCTGCTCCAGCGACTCGGCGCGTTGTTCGGCCTTGCTGCGCCGAATCCGCTTCGAGGTTTCGCCCCCTGGCATCCCGCCAACCTTTCCGGCGCGATGGCCCGGCCCTCCCGTCAGTGCCAGGGCCCGCGCTCGTCGCCTGCGCGCCGCGCCTAGTTGGCGCCCGCCCGGCTCTTGTCAATCTCTCCGCACGTCGCCGCGGTTCATCGCCGGGCGGCGTCAGAAAGACTTCATGATGCTGACGCCGTACTGGCGCGGATTGCCGACCATCTCGAGCGGCGAGATGATCGCGGCCACGTACCGGTCGTCCATCAGGTTGGTCCCGAACGCGGTCACGACCCATGTACCGTGCTGCCACGCGATCGAGGCGTTGAGCAGGTTGCGTGGGCCGAGGTGATCGCCTGCTGCGGCATTGTCGAACACCGTCCCCCACTGGTCGGAGATGTGCGCGAAGCTGATCGCCGGCGTGATCGTGTCGCCGTTTCTGAGCAGGTAGCGATACTGCACGCCGACGTTGAACGTCACCTCCGGCGCGTAGGTCTGCGGATGCCCCTGCAGGTCGACGCAGGTGGCCGTGGCCGGACCGGTCGCAGAGTTGCAGAGGCCGGGCACGCCGGTCGACCCGGGCAACACGACGAAGAACGTGTCGATCCGGCTCTTCTCGAGGCCGAGGTCAGCGTTGAACGAGAATCCGCCAAAAGCGGCCTGCACCGAGCCCTCAAAGCCATAGAGGACCGTCGTATTGGGCACGTTATATTCGGTCGTCTGGGTCGGGTTGTTCGGGATCGGCAGGCTGACCTGGAAGTGCTTGAAGTCGTTGTAGTATCCGCCCAGCTGAGTGTGCACATGGTTGTCGAGGAAGCTCGACTTCCAGCCGACCTCGTAGTCCCACACATATTCCTGCCCGAACGGTCCCGGTATGGGGAAGCTGAAGGTCGCCGCGCTATAGACAGCCACGTTCAGGCCGCCCGGCTTCGCGCCGCTGGCGACGAAGGCGTAGAGGAAGTTGTGGTCATCCACATTCCAGTTGAGCGTGATCTTGCCGGTGGTGTTGTCGCCGGTCTCGGTCGCGATCTGGTGGGCAAAGAGGAACGGCAGGAATTCCGGCACATAGAAAGTCGCGTTGTTGAACGTGCTCCACGCCGAGTAGCGCACCCCGGCCTGGAGCTGGAAGCCGGCCGGCAGGTTGAGGCTGACCTGCCCGAACGCGGCCGCCGTCCACGTGCGGTTCACGCCGAACAGGTCGTCGTCGAACACCCCCTTCGGCAGGCCGATGTCGAAACGATTGAAGGGGAAGTTATAGGTGTTGTTCTCGTAGAAGGCGCCCAGCACCCAGGTCACCGGCTTGTCGGCCGGCGAGATGACGTTGAATTCCTGGGTCCACAGCGTCTCGTCCACCCCCTCGTCGATCATGATTGGAAAAAGGGCGGTTGCAGCGGCGCCGTCCTCGATGTCGCCCGTCCAGCCGGTTCGGCCCCATTGCACGCCGGTCACTGAGCGGAAGTCGATTCCGGACTGGGTGGTGTAATCGATCCGGAGGATCGAACGCATGAACTGGTCGATCGCCGAGGTGTGGTAGTTGTTGGAGAAGTTGAAGAAATCAGCCTTTGGGGTGACACCCAGGAGCGGTCCGAAGTAGGCGCCGTTGTTGAGGTAGTTGTAGTCGGTCTTGAACAGGACCTTTAGCTGCGAGTTCGGCGTCCATAACAGCGACAGCTGCAGGCTCCCCCATCGCGGGTTGGGATCGCCCGTCCAGGGCCCGGACACGTGGAAGAAGGTCTTCCGATATTCGGTGTTGAAGGCGATGCGGGCGGCCAGGGTGTCGTTGATCGGGATGTTCACCGCGCCCTGAGCGGCGCCATCGGTGTAGTTGCCGAAGCGGCCGTAGATATAGCCGTCGTAGCCGCCGCCGATCACTGGATTGTTGGTGTTGACGATCAGGGCGCCGCCCGTGGCGTTCTGGCCGCTGAACGTGCCCTGCGGGCCGCGCAGCACCTCGACGCTGGCGACATCGAAATAGGGCTCTTCCTGGAAGTACCCTGGGAAAGTTGGCACGCCGTCGCGATAGGTGACGACGCCCGTGCCCGTCTGGGAGTTGTGCTCGCCCTTGCCGATGCCACGGATGTCGACGTTGTTGCCCTGGCCGAAGTTGTTCACCGTCAGAGACGGCGTCACGAACTGCAGCTGGTCGACCGTGATGACGTTCTTCTCGATGAGGGATTTGCCGGTGAGAACCGAGGCGGCGATGGCCGTCTTCTGCAGGGCCTGGGTGCGCCGCTCGGCGGTGACCACCACTTCGGTCAGCGTCGTCTGGCTCTGGGAATTCGCGGCTGTCTGCTGCGCGGTCTGAGCGACCGCCGCGCCGCTCAGGGCCAGGGTCATGGCCGAGGCGCTCAGGCACAGTGCGTGGATCTTCATGGTCCTCCCCGTCGATGGATCGGCGCGCTCTTGTCGGCGCGACCGAGCCGAGATTGCGCCCGTCGCCGGTCGTGTCAACACTAATTCACGTGAGAATGAATATTCATACGGTTGTTAGGAAACGACGTCGGCGGACCTCTCGCTCAGGGCCGTAGGTGGTTCGGAACAGACGGCCTGGCTGACCTCAGGGATGCGGCGCCGGCCTGGCGTTGGGATTGGGATGCGGCGCCGCCGCTGCGGGCTTCGGGCAGAACCAGCTGCGCCGCTTGCACATGTAGATGACGCCCGCCGCTTGGGTATCGGTTGGGGAGCAGATGCATTGGCAGTCCGGGTGCGGCGCCGGGCCGTGACAGGCGAGGGCCGCGGCGGCGGCCAGCAGCATCATCGGCATGACGGCTCCTTGAATGGCCTGGCTCGTCCCGTGTTAGCCTCTGAGCCTGGAGGGG
>DATBEN010000058.1:0-13114 GCA_036276055.1 Caulobacteraceae bacterium
TTCGACGAATAATCGCGCCATCGTCGATCACCATTTCTCGAGCCAGGGGCGCAGCGCCACCTCGAACGCCCAGGTCGACCTGTGTTGCCGGTGGATCTGCAGGTAGGTCTCGGCGATGCGGTCGGGGTCGGCCATGTTGTCATCGACGGTCGCGCCGGCGAGGCGGTGGGCGCGCGTCCCATCCTCCTGGGTAAAGCCGACCGCCGCGTCGATCGGGACCTGGGCGACGTGGATCGCTTGCGGCCCCAGCTCGCGGGCCAGGCTCTGCGCAAGGCCGGCCTTGGCGTGACAGGCCATCGCGAAGGCGCCGCTCTGGGGGTAGCCCTTGAGCGCGGCGCTGGCGTTGGTGAAGATGATCGTGCCCCTCGCGCCGTTGGGGCCGGGCTCGTTTTCGAGCATGCGACGAGCGGCCTGCTGGGCGACGAGAAAGGCGCTGAACGCCGAATTGCGCAGGGTGTCGAACACCAGGGCCGGTTCGACGTCCGTGGCCGGTCTGCGGAATATCCCGGCGACACGGCCATCGATGTTGTGGACCACCAGTGACGGCGAACCGAGGTCCCGGCCGACATCCTCGAACAGCGTCTCGACCGCGTCGGCCACACTGGCGTCGCAGGCGTAGCGGCGCACGCCATGCGAGGTCTCGAGACGCTCCAGCACCGGCTTGTCCGGGTTCCTCGCCGCGACCGCCACGCGCATTCCGCTCTTTGCGAACAGCGTCGCGCAACTGGCGCTGATCCCAGGACCGCCCCCGACGATCAGCGCGACCTCGCCTCTCGTCTCCTGAGCTTCGCGGCTGTCCGATCCGGGCACGGCGGCTTCCTCTTCCTGGTGGGCGAGTGCGGGTCCATCCAACGCGGCTCAGGCGCCCTTTCCAAGCGCGGTTTTTCACGAGGCGCTGTCAGGATTCTTGAGGTTCGTGGACCGCCGCATCCTCGCTGGCCAGCGGCCTCGGCGCCCCCTGCTGTGACGCCAACTCGCCTGGGCGGGATTGGCTTGCCCAATTCTTTATACTGTGCGTTAATGCACGTTTCTCTCGAAGGACAGAGGCTGATGCGAACGATAGGCGTACTGGTCGCTGGCGCGACTCTGCTTGGACTGAGCCTGCCGGGTGCGGCGCAGGCGAATCTGCTCACCAACGGCAGCTTTGAGGACACGACCAACTTCGTCAATCAGGGCAACGACACGATGGACCTGAGCGTCGGATCGACCTTGATGCCGGGCTGGACCGTAGTAGGCAGCCACTACGTCTCATGGATAGGGCCGACCAATCCGTTCGGCCTGACCGCCAGCCCCAGCGGCGGCAGTTACTTTCTCGACCTCACTGGCTATATCGCCGGTGCGCCTTACAGTGGCGTTTCCCAGACTATAACCACCCTTCCGGGTGCTCACTATCTGCTCACCTTTGACCTGGGCAGTTCGAAGTTCTGGGGCCTGCCTGACGGCCTGACTGCCTCCGCCGGTTCGGCCTCGCAGACCTTCACCGATACTAACCCTGGCGCCAATAACAACTACTGGCAGTCGGAGAGCTTGGCCTTCACCGCTACCGGGACCTCCACCGTGGTTTCGCTCGTCGGCGCAAGTGGTTACAATTACATTGGATTGGATGACGTCAGCGTGGTCGAGACAAGCGGCCCAGGCGTTCCCGAGCCGGCGGTCTGGTCGATGATCCTGGTCGGGATGGCCGGCGTCGGCGGAACGCTCCGCTCGCGCCGGAACCGGAATTTCGCCGCCGCCTGAGCGGCAGAACTGCTGCTCGCCATGTGAACTGCACGCGCGCGGCGCGGGAGAATCGGGGCCACGGGATCACCTGACCTGTCACGCAATTCGCTATCCCCGCGCGGCGCTGATGGTGCGTAGCGTCGCGTCGCCGAGCGAGGAGCCGCCGTCGCAATCGAGGATGGCGCCGGTCACGTAGGAGGCCGACGGGCTGGAAAGGAAGACGGCGCATTCCGCCACCTCCGCGATCTGGCCCCAGCGCTTCAAGGCGATGCGCTCCTGTCGCCCGCCATCGGCCGGCGCGCCAGGGGCCAGGCGGCTCATCCCCTCGGTGCCGGCGATAGGGCCGGGCGAGATGCCGTTGACCCGGATGTCCGGCCCCCACTCCAGGGCCAGCACCCGGACCGCCTGGTTGATGCCGGCCTTGGCCGCGCAGGCATGGATCTGCATCGTCGAGGCGTTCACCGCCTGGGGCGCGGTGATGGCGATGAGCGAGGCGCCGGGCGTGTTCAACAGATCGTGGCAGGCGCGGAAGACGTTGAAGGTGCCGTTCAGGTCGATGTCCACCACAGTCCGGAAGGCGTTTGCCGACATCCCGACGGCCGGCGCCAGGAAGTTGCCGGCCGCGCCAGACACGACGATATCCAGCTTGCCGAACTGCGAGGCGACGTGCTCGAGCGCCCCGCGGATGGCGCCATAGTCGCGCACGTCGGCGGAGAGTCCCACAGCGTCCTTGCCGATCTGCGCCGCGGCGTTGGTCGCCTTTTCCGGATTGCGGCCGACCACCGCCACCCTCGCGCCCAGCTCGCCGAAACGCTTTGCGATGCCCAGGTTGATGCCGCTGGTGCCGCCGGCGACGAAGGCCGTCTTGCCGGCCAGGAGGCCGTCCCTGAAAGCGCTGGTCATGTCCTGTCGGTCTCCATGAAATCGGCTGTTTCAATCCGGCGCATTCCACGAATGAACCGATCAGCCCTGCCATATCCATCTACCCGTGGCTTGGCCGGTGATGAACCCCACGCCGCAACAGCGGCGTGAGGATCAGGTGAAGTGGCTGGGTGTCAGGCAATAGACCCAGACCTCGACTGGTCTTGCGCAGCTGTTCGGCCAGAATATCGCAATAGACACCCTGGTCGCCGTCCTCGAGAAAGATCGGCTCGCGGCGATTGGTCAGGTGATGAGGGATCTCGGGAACAATCACACGGGCGAAGCGAGTCATGGCGCCGTTTAAATTGATCGGAACGAAGGGCGAACATTTTACCTGCCCCCGAATTCCCGAATTCCATATTTGAACTGATCGGGTTGACGGCGGGATTAACATTCCGTCGCGCCTGGAGTGCTTGTCTCTCCGAGCATAATGGGCGGCGGTTTTGTAACAGCTCAGTTTCGGAGATCCGAAATGAAGTCAGTTCTCAGCGGCGCCTTGGCGCTCGCCACAATCTTGGCTTGGCGCCGCGATCTGCAGGGCGCGGCGTAAGCCTGCCGCCACTCTGGCCTGACCGACATCGAGGCCGGTTGAATGCGCGCCGCTGGCCGACGCCAACGGCGCCGTCACCCTCACGCGGCCAGACGATCGACGGCCGACGACCACTATCCCCCTCCAACTTGGATCAGAGATCAGCATGCTGAAGCAGGACCGTGACCAGCTAGTCATTCTTCGCACGGGGCTCTTGGACCACCCCGTTTACGCAGAGGTCGCCTCAGTCGCCGATCTGAGGTGGTTCATGGAAGATCATGTCTTCGCCGTCTGGGACTTCATGTCGCTGCTGAAGCGACTTCAACAGGATATGACATGCACAAGAGTGCCGTGGTTTCCGGCGGACAACACGCGAGCCGCGCGTCTGATCAACGACATCGTCATCGGCGAGGAGACGGATGTCGGTCCCGACGGATCCTACGTCAGCCATCTCGATCTCTACCTCGGCGCCATGGCGGACGTGGGGGCCAGCACCCGCCAATTCGACACGTTCCGCTCGCTGGCGCAGGGCGGTGTTCCAGTCGACGCGGCCCTGGCGCGCGCTGGGGCGCCGGCTCATGTACAAGCTTTCGTTGCGCATACGATGGCGCTGGCCCGGTCAGGGTCGACGGAAGAGGTCTTGGCGGCATTCTTCTACGGCCGGGAGGATATCATTCCGGAGATGTTCTCCAGGCTTCTCGAGGCGCTCAGTAGCGCGCGGCGCGACAGCAATTCCTTGCGTCATTTCATCTACTACATCGATCGGCACATCGAGCTCGATGGAGACAGTCACGGCCCCATGGGGAGGGAGCTCCTCGAAGATTTCGTCGCGGGCTCGCCGCAGCGGCACGACCGGGCGGTACGCGCCGCGTGCAACAGCATCAGGACCCGGATCGAGCTCTGGAACGGAACATTCAGTAAGCTCCGCCCCTTTGCGACCAGTAGGTACGGGACGTAACAGCCTCACCCTTGGCGTCGACGTTCAGCGTTTGCGCAGGCCGTCGACGAACACGTCGACGATGCGCAGGGTCGAGGTCGGCCAGTCGGCGCCGCTTTCGGCGTAGAGGATCCCCACGACGGTGCGGAGCAGGTCTTCGGCCGTGATGTCGGCGCGCAGTTCGCCGGCCGCCACACCCCGTTCGAGCAGCAGGGCGAGAGCGGCGGTCAGGCGCTCGAACGAATAGGCCTTCAGTTCGCTGGAGCCGTGCGCGACCAGCTGAAGCGCCTCGACCATGCCTTTCTTGGTCGCCGCGAGCCGCACGTTGGCGTGGACCCATTCGCGCAGCGCCTCCACCGGGTCGGCCTCCTGCGCCAGCCGCTGGGCGAGCTCCGCGAGGTGATCGACCTCGTGGCGATAGACGGCCTCGAAGAGCGCCTCGCGGGTCGGGAAGTGACGGTAGAGCGTCCCGATCCCGACGCCGGCCTCGCGGGCGACCGCGTCCAGCTTCGCCTGGCGTCCGCCGGCGCTGAACACGCGCGTCGCCGCCTCCACGATCCGTTCGCGGTTGTGGATCGCGTCGGAGCGCTCCCGGCGGGCTGATTTCGCGGATGCAGGTCCCATTTTGCCCCGAAAGTCTCTTTTCCTCTTGCTAAACGGAGAGTCCCTCCGTTATAGTGCGAATGTCCAGTTGGGGAACATAACCTTTCTGGTCAGGCCCTCGCACCATCCACGTCGAATCCTCCCGCGGTCGCCCCTGTGCGCCGTCGCTGGAGTGTATGACTCCACACGACGCCACACGACCACACATCCCATTCCAGGAGCGGAGTCCCATGTCGCTCTCCATGAGCCTCACGATCAACGGCCAGCCCCGGAGCGTCGCGATCGACGATCCGCGCACGACGCTCCTCGATCTCCTCCGGGAGCGGCTCGGGCTCACCGGCGCCAAGAAGGGCTGCGACCGCGGGCAGTGCGGCGCCTGCACGGTGCTCGTCGACGGGCGGCGCATCAATTCGTGCCTGGCGCTCGCCCTGAGCCTCGACGGCGCGCAGGTCACCACCATCGAGGGTCTGGCCGACGGCGAGCGCCTGCATCCCGTCCAGGCCGCCTTCATCGCCCATGACGGTTTCCAGTGCGGCTTCTGCACGCCCGGACAGATCGTCAGCGCCGTGGGCCTGATCGCCGAAGGCCACGCCGGCGCGGATCCGGAGCGCGTCCGCGAGCTGATGAGCGGCAACATCTGCCGCTGCGGCGCCTACAAGGGGATTACCGAAGCCGTGCTCGAGGCGCAGCAGGTCCTTGCCGACACGCGCCGGGAGGATGCGGCATGAACCGCTTCGAGTACATCCGCCCGGCGAGCCTCGCCGAGGCGTTGGCGGCCGCCTCCGCCCAGCCGGGCTCTGCCTTTCTTGCGGCCGGGACCAACCTGCTCGACCTGATGAAGGGCGGCGCGGCGCGGCCGGAGCGCCTGGTGGACATCACCCGGCTCCCCGGCCTCGACCGGATCGACGGGCTCGCCGACGGCGGCGTTCGGATCGGCGCCCTGGTCCGCAATTCCGACCTGGCCTGGGACACGCGCATCCAGCAGGGCTTCCCCGCGGTCGCCGAGGCGCTCCTCTCCGGCGCGTCGGCCCAGCTGCGCAACGCCGCCACGGTGGGCGGCAATCTCCTGCAGCGCACCCGTTGCCCCTACTTCTACGACGTCGCCAGCGGCTGCAATCGGCGCGTCCCGGGCTCGGGCTGCGATGCGATCGGGGGCGAGAACCGCCTTCACGCGGTCCTCGGCTGGAGCGAGCGGTGCATCGCCACCCATCCCTCCGACCTCTGCGTCCCGCTGGTCGCGCTGGACGCCGTCGTCGAGGTCGAGGGTCCGCAAGGCGCCCGGGAAATGCCGCTCGAGGACCTGCACCTCCTCCCCGGCGCCACGCCGGAGCGGGAGACCGCGCTCGCGCCCGGCGAGCTCATCGTCGCGGTGCGGCTGCCGGCCAGGGCCGCCGCCGTCTCGCGCCATTCCCGCTACCTCAAGGTGCGCGAGCGGACCTCCTTCGCCTTCGCCGTCGTCTCCGCCGCCGCGGGCCTGGAGCTCGAGGGCGGCCTGATCCGCACCGCGCGGCTCGCGCTGGGCGGCGTCGCGGCCAGACCGTGGCGGACGAGAGAGGCGGAAGCGGCGCTGGAGGGCGCGCCGCCGTCCGCGGAGGCCTTCGCCCGCGCCGCCGACCTCGCCATCGCCGGGGCCAGGCCCTCCGGCGAGAACGCCTTCAAGATCGAGCTCGCCCGCCGCCTCGTCGCGCGCGCGCTCGCCCAGGCCCTCGAAGGGACGCCCAAGGTCATGCCCGCTCTGCCGGGCTCGCCCTTCGCCTCCACGTCAGGAGCGATCCATGCCGCTTGAAACCGCCTCGCCCGTCGCGCCCTACCGCCGCCACGGCTCCAACGCCGGCCAGCCGCTCACCCGGCGCGACGGCGTGCTGAAGGTCACCGGCCGTGCGACCTACGCCGCCGACAATCACCCCGAGGGCATGCTGTACGCCGTCCCCGCGGTCAGCAGCATCGCCCGCGGCCGTGTCGTCTCCCTCGATGTCGCCGCCGCCAAGGCTCATCCCGGCGTCGTCGAGGTGATCACCCCCGCCAACCGCCCGCCGCTGGCGCACGACCCCGACAGGAAGCTCGGCATGTTCGGCTTCCGCATCGAGGTGCTGCAGGACGACACGGTCCGCTATGTGAACCAGCCGGTCGCCCTGGTGATCGCCGAGACCCTGGAGGCCGCCACGCAAGGCGCCGCCCTGCTCGATCCGCGGTACGAGGCCCAGCCCGCCCGCACCGGCCTGGAAGACGGCGAGCGCTACGCCCCGGCCGCGATCGGCGTCGGCGGCCCGCCGAGGACGGCCCACGGCGACCTCGACGCCGGCCTCGCCGCCGCCGACCGGATCATCGAGGAGTGCTACGAGACCCCGGCGCAGTTCCACAACGCCATGGAGCCGCACGCGGTCGTGGCGCAGTGGGACGGCGACCACGTCACGCTCGACATGCCCAACCAGGCCGTGGTCATGAGCTGCGCCGGCTACGCCGCCTTCTTCGGCATTCCGGCGGAGAACGTGGTGATCCGCTCGCCCTTCCTGGGCGGCGGCTTCGGCTCCAAGGCGATCCTCAACGGCCCGCAGATCCTGGCGATCCTCGCCGCCCGGATGCTGCGGCGCCCCGTGCAGCTCGCCCTCACCCGCGCCCAGATGTACGGCCCCGTCGGCCACCGCGGCGCCACCTGGCAGATGCTGCGCCTGGGCGTGGGCGCGCAGGGACGCCTCACCGCCCTCCATCACCGCTCCATCTCCGCCACTTCCAGCTTCGAGGATTTCCTGGAGCCCGCGGCCAACGCCTCCCTCTACGTCTACCAGAGCCCGGCGATCCTGACCGAGACGGAAGGCCTGCGCCTCGACACCGGCACGCCCGGACCCATGCGCGCGCCGGGCGAGGCCTCAGGCTCCGCGGCCCTGGAAGTCGCCATCGACGAGGCGGCGCAGGCCCTGGGCATGGATCCGCTGGAGTTCCGCCTCGCAAACTACGCCGAGACCGAGCCGGGGACGGGCCGGCCCTATTCGTCCAAGGCGCTGCGCGAATGCTACGCCGAGGGCGCGCGGCGCTTCGGCTGGGCCGGACGGCCCCTCGAGCCGCGCCGGATGCGCGACGAGAACGGCCTGCTGGTCGGCTGGGGCGTCGGCACCGCCCTGTTCCCCTGTCCGCACTTCCCGGCGGAGGCGCGCGCCACCCTGCGCGCCGATGGGACCGCCCTGGTCGAGACCGCCGGCGCCGACATGGGCCAGGGCGCCTGGACCGCGCTCGCCCAGATCGCCGCCGAGGCCCTCGGCCTCGACCCGGACAAGGTCGAGTTCCACTTGGGCGTCTCCACCCTGCCGGACGGCGGCGTCGCGGGCGGCTCCGGCCACACGGCCAGCGCCGGCCTCGCCCTCCACAACGCCGGCGAGGACGCCGTCGCGCGCCTCGCCGAGCTCGCCAGCCGCGATCCGGCCTCTCCGCTCTTCGGCGCGGGCAATATCGGCGTCGTCGCCCGCGAGGGCCGCCTGCACCGGCGCGACGACGAGACTCGCAGCGAGAGCTATGTGGAGATCCTCGCCCGCGCCGGCGCCGCGGAGGTGGTCGGAACGGGCCGTATGGCGCGCGACGAGGAGGCGGCCAGGACCTGGGCCATGTACGCGCACGGGGCGGTCTTCGCCGAGGTGAAGGTCGACCCGGACCTCGGCCAGGCCCGCGTGAGCCGCCTGGTGGGCGCCTTCGCCGCCGGCCGCATCGTCAATCCCAGGCTGGTCGCCAGCCAGTACTACGGCGGCATGATCTGGGGCCTCTCCTTCGCCCTGCAGGAGGCCGCGGTCGCCGACCGCCGCACCGGCCGCATCATGAACGCCGACCTCGCCGAGTACCGCGTGCCGGTGAACGCCGACGTCCCTTCGCTCGAGGCCATCCTGGTCCCGGAGGAAGACGCCTACGTCAACCCGCTCGGGATCAAGGGCGTCGGTGAGATCGCCGTCACCGGCACGGTCGGAGCCATCGCCAACGCCGTCTGGCACGCCACCGGGGCGCGTGTGCGAAGGTTTCCGGTGCGGGTGGAGGATCTGATGGGGGCAGGGGTGGGCTAGTCGCCGGCCTGGATTGGTAAGGTGTCCCCGATCTCTCCGCTATTGCGCGGTCAGCCGCCGGGCCGGAGCGCTGCCGCCAGATAGAGCCGGTTCATCAGCCGCAATTGGTCAGGCGCGCCAGGGGTCGTCGGCGCATCGTTCATGGTCATGCCCACCATGGTCTTCATATTGTTGAGCACCACCGTGGCGACATCCTCGGCCTCCTTGTCATCGAGATCGGGCGCGCACGTCGTCAACGCCGTCTTGATCCCGGCCAAGGTCTGGGTGCGGAGTTGTTTGCGGACTTCCGTCCAGTCGCTGCGGGAGTCCAGCAAGGCGGCGAACGCCCGCGTCTGCGGATGCCGCTTCACCAGTAGATCGATGAGGATATCGGCGAGTTCTTGCGGCGTAGCGTCGGCGGCGTGCGCGTGTATCGCATCGAACTCCGCTCGCAGAGCCTCAGAGTATTGGCTCGTGAGAGCCTCGGCCACGGCGTCTTTGTTGGGAAAGAAGCGATAGAGCGAACCGATCTTCGCATCGGCCCGCGCGGCGATCTCCGCCATCGTCGCCGCCTCGAACCCCCGCTCCTGGAATACAGCGGCGGCTGCCTGAAGCAGTCCGGCGACGCGCTGGCGGCCGACGTCGCGCTGCGGCTCCAGCGGCTCTCGATTCCGGCTTGACGAATTTGAGGATATGCTCAAATAGAACCCCTACATGAGGCTGCCCTCAAATATGTAGCGGTCCGCTCCGCCTCGGGCAATGCGGCGAAGTGGGACGCTTCCAATGGCGCGAAAGGATATTCCATGATCACCTTGTCTGCCGCGACCACGGCCCTGATTCTCCTCGACCTGCAAAAGGGGGTCTTCGCCCATCAGTTGGCGCCCTATTCCGGCGAAGCCGTGCTCGCGAGGGGGAAGGAACTGGCCCGGCGCTTTCGAGGCGCCAAGGCGCCGGTGGTGCTGGTCAACGTGGCCTTCGCCCCCGACTTCAACGACGCCCTGAAGGCGCCTGTCGATCGGCCGTTGGGCGCAGCGCGGCCCGGCGGCTTCCCGGAAGACTGGTCCGAACTGGCTGACGGCCTCGCCGAAGCTTCCGACCTGAAGGTCACCAAGCGGCAGTGGGGCGCGTTCTACGGCACGGAGCTGGACCTGCAGCTGCGTCGGCGCGGCGTGACCACCCTGGTGATCGGCGGCGTCGCCACCAACATGGCCGTGGAGTCGACCGCCCGCGCCGCGCACGAGCACGGCTATGCGGTCGTGCTGGTCGAAGACGCCGCCACGAGCCTCTCCGCCGAGATGCACGCGTTCGCCTTCGAGCATGTCTTCCCGCATCTCGGCCGGGTGGTGAAGGCGGCCGAGATCGAGCTTTGAGGGATGGCCGTCGACGACATGACGGCCAGGGCGCACGACAACAGTAACGACGGCTCGACGCCGGGCGGTGGCGGTGAAGCCGACCGGCTCGGTCCCGGCGTCTGGAAGATCATTGCGGTCACCGTGGCCGGCGCCTTCATGGCGCAGCTGAGCACGACGATGGTCAACGTGTCGCTCTCGAGTCTCGGGGCAGAGCTGCACGCCAGCCTCTCGGCGATCCAGTGGGTGACCAGCGGCTATCTGCTGGCGCTGGCCCTGATGCTGCCGCTGAGCGGCTGGCTGGTCGAGCGCATCGGGGCCAAGGCGCTCTATCTGTGGTGCTTCTCCGCTTTCACGCTCTCCTCGGCCCTGTGCGGCGTCGCCTGGTCTGCAAACTCACTGATCGCATTTCGAATCCTGCAGGGCATGGGCGGCGGACTGATGGCGCCGATGACGCAGATGATGCTGGCGCGCGCTGGTGGAAAACATATGGCGCGCGTCATCGGCTATGCTGCCGTGCCCGTCGTGCTGGGACCAATACTCGGCCCCGTGATCGCCGGCGCTATCCTGCAGTTCGCCTCTTGGCGCTGGCTCTTTCTCGTCAACCTGCCGGTCGGCGCAGTGGCGATCATACTGGCCATTTTCCTCCTGCCGAACGACCGCGAAGAGAGGAAGCGACGGGACCTGGATCTGGTTGGGTTTGCCCTGCTCTCTCCTGGCCTTGTGTTCTTCCTGTATGGCTCGGATCATATGGGCGAGCGCATCGGCCAGGTCACGCTCGCTCTCTCTGTTGTCTTGCTTGCGATGTTCTTCAGGGTGGCAATTCGCAAAGGGGATAGAGCCCTGATCGACCTTCGATTATTCAAGGGCAAGACCTTCGCAACCTCTACGGTCACGCAATTTATTTCGAACGGAATCTCGTTTGCAGGTCAGATGCTGATTCCGATCTATCTGATCGACGCCTGTGGCCGCTCCCCAAGTGCGACCGGCTGGCTGTTGGCGCCTCTTGGCGTGGGAATGATCTGTTCCTATCCGTGGATGGGAGCGCTTACGCAGCGATTTGGTATTCGAAAGCTATCTGCCGGAGGAGCATTTCTGGCTCTCGCTGGGACGTTGCCATTTGTCTGGCTCGCCAGTCACGGACTGAGTGTCGCAGTACTCGCATGCGCTCTTTTCCTGCGCGGCGTAGGGCTGAGCGCGGTGGGCATCCCTTCCATCTCCGCCGCATACGCTTCGGTCAAAAGACATGACCTGCCGATGGCGACCACCTCTCTCAACATTGTGCAGCGTCTTGGAGGGCCGACGATGACGACGCTCTGCGCGACCTTCCTGGGGTGGCGCTTGTCGGCAGCGCCAAGCCCTGCGGTGACGTCAGACGCGTTTGCCGAAGCGTTTGGCCTGCTCTGCTTCCTGCATCTACTCCTGTTCCTCGCCACATTACGGCTGCCATGGTTGGTTCCCGACGCCGCTGAAGACGCATTTGTCCGCGAGCGGTCAATACCGCATTGAAACGTGGAAGATGTGGTGAGTGTTGAACTTCGTCATTGCGCTGGGATATTATTTCAGCTCAGCACAAAAACCTTCGCGGGCAGCAGAAAATCCACGAACAACAGCAACCACTCGCACCCAGTCGAGAATGCGTCTCGGCGAGACCGTTGGCGGGCAGCCTGAAGCAGTTCGGCGACGCGCTGGCGGCCTACGCCGCGCTGTGGCTCCAGGGGGGGGGGCACGATTTTGGCTTGACAAAGTTGAGGATACCCTCAAACAGACGTCTTGTTTGAGTCAATCCTCAAGTTAATAGCGCTTCCTTTCGCCCCGCGGGGCAGGCCAATCGGACGAGGACGGAAGTCCTCGACCAGGCAAAGATAAGGACTCCGAGTATGGAAATGCGAGAATTCGGCGGCGTGGGGATGCGGGCGTCGGTCATCGGGTTCGACGCACAGCGCAGCTATGCGCGCGGTAGCCTGGCGACCGTCCAGTCCCGCGCCCAGCGCCGCAACTGGAACCGCGCAGACACGACCGAGCCCGCCAGGACGAGGCTCGCGGCGGTGACGCGATGAGCCGGGACCTTGACGCGAAGGAGCGCCCTCACATGCGCGACCTCAACGACCTGAGCTTCTTCACCGCCGTCGTGTCGCATCGGGGCTTCTCGGCGGCAGCGCGGGCGCTTGGCCTGCCGAAGTCGCGACTCAGCCGCAGGGTGGCGTCGCTCGAGGCCGATCTGGGCGTTCGTCTCCTGGAGCGCTCGACGAGGCGTCTGAACGTCACTCAGGTGGGCGAGGACATCTATAACCACGCCCGGGCGGCCCTGACCGAGGCGGGCGCCATCGAGGAGATCGCCGAGCGCCTGAGCGCCGAACCGAGGGGGCTCGTCCGCGCGACCTGCCCGATCGGGGTCGATCGCCTGATCGCCGCGAGGCTGCCCGAGTTCCTCCAGCGCCATCCGCAGCTGAGGCTGCAGCTGACCGTCACCAACCGCTGGGTCGACCTGATAGACGAAGGCGTCGACTTCGCCGTCCGCGCGGGCCAGCCCTCCGATTCCGACGCCAGCTTCCAGATGAAGCCGATCTGCCGCGCCAGCGCGATCCTGGTGGCCACCCCAGGCCTGCTGCAGGCCTTCGGGCGGCCGTTGCGGCCGCTGGATCTCGCCGCCCTGCCCACCGTGTCGATTTCCGAAGGTCCGGCGCCGGATCGATGGGAGCTGGTCGAACAGGCCGGAACGCCGGTGATCATCACCCACGAGCCCCGCCTTCTCGCCAACAGCCTGCCGATCGCGCGGGCTGCGGTCCTGGACGGAATCGGCGTGGGGCTGCTGCCCGAGTTCGCCTGCAACGAGCCCCTGGCCGACGGGCGTCTGGAGCACGTGCTGCCCGGCTGGCGCCGGCCGGATGGGCTCCTCCACACCGTCTTCGCCTCTCGCAGGGGTCTGCTGCCCAGCGTCCGCGCCGCCATCGACTTCGTCGCCGAGACGCTGAACCCGCGCACCATCTGCTGGGACGCCCTTCTTTAGAGCAGGACTCGCGGCGGGGAATCG
>DATBEN010000059.1:0-21967 GCA_036276055.1 Caulobacteraceae bacterium
AGGAACACCGTGGAGGCCGCGTCGACGATGGCTCCGGCGCCATAGAAACCCAGCAACCCCAGGCCCAACGGATGGCGGCGCAAAGCCTGGGCGACAGTCTCCGCTGGCGGCTCCCGCGCGGCGTGTGGAACGAACGGGGCAGTCGCCGGTGCGGGATTGGCCATGATCTTGCGTCGATTGACGCCTGACGTGCGCTCCGCGTCAAGCCGCGTGCAAGCTTCAGCGGCTTGATTGGGCGCGAGGAATCCCGCCTTAGGGGCGCTCCGCGCGTTTACCCTCAGGGAACTCAGCTTGAACCTCGATCTCACCGACCGCGTCGTCTTCATCGCCGGCGCAAGCCGCGGCATCGGCCTGGCTATAGCCGAAGCCTGCCTCGAGGAGGGCGCGCGCGTCGCCCTGACGGCGCGTGGCGCAGAGGCCCTGGAAGATACGTGCGGCCGACTCGCGGCGGCCTACGGCGCCGACCGGGTCTGGGCTCGCGCAGGCGATCTTCGCGACAGCACGACGATCGAGGCGGCCCTGGCGGCGGCGGAGGCCGAGGTCGGCCCGCTGTGGGGCGCAGTGGCCAATGTCGGCCTGCACCACGGGCCGATGGGCTTCGACATCGACGATGAGACCTGGGCCGCCGGGCTCGCCCAGAACCTGGATTCCGCCTATCGCCTCGCCCGCGGCGCCCTTCGCCGCATGGTCCCGCGCGGCGAGGGATCGCTCGTGCTGATCAGCAGCGTCGCGGGCATGGCGGCATGGGGCGATCCCCTGCCCTACGGGCCGGCCAAGGCCGCGGTGAACCACCTCGCCCGCGCCCTGGCCGGGATGACTGGCGCGCAAGGCGTTCGCGTCAACGCCCTGGCTCCCGGCAACATCCGCTTCCCCGGCAACTGGTGGGACGAGGCGGTCACGACCGAGCCGGAGTTCTGGACCGGCTACATCGAGCGCGAGGTGCCCATGCGCCGCTTCGGCGCGCCCGAGGAGATCGGCCCGGTCGCCGCCTTCCTCCTCTCCCCCCGCGCCAGCTTCGTCCACGGCGCCGTCATCCCGGTCGACGGCGGCCAGATGAGCTGAGAGCCGAAAGGCGCCCGATGACTCATCATCAGAAGGGAGGCGGAGGTTGCTTGGGCTTTGGTGCGAAAGCCCGCGCCGTGTCGCGTTGAGGCCGGCTGACCCTCGCGATCGCGAGTTGCCGGGCGTATTCCCGATCGCCAAGCTGCTTGTAGGGCGAGCTTGTGAGCGATGCGAGAAAGGCCACCATATCGTTGATCTCGGGCTCGGTCAGCGCCAGGGGATGCATGTCGGTGTCGAGCCAGGGATCGGAAATCCCGTCGCCCTTGTTGTAATGGTCCATGACGTCCCACAAAGTTTGCATCGAACCATCGTGGAAATACGGCGCAGTCACTAGAACATTACGTATGTCCGGTGTCTTGAATGAAGCGATATCTGATTTCTTCTTCGTTACGAGGAAACGCCCCAGAACCGACATGTCGCTTACGATCGCCGCCTGATCGATCGCCTCGAGATTTCCTTGTGCAAGTTGATGTTCGGCTCGGAGCGCAAGCGGCCCGACGTGATGCCGAAGGATACCGACGCCGATATTGTGAAAGTCGTCGTCGGTGAAGACCGTGACGTCTTGCGCCGTGTCGGTCAACGCGTGGCACAAGTGGCAGCGAGCCTTGGTGTTGAACAGGCCCCATCCACGCTTGGCCGAATCGCTGATCGCGTTGGAGTCTCCGGCGATGAAGCGGTCAAAGGGTGAGTCGAACGAGACCAGGCTCCGCTCGTAGGTCGCGATCGCGCGCAACATATCGGGTTGGTTCACACCGCGGCCATAGGCCCGTTCGAATCGCGCCTGATAATCCTTGTCGCCTGCGATCCGCGATACCACCGCCGCGACGCTCGATGAGCCCATCTCGAAGGGATCGGTGATCGGTAGCGCCGCCTGCTGCTCGAGCGTGTCGACGCGTCCGTCCCAGAATTGGGTCTTGTTGTAGAGCGCGTTCAGGACGGTGGGCGCGTTGCGTTGGCCGACGCGGCCATGGATGCCGATCGAGGCGGGTCGGCCGTCGGTGAAGGCGCGCGCCGGATCGTGGCATGTGGCGCAGGCGACAGTACTGTCGGCGGAGAGCCGGCTCTCGAAGAAAAGTCTCTCGCCCAATGACACGGCGGCGGGCGTGAGGGGGCTGCCCGGCGGGATGACCGACGCAGTCAAAGTCTTCGGGAGGCCGACCTGATTCTGCGAACGGGGAGCGGCCAGAGGCCCAGGTCTTGGCAGCGGCGGCGCCTGGCCAGGGGCGAGCAGGGGCGGCGGGCCGAAGCGCGTGTCGATGCCACGGTCCGATCTGGCAAGGACGGGAACGGCAAAGGCGAGGAGCGCAGCGGATGCGATGGCCGAGGAGCGCACGATAGGCCTCCGCTTTTTCACGGAAGGACAGGCGCAGGATTATCGATCCGGAAGGCAAGCAACGCTAGAGCGCCGTCCGCCCAAGTGGGAACTGCTGGGCGATCAGACGGCGCTCAAGATTTTGAATCTAGAGCAAATCACCTCCGACCAGACGATTCCGTCTGGTCGGAGTTTGCTCTAGCGCGTGTGCCTTCGGCGCAATGGCGAACGTGGCGCGGCGATCGGCTGCGCAAAATGGCGCCCGCCATCAGGATTGGGACTTACGCCCTTGCATGCGGGCGGCTTCCGCTCCTTTGGTCCGTCCGGCACAGCTCTCGAGGGAATGGGAATGAGTCGGAACGAGATCAGGGCTGCGGTCGCGGCCCTGGCGGCCATGGTGGGCCTGGCGGCTCCCGCTTGGGCTCAGGCCCCGCAAAAGCCGGCCGCCGCCAGCCGGTTCGATCCGCTCGAGACGTTTGCGCCCATCGCGATGCCCGAGGCCGTGAACCGCTACCGGTCAGGCGACGGCTCCCCTGGTCCGGACTACTGGCAGAACCGGGCGGACTACGACATCGCCGCTCGTCTCGATCCGGCCTCGAAGGTCCTCACGGGGACCGTGACCATCACCTACACGAACAATAGCCCCAGTCAGCTGACCAGCCTCTGGCTCCAGCTCGACCAGAACACCTATCGTCCCGACGCCCGCAACGCCGCCGTCATGAGCCGCTGGCGCAGGGCCGATCAGGTCACCCAGGGCATTGCGATCGAGTCTGTGCAGGTGGAGCGGGACGGCCGGAGCGCCTCCGCCCACTATCTGGTCTCGGACACGCGCATGCGCGTCCCGCTCGAGCGGCCGCTGGAGGCCCGCGGCGGCAAGGTGAAGCTGAAGATCGCCTATCACTACACCATGCCCGGCGCGTTCGGCGGCCACACCGCCTGGGTCGACACCAAGAACGGACCGATCTTCGACGTCGCCCAATTCTATCCGCGGATGGCGGTGTTCGACGACGTGCGCGGCTGGGACACGCTGCCTTACGTCGCCCAGGAGTTCTACCTGGAGTACGGCGACTTCGACTACGCCGTCACTGTTCCCGCCGGCATGCTGGTGCTGGGTAACGGCGAGCTGATGAACCCGCAGGATGTGCTGACGCCGCAGCAGCGCGCGCGTCTCGCCCAGGCGCGCAACAGCGAGACTACGGTGATGATCCGCACGCCGGAGGAGGTCGCCCGCGCCGCGGCCGCGCCGGCGCCTGCTGGGGAGCGGACCTGGCGCTACCACATGTCCAGCACCCGCGACGTCGACTTCAGCGCCTCGAAGGCGTTCATCTGGGACGCCGCACGCATCGACCTGCCGGGCGGCGGGACCGCCCTGGCCGAGAGCGTCTATCCGGTGGAGAGCGCAGGGCCCGACGCCTGGGGTCGCTCGACCGAATACACCAAGGACGCCGTCCAGCGCTTCTCGCAGCACTGGTATCCCTACCCCTACCCGACGGCGGTGAGCATCGCGGGCGGCGCGTCGGGCATCGAGTATCCCGGCCTGGTGTTCGACGGCATCGCCGACAAGGGCAAGGCGCTGTTCTGGATCACCGCCCACGAGTTTGGCCACACCTGGTTCCCCATGACCGTCGGCTCCAACGAGCGCCGTGACGCCTGGATGGACGAGGGCTTCAACACCTTCATCGACACCTATGAGTCCGACGAGTTCGAGGGCGGCGTCTACGGTCCCAAGCGGGACAGCGAATATGCGCCGGGCGGCGGAAATCCGGTGGACGAGATCCTGCCTTTGCTGGCCGATCCGCACGCCCCGCCAATCATGACGCGCGCCGACCTGATTTCCGAGCGCTACCGGCACAACGTCACCTACTTCAAGACGGCGCTCGGCCTTCGCCTGCTGCGCGAGGACATCCTCGGGCCCGAGCGGTTCGACGCCGCCTTCCGCAAGTACATCGCCGACTGGGCATTCAAGCATCCCAAGCCCAGCGACTTCTTCCGTGCGATGGACAGCGAGGCCGGCGAAGACCTCGCCTGGTGGTGGCGCGGCTGGTTCATGGAGAACTGGCAGATGGACCTGGCGGTGACCGGCGTCGCCTACGTCGACAACGACCCCGCCAAGGGCGCCAGGGTCACGGTGGAGACCCTCGACAAGCTGTTGGCGCCCAGCACGCTCGAGGTCCGCTACGCCGACGGCTCTTCCCGGCGCGTCCCGGTGTCGGTGGAGACCTGGGAGCTGGGCGCAACCCAGACGCTGCCCCTCGCCGGCGGTCCCCGCATCGTCTCGGTCACCATCGACCCCGACCACCACCTCCCCGACCGCGACCGCAGCAACAACACGTTCAACCCCTGATCACCCACGCCTGTCCCTCTCCTTCTGGGGTCCTTCTGGGGAGGGACTAATCCCGCCGGGGCCTGCGCAGCGTGAACGTCTCGAACGGGGCGATCTGACCGTCCGTCCCCACTACGTCGTAATAGGTGACCTTCATCTCGGTCATACCGCCCGGCCTCGATCCCGGATCGACCGCGAAGGCGGCAAAGCCGTAGGCGTGGGCGGCGTTCCGCACCGCCGACCAGGGGGCCATTTCCCGTACATAGACCGGCGGCCGCCGGCCTGTCTTCGGATCGGGCGGGCCGACGGAGACGATCACCCGGCACTGCGGCGGGTTGAAGAACAGTTCGTTGGAAGGCTCCGACGTGCCGCCCCCGCCTATGACCATGTGCACCGTGCCCTTGGTGGTGTCGATCACGTCGGTCGCCGTCGAGGCCGGGATGGGCGTCAGGGTCTGGTTGCCCTCATGCCCGCGGATCGGGTGCGAGCGCTCGTAATGGTGCTCGTGCCCGCACACCACCACGTCGACGCCGTATTTGTCGAACAGCGGCGACCATTCCTCGCGGATCCCCAGGTCCGCGCCGTTGA
This sequence comes from Caulobacteraceae bacterium, assembly GCA_036276055.1. Taxonomy (GTDB): domain Bacteria; phylum Pseudomonadota; class Alphaproteobacteria; order Caulobacterales; family Caulobacteraceae; genus Acaudatibacter. The sequence continues at coordinate 5,286 of DATBEN010000059.1, forward strand.
ACTTGTCGACGCTCGAGATGGCGACCTGGTGCATGCACACCACGATCCAGTCGATGTCGTGGTTGGCGCGGCTCGCCGCCAGCTCGCGCTCCAGCCACGCCTTCTGCGCGCCCTGGGAATAGCCGCGCACATAGGAATCGCCGCCGTTCTGGTAGCAGACATCGTCATTGGCGATGCTGACCACCCGCACCGAACCGGCGGTGAAGGCGTACCACAGCCCCCGCGTCACCTCCTTCTGGCCGGCCGCCTCGGGAACGCGGAAGTAGGTTTGGTAGGCCTTGTAGCCGATCGGCCCGTTGCCCAGCTCGTTCTCGTGGTTTCCCGGCGAGGGCATCCACGGGCGGCGCCGCGCGCTGCGGCTGTTGTTCGCCCAGAAGTCCCACCAGGCCCGCACCCGGTCCTGCGCCAGGTTGGCGTAGCAGAGGTCGCCGTTGAACAGGTGGAACAGCGGCTGCACCCGCTCGACCCCAAGCGCGGTGTCGCTTCCCGCCGGCGAGCCCAGGTTGTCGTTGACGAACAGGGGCCTCGGCAGGGTCACGCCCGGCGGCGGCTCGAACTTCCTTGCCGCCGTGGGCGTCCCCTGGTCGCCGAAGCTGGTGAAGGTGAAGGCCGCGCGACCCCGCGGCGCGGTCCGGAAGGTCGCGAACTCCGGCTCCGCCCCATCGTGCAGGGCGCAGTACATGTACGAAGTGTCCGGTCTCAGGCCGCCGAGGCTGCCGTGATAGGCGTAGACCGCCTGGCCGTGCTTGGCGTCGGTGTAGCTGACTTCCGACGCCGGGGTGACCTGCTCCAGCCGCCCGTCCGGCCGCCCTAGCAGGACGCGCGGTCGGCGGGCGGGTTGCAGAGTGTGCCATGAGACCACGACCTGCGAGGCCGCGTCCGCGCCGAACTGCAGGTGCAGTCCCGCCACGGGCGGCGTCGCCGTCGGATCCGCCGCCACCACGGGCGCCGGGGCGGCCTGCGCCTCGCCCATCCGGGCGAGCGCCGCCCCACCACCAAGTCCCGCCGCCGCCAGCAGGCGTCGTCGGCTGAGTTCGAACTGGGGCTGATCGTCCTGGTCATCCATGCGGCGAAGGTGTCCGATGGCGGCAGGAGCGTCTATCTCGGATTGGCGACAGTTCGCCGACGCGTCGCCGCCTTTGGGGCGCGGGCCTCCAGCCCATAGGCGTTAACTTTGCAAGCAAGCACCCGGAGCGCCGGCGCCCCCGCCGGCCTCTACCGTGGCGGCTCCAGCAACTCCCCCAGCCGCGCGATGATCCGGTCGGGCCGGACCGGGGAGCCGGCGGGCAGACCCAGCCCCAGCGGGTCGTGCCAGATGGCGAAGATCCCCAGCCTCTGCGGCGCGGCCACTTCCCACTCGAGGTTGTCGCCCACCATCCAGGTCTCGTGCGCCGCTGCGCCCAGCGCCTCCAGGGCATGGAGATAGGCGCGCTCCTCGGGCTTGCCGAAGCCGTGCTCCCCTTCGATCTGGATGTGGTCGAACCGGTGCGCCAGCTCGAACCGCTCGACCTTGCGCCTTTGGCCGGGGCCATCGCCATTGGTCACCAGGGCCAGGCGCACGCCTGCCGACTTCAGGGTGTCGAGCGTCCCATGCGCGCCCGGGAACAGCGTCATCTGCTCGTCTCGGTAGTCGGTGAAGCGGTCCGCCAGGCGCACGGCGACATCGGCGGCGAACGCCGAGCGCCCCTGCCCCTCCAGCCGCGCCAGCGCGCCGCCGACGATCTCGCGCCGCGCGGCTCTCAGGTTCTGGCGGTGCTCTCGGTGCCGGTCCGGATCGGCCCAGAATCCGCGCGCGTGCTCGGCGATAGCGGCGGCGGCGGCGGCGGGGCTGAGCGGGGCGATGGCCTCGGCCAGCTCCTGCGCGACCGCCAGCCACGCGGCCTCGGGCCGCGCGTATGCAGAGAGGATGGTGTCGTCGAGGTCGAACAGGATCGCCTTCGGCAGGAACGGCGGTGCGCAGGTCATCGGCCGCCCTTACCCGCCTTCGGCGCTGCGCGCGAGACCGCCGCCGGTGGGTCTAGCCCGGCGGATGGGCCGCTGCGGCGAGGGGGTCGAGGAGGGCCTTGTCGAAGTCCTGTCGCAAAAGGATTCCGTTCTCGCCGAACTCGATCAGGACGTCGCGCCGCGGTCCCTCGGCGGGCCAGGAGGGGCCGCCGGGGACGACCGGGCGGCCGGTGCGGGCAAACGCGACCCAGGCGGCGTGCATCGCTCTCGCCACGGCTTCGTCCTCGGCGGTCGCCGCCGGGGCGTGAGAGGACATCAGCGGCCGCGGCGGAAAATCCGCCGGCGCCTTGGGCAGGGTGTCGAACACATAGGGCACCTCGGCCCCGTGCCAGGCGCCCAGGGTCGCCTCGCGGATCGCCGCCGGCACATAGGCGAAATAGTAGACGAAGGCCGGCGTTCCCGCCGCGGCGTCCGCCCGCGCCATGAAACGATCCGCCTCGATCACCTGTGACAGGGTCACCAGGTTGGCCGCCGCCTTGACCGCATCGCCCCCGCCATAGGTTGGGATGACGGTGGCCGGATCGGCGTGCAGGCGTGCGATCACGGCCTTGGGCGCCGCGGCGACCAGATTGGCGAACTCGCTGGCCTCGAAGCTGTTGCCGCCGATGATCAGGGGAACGGGGGCCTGCTCGCCGCGGGCGAAGGCGTCGATCGGATCGTGGATTAGGACCACCCCGTCCAGAATCGGGTGCGGCGCGCCCGGATCGGTGAGGTTTGCGACCGGCTTGGCGAAGGCGCTGGCCGGCAGGGCGCGCAGCGCCTCGGCGGCCTGGGCGTCCTCGCCGGTGACGCCAAGGCTTTGAGCGTAGCTCACCGCCGCCGTTTTCGCCTGGGCCAGCGGGCTGGCGAGGAAGCGCCCGAAGCTCGATTCCGAGATCGCTTTGGCGAACAGGCCGCGCGCCGGGGGCGAAACGAGCAGGGCGTTGACCGACTGGCCGCCGGCGGACTCCCCGAACACCGTCACATTCGCGGGATCGCCCCCGAAGGCGGCGATGTTCGCTTTCACCCACTTCAGCGCGGCGATCTGGTCCATCAGGCCGAAGTCTGCCAGTCCGCCATCCGGGCTACCGTTCGCGATGGCGGGATGGGCGAAGAAACCCAGTCGCCCGAGCCGATAGTTCAGCGTGACGAGGACGACGCCGTCCTCGGCGAAGCGTGTGCCGTCGTAGCGGAACCCGGCGCCGCCGATGAACCCGCCGCCGTGGATCCACACCATCACCGGAAGCCTCCCGCTCGCGCGCTTCACGGGCGTGAAGACATTGAGCGTGAGGCAGTCCTCGCTCTGCGCGCCCCTGTAGCTGCTGCCGCCTCCGGTCTGGATGCACGCTGGCCCCGGCTGTGCGGCCGATCGCAGCCCCGTCCAGGCGGCGGGAGGCTGGGGCGCGCGCCACCGCAATGGCCCAAGCGGCGGCGCCGCATAGGGCACGCCGCTGAACACGACGACCGATCCCTTGACCACGCCCTGCAGCTCGCCCGAACGCACCCGTACGCGGTCGGGCGCCGTGGCGGCTGTTACGCTCGCTGCTGCGACGAGCACGGCGAAGGCCGCCCACCATCCCCCAAGGTTCATCAGCCGCCCCCTTTTCGTCCAGGGAACGCCGCCCGGCCGGCCTGCGTCAAGGCTCTGCGCCCTTGGCCTCTGCGCTTCGGACGCCCGTCGGTGTCTTCCTGCTGTCGACTGCCTATCGCTGCCGCGGCCGTTGCCGGGCATGCTCACGCATCACCCTATGCCCATTAGATTATTCTCCAGGCGAATGATTCCATTCGTCAAAGATATTTGATGCAAGACGATCATGCATGAAACGATGGGGACATCTCAGATCTGACTTTGGACGGAGCACAGGATGCGGGTCGCGAACCTGACCTTAGCCTGCCTGCTGGGGGGCGCTGGCCTCGCAGGTTGCGCAGGCCACGCCAGGACCCCAGCGCCTGCGAAATCCCTCCCTGTGACGACCGCCAAGGTCCTCGCTGGCGAGGCGCCCATCGAACAGGTGGGGCTGGGCCAGGTACAGGCCTTCAACACCGCCGTGGCGCGCGCCGAGGTCTCCGGCCAGATCGTCAAGGTCGAGTTCACCGAGGGCCAGACGGTGCGCGCCGGCTCGCCGATCGCCCAGATCGACCCCCGCCCCCTCGAGGCCACCGTGGCCCAGGACGAGGCGAACAGCGCCAAGGACCAGGCCGCCTTGTCGGACGCCCAGATCCTGCTGGATCGCGACACGCCTCTCGCCGCCAAAGGCCTCGTCAGCGCCCAGCAGCTCGATACCCAGCGCAGCCTGGTCGCCCAGCTCCGCGGCACAGTGGCCGCTGACGCGGCGATGACCCGCCGCGACAAGCTGCAGCTCGATTTCGCCTCGGTGCGCTCGCCGATCACCGGCGTCACGGGCCTGCGTCTCATCGACGTGGGCAACCTCGTCGGCCCGACCGATCCTCAAGGGCTCGTGACGATCACCCAGATCCAGCCGATCAGCGTGGTCTTCACCCTGCCCCAGACCGACGTGCCCCAGATCCGCCAGGCCATGGCCACGGCCGGGCCCAACGGACTGGAGGTCGACATCTACGCCCAGGGTGGGACTGCGACGACCCCGCTCGACGAGGGACGCCTCACCGTCCTCAGCAACCAGGTGGACCTCGCGTCGGGGACGATCACCCTCAAGGCCGAGTTCCCCAACGCCGCCAAGATCCTGTGGCCGGGCGAGTCGATCGACGCGCATCTGGTGCTTGCGCGCACGCCCAACGCCCTGACCGTGCCGTCCAGCGCCATCCAGCGCGACGACAAAGGGGCCTTTGTCTGGGCGGTCGGTCCCGGCGCAACCGTCTCGGCAATTCGCGTGCAGATGGGCGGCCAGATCGCCGACCGCGCCATCGTCCAGTCGGGCCTTTCCGCCGGTCAGGAGGTCGTCACCGACGGCCAGTTCGGCCTCACGCCCGGGGCCCGCATCACGCGCACGAAAGTCGGCGCCTCGGCGGCGCAGGATCTGAAGCACCCCGCCGCCGAGAGCCTGGGGCTGACGCCGTGAGAGACGACCACACGCAGCACGATCCGGCGGGCGAGCCCGGCGCCAAGCCGCCGTCCGGAGGTCTCTCCGGCATCTTCATCCGCAAGCCGATCGCCACCATCATGCTGATGATCGGCCTGCTGCTGCTGGGCGCGGCAGCCTACTTCACCCTTCCCGTTGCGCCGCTCCCCAACATCAGCGTCGCCACCCTGTCGGTGACCTCTCAGCTTCCGGGCGCGGACGCCCGCATCAACGCCTCGTCGCTGACAACACCCCTGGAGCGACAGTTCGGCCAGATCCCGGGGCTCACGCAGATGACCTCCTCCAGCGCCCTGGGCTTCTCCCAGATCGCGCTGCAGTTCGGACCGAGCGTGTCCCTGCAGCAAGCGGAGGTGCAGGCGCAGGCGGCCATCGCCGCCGCTGGGGGCGCCCTGCCCACGACCCTGCCCACCCCGCCGACCTTTCGGGCGGTGAATCCCGCCGACACCCCCGTGCTGATCCTCGGGCTCACGTCCGACACCCTGCCCCTCACCACGGTCGATGACTACGCCGAGAGCGTGATGTTCCAGCAGCTGTCCCAACAGCCGGGCGTCGGCCTCGTCACCATCGGCGGCCAGCAGCAGCCGGCCATGCGCGTAGAGCTCGATCCGGCGAAGCTGGCCAACGTCGGTCTCACTCTGGAGGAGGTCCGCACGGCGATCAGTTCGGCGACGCTCGAGGCGGCCAAGGGGACGATCCGTGGGCCGCGCCAGACCTGGGGCATTTCCGCCGACGACCAGCTCTCGGCCGCCTCCCAGTATGACGACACCATCATCGCCTGGAAGAACGGCGCGCCCATCCGCGTGAAGGACGTCGGCTACGCCAAGGTCGGGCCGGCGAACAGCGAGCTCGAGGGCTGGTACAACCACAAGCGGGCGATCATCCTCAACGTCCTGCCGTCGCCCGGCGCCAACGTGATCGACACCGTCGACCACATCAAGAAAATCCTCCCCAGGCTGAAGGCCAGCCTGCCGCCGGCGGTGAAGGTAGCGGTCGTTTCCGACCGTACACTGACAATCCGTGAATCGGTGGAGGACGTCGAGATGACGCTCGTCCTCACCGTGTTCCTTGTCGTAGCGGTGATCTTCCTTTTCCTGCGCGAGGGTCGCGCCACCCTCATCCCGGCGCTCGCCGTGCCTCTCTCGATCATCGGCACGTTCGCGGTGATGAAGGCGTCCGGTTTCAGCCTCGACAACCTCTCCCTGATGGCGCTCAGCATCGGCGTCGGCTTTGTCGTCGACGATGCGATCGTGATGATCGAGAACATTGTCCGCCATCTGGAGGAAGGCCTGCCGCCGCTGCAGGCCGCGCTCAAGGGCGCCGGCGAGATCGGCTTCACCATCCTCTCCATCACCGTCTCCCTGGTCGCGGTCTTCATTCCTCTGCTGCTGATGGGCGGCCTCGTGGGGCGCATGTTCCAGGAGTTCGCGATTACCCTGGCCGTGGCGATCGCCATGTCCGCCTTCGTCTCCCTGACCCTCACGCCGACCCTTTGCTCGAAGCTGCTGAAGCATCAGGAGGGCGCGAAGAGCCGGCTCTACGAGGTGCTGGAGCGGGGGTTCGTGGCTGTGACCAATGTCTACGACCGAGGCCTGCGCGTCGTGCTGAGGCATCAGGGTGTGACGCTGTTCGTCATGTTGGGCACGATCGTGCTTACGGGCGTGCTGTACGTGACGATCCCCAAGGGCTTCTTCCCGCAGGAGGACACCGGGCTGCTCTCCGGCGTCACGCAAGCCGGGCAGGACATCTCCACCGACGGCATGGCCCAGCGCCAGGAGCAGATCAACAACCTCATCCTCCAGGATCCCGCGGTGGAGTCGGTCGCCAGCTATATCGGCCCCGGACCCAGCAGCCCTGCGCCCAACCAGGGACGCCTGTTCGTCGCTCTCAAGCCGCTGGGGCGCCGCGGACCGCACGGCTCCGCCCCGCAGGTCATCTCACGGATCCAGCGTCGCGCCGCTGCCATCACCGGCATCAAGCTCTACCTCCAGGCCGCCCAGGACATCACGATCGGGGCGCGGGCCTCCAAGAGCGCCTACCAGTACACCTTGGTCGACGTGGACCCCGCCGAGCTGAGCGTCTGGGCGTCCAAGGTCCGGGCCGCCCTGGCCAAGGCGCCCGGCGTCACCGGCGTCGCCAGCGATGCGGTCGCCGCCGCGCCGGAGCTCAGCCTCAAGATCAACCGCGACCAGGCCTCGCGCCTGGGGATCACCGCCAGTCAGATCGACGACGCGCTCTACGACGCCTTCGGCGAACGGCCTGCGACCAAGGTCTACACGCCCTACAACGTCTATTTCGTGATCATGGAAGTGGCCGCGCCCTTCCGCATGACGCCGGACGCCCTGAACCAGGTGTTCCTGCGGTCCGCCAACGGCTCGTCCGTGCCGCTGAGCACGGTCGCCACGCTCACCAGCGACACCGCGCCCCTGCTGGTGAACCACGACGGCGGATTCCCGTCGGTCACCCTGTCGTTCAACCTCAAGCCCGGCGCGTCCATCGGCCAGGCGGTGTCGGCGGTCCAGAACATTCAGCGCGAGCTGCACCTGCCGAAGACGGTGCAGACCAAGTTCTCGGGCGCGGCCCAGGCCTTCCAGTCGGCCCTGTCCGGCATGGACGTCCTGATCCTCGCCGCCCTGATCGCGGTCTACCTGGTGCTCGGCATGCTCTATGAGAGCTGGGTTCATCCGCTGACGATCCTCTCGACCCTGCCCTCTGCGGGTCTTGGCGCCCTGCTGACCTTGATGGCTGTCGGCATGCCCCTCGATGTGATCGGCATCATCGGCATCGTCCTTCTGATCGGCATCGTGAAGAAGAACGGGATCATGATGGTGGACTTCGCCCTCCAGGCGGAGCGCTCCGGCAAGTCCCCCGAAGAGGCCGTGCACGAGGCCTGCCTCGCCCGCTTCCGGCCGATCCTGATGACCACGGTCTGCGCCATGCTGGGCGGCGTGCCCCTGATGCTCGCCCAGGGCGCCGGGGCGGAGCTGCGCCAGCCTCTCGGCTTCGCTATCGTCGGCGGCCTGGCGGTCTCCCAGGCGCTGACCCTGTTCACCACCCCCGTCGTCTACCTCTTCATGGATCGCCTGGGCGCGCGCCTTGGCCGCCTCTTCCCCCGCGGACGCGCTCGCCGCGTCCGAGCCTACGCCTGATCAATTCCGGAGTCTGACATGCGCCCCTCCATGGCCGCCCTCGTCCTCGTCGCCGCCGCCGCGCCGGCCCTTGTCCAGGCCCAGGGCCTTACGCGCCCGACCCTGGCCCTCACCCAGGCCGGCGCGGAGGCCGCCTTGCGCAGCGCCGAGCGCCTCTCGACCCAGGCCGGCGATCCGGCCGCGATCGCCGTGGTCAACGCCGACGGACGCCTGCTCGCCTTCCTCAGCATGGACGGGGTTCGCCCGGGCAGCGCGGACCTCGCCATCGGCAAGGCCCGCGCCGCGGCCCTGATGCAGCGTCCCACCGAGGAGCTCGAGGCCAATGTCGCCGCCGGCCGGGTGGCGCTGGCGACCTCGGGACTCACCGCCCTTCGCGGCGGCGCCCCGCTGAAGGTCGACGGCGTGGTCGTGGGCGCGGTGGGCGTGGCCGGCACGCGCAAGGAGGATGACGCCAAGACGGCCGCCGCCGTCTCGGCGAGCTTCGGGACGACTCCATGACCGCCCGCCGCGCCATCGCCCTGCGTCTCGCGCCCCTCGCGTTCCTCGTGGCGGGGTGCGCGCTGCGCCCCGAACCTGTCGACCCATCGCCGCCGTCGCCGCCGGGCTGGCGTGAAGCGGTCAGCCAGGGCGCTTGGCCCTCGCGTGACTGGTGGCGCAGCTTCGGCTCGACCGAGTTGGACAGCCTCATCGCCGAGGCCGAAAAGGACAACGACGACCTCGCCGCCGCCGAGGCCCGCGTCCACGAAGCCGACGCCCAGGCCAAGATCGCCGGCGCCCCCCTGCTTCCGTCGGTGAGCGTCGGCGCCGACCCCATGGCGACCCAGCACCTCAGCCCTGCCGGCAAGGAGCGGCGCTACCAGGACTTCCCCGCAGCGATCCAGGCGTCCTATGAGATCGACTTCTGGGGCAAGAACCGGGCCGCGCGCAATGCGGCGAGGTCGGACGCTAAGGCGGCGGCCTATGACCGCCAGGTGGTCGACATGACCATCGTCTCGGGCGTCGCCAGCACCTACTTCCAACTCCTCAGCCTGCGCGAGCAGCTGGCCACGGCCGAGGCGAACGTGGCCCAGGCCCGCAAGCTGCTGGCGGACGTGCAGGACATGGAGCGCGGCGGACTGGCCACCCAGACCCAGGTCGTGCAGCAGAAATCTGTCGTCGACACCGTGGCCGAACAGATCGCGCCCCTGCGCGAGCAGGAGGCGCACGCCCTCGACGCGCTGGCGATCCTTGTCGGCCGCTCGCCGGAATCCATGCAGGTGCAGGCGCAGAGCCTTGCCGGGATCAACATCCCGACGCCGATGGCGGGTCTCCCCTCGCAGCTCCTGACGCACCGCCCCGACGTCCAGGCGGCCGAGCAGCGGCTGGCCGCGGCGCGGGCGAACATCACCGTCGCGCGCGCCCAGTTCCTCCCGGACTTCAACCTCAGCGCATCCGCCGGTGTGGAGGCGATGGCCATGGGCGGCGGCATGATCGGCCCCGAGGTGCTCTACAATCTGGCCTTCAGCGCCGTGCAGCCGATCTTCGAGGGCGGCAAGCTGAAGGGACAGCTGCAGCTCTCCCGCGCCCAGCGGGCGGAAATGCTGGCCGACTACATCAAGGCCACCCGCCAGTCGTTCGCCGACGTCGAGGACGCGCTGGCGAGCGTGCGCGCCACGAACGACGAGGAGCAGACCGACCAGCGCGCCCTCGACGAGGCCGACGCCAGCCTGGGACTGACCAAGACCTCCTTCGACGCCGGCGCCACCGGGACCATGCCGGTGCTGTCGGCGGAGGCAGCCACATTCCCTGGCAGGCTGGTGGCGCTCCAGGCGCACGCCGCGCGCCTCCAGAGCATGGTGACCCTCTATCGCGCGCTCGGCGGCGGCTGGGAGGTCGGAGCATGATGCGGATCACGGGCCCGGAGCCCTCCGACTTCGGCAGGTTCGATCTCAACCTGCTGCTGGTCTTCGATGCGGTCCTGCGCGAGCGCAGCGTCACCCGGGCGGCCGAGCGGCTGTGCCTGAGCCAGCCCGCGCTCAGCCATGCGCTCAACCGCCTGCGCGCCCTGCTCGACGACCGTCTGTTCGTCCGCGGGCCCGGCGGAATGGAGCCAACGCCGCGGGCCATGCAGCTCGCCTCGGTGGTGCAGCGGACGCTCGACGAGCTGCGCAACGCCGTCCAGCCGGTCGCCTTCGATCCGGCGGCGTCTCAACGGACGTTCCGGATCGCTGTGAACAACTATGCCGCGGCCGTCATCGCGCCCGGCCTGATCCACGCCTGCAGGACGGAGGCGCCGGGTGTGCGGCTCTCCATCCGCCCAACCGGCGCCCTGGACCTCGAGGACGCCCTCGAGCGCGGCGAGCTGGACCTCGTCGTATCCGGCCGCTCGTTCGGCTCGAGCCGCATCACTTCTCATACGATCTTCATGGACGGCTATGTCGCCGTGACCAGGCGAGACCATCCGGGCGTCACCGGTCCGCTGACTTTGGAGGCTTTCGCTCAGCTGCCGCGAGTGACGGTCTCCTCCAGCGGCGATGACACAAGTTTCGTCGACAAGGCCCTGTCCGCGGCCGGCCTGCACCAGGACGTCGTCGCCGACGCGCCCTACCTCTCACTGGTGGTCCTGCTCGCCGCCTCGGACATGGTGGCGCTCCTCGCCCGGCGCTTCGCCGAGGCGGTCGCGGCGAAGACGGACCTGGTGATCACCAGCCTGCGGTTTGCGACGCCGACGGTCCCCTGCATCGTCTCCTGGCGCCGCCACCTCGAAGACGATCCCGCCCACATCTGGCTCCGCCGCATGATCGCGCAGGTGGCTCCGGGCGAGGGAACCGACCTGATCGGCGGCCGGAGCGAAGTTGGGATTGATCCGACGAGCCTCTCCGCGCGTTGAAGTGCGTAAGGACGCCGCGCTTCGGCGCAGGCCGCCCCTCAAATGCATCAGGGTAATGCCCATGATCGTCCAGACGCTCATCGGATCCGGCGCCGAACCCACCCCGCTCACACCTCTCGAGATCGGCGTCCGCGGCCTTGTCGTCTTCGGGTTCGCGCTGTTGACGGTCCGCCTCGTCGCCCGGCGCTTTCTGTCTGGGGCGGCGCCCTTCGACGTCATCCTGGGGGTGATGCTCGGCGCGATCCTGTCGCGGATCTTGATCGGCCCCTCGCCGCTGATCGCGACCATGGCCTGCGTCATCCTTCTGGTCGTCGTCCACCGGCTGGCGGGGCGCCTGTCGCTCCGCTATCGCCGCCTCGGCGACTTCCTTCTGGGCCGCCCCGTCGCGCTGGCCCAGGACGGCGATCGGGAAGCCGAGGCGCTGAAGCGGAACCACATGTCCGACGCCGAATTCGACAGGGCGCCGCGTTCCGGAAGCGGCGTCGCCGACCGGGACGCCAGCTTCGTCACGCTCCAACGCAGCGGCCACGTAAGCGTGGTTCCCAGGCGCTGACGTTCCCTCACGGTCTGGGGAGGCGGCGCCGCTCCTGGATCAGGTCGATGAAGGCGCGCAGGCCCGCGGGGACGTGGCGGCGGCCGGGATAGTAGAGGCAGACGCCCGGGAACGGCGGGGTCCAGTCCGCCAGCAGCTGGACCATGCGCCCTTCGGCCAGATCATCGCCGACATCCCACTCGGACAGGTAGGCGAGCCCGTACCCGGCCAGGACCGCTTCGCGGATGAGACCCGTGTCGTTGAACGTGAGCCGGCCCGGCGCGTCGACCAACGCCGTCTCGCCGGCCTTCTCGAACTCCCAACGGTAGAGCGCCCCGCCCGACAGGCGCATGCGGATGCAGTCGTACTGGATTAGCTCGCGCGGCGCGGTCGGCGGCGCCCGCCCTGCCAGGTAGGCGGGAGCTCCCACCACGACCAGGCGCTCGTCCCGCCCCAGGGGAACGGCGATCATGTCCGCCGGCACGTGCTCGGCGAGGCGGAAGCCGGCGTCGAAGCCGTCCCGGACGATGTCGACGAGTTTGTCCTCGGTGACGATCTCCACCGACATCTCGGGATATCGGTTCAGGTACTCGAAGATGGTCGGCCGGACCCGCCGCGCCGCCCCCGCCGTGGTGTTCAGGCGAAGCGTTCCCGTCGGGCTGCTTCGGTGCCGATTCACGCGGTCCGCCGCGTCGCGGATCGCAGTCAGGGCCGGCGCGACCTCGGCAACGAACTGCTCGCCGGCCTCCGTCGGCGAAACGCTGCGCGTGGTGCGGTTGAACAGCCGCACACCCAGGCGCGCCTCGAGTTCGGCTACGGCCTGGCTGAGCGCCGTCGTGGAAAGGCCGAGTTCGACGGCCGCGGCGCGGAAGCTCCGGCGCCGGGCGACCGCCACCGCGGCCTCGTACTCGACCATTCGCTCGCGGCTCATTGTCCCGATTTCCAGGCTAAATCATCCGTAATAGTGCGGCTAATCCCCCACAATCGCCAGCCGTATCTTCCTGGCGTCAAGCGGAGATCCTCCAATGCGCACCACCGAGCACATCTATGTCGACGGCCGGTTCGTCGAACCTCACGGCCGCGAGCTGTTCGACCTGCACAATCCGGCGACCGGCGAGGTGATCGGCCAGGTGCGCCTGGGCGACGCGCAGGACGCCCGCGCGGCGATCGCCGCGGCGAGACGCGCCCTGCCCGCAATGGCGCGCACGACCAAGGCGCAGCGGCTGCAGATGCTCGAGACGCTCCGCACAGCCATGCGCGCCCGCGCCGACGAGCTGTACGAGGCCATACAGGAGGAATACGGCGCCCCCGTCGCCCTTGCCCGCTGGCAGGCCAACTACGCCGCCGATGTCTTCGAGGCGGTTGCGCGCACCCTCGCCGACTATCCGCTGGAGCGCGAGATCGGCGCGTCCCGCGTCTTGATGCAGCCGGTCGGCGTCGTGGGGCTGATCACCCCCTGGAACGCCAATGCCGGCTTCATCTGCAACAAGCTCGCCCACGCCATCGCCGCGGGCTGCACGGCGGTGATCAAGCCCAGTGAGATGAGCGCCACCCAGACCGAGGTCGTGCTGCGCGCCCTGCACGAAGCGGGTCTCCCCGCCGGAGTCTACAATGTGGTCAACGGGCGCGGCGCCGAGGTTGGCGCGGAGATCGCGGCGCACCCCGACGTGGGCAAGATCTCTTTCACCGGCTCCACCGCCGTGGGCAAGTCGATCCTTCGGGCCAGCGCGGACACCCTCAAGCGCGTGACGCTCGAACTCGGCGGCAAGTCGCCGACGGTCGTCCTGGACGACGCCGACCTGGACGCTGTGATCCGAGGGATCATCGAGACCGCCTTCATGAACTCCGGCCAGGCCTGCATCGCCGGCACACGCCTGCTCGTCCCCGAGGCCCGCCGCGACGAAATCGAGGCTCGCCTGAAAGCGGCGATCGAGGCGGGCGTGAAGGTCGGGGATCCCCGCGATCCTGCCACCACCGTCGGGCCGATGGTGAGCCAGGCCCAGTGGGAGCGCGTGCAGGGCTACATCCGCCTGGGCGTCGAGGAAGGCGCCCGGCTGTTGACCGGCGGCGAAGGCCGGCCCGACGGCCTTGCCGGTTATTTCGTGCGCCCGACCGTCTTCACCGACGTCAGGAACGACATGCGGATCGCGCGCGAGGAGATCTTCGGGCCGGTGCTCTGCGTCCTTGGCTATCGCGACGACGACGACGCCGTGGCCATCGCCAACGACACGACCTACGGCCTCTCGGCCTACGTCTTCGGCGACCAGACGCGCGCTGGGCAGATCGCCGGGCGGCTGGAGAGCGGCCGTGTCGTGATCAACGGAGCCCCCCACGATCCGGCGACGCCCTTCGGCGGGATGAAACAGTCGGGCCTTGGACGCGAGAACGGCCCCTTCGGCCTGGACGCCTATCTGGAGCCCAAGGCCGTGCTCGGCGCGCGCCTCGCCTGAGGCGAAGCGCGCCCTAGTCGGCCCGCAGCTCCAGCCGCTCGAGACCGCGGAAGAACGGGAGGGTGCGCCAGACCGGCGCCGCGTCCGGGTCCGCCAGGCGCAGGTTCGGGAAGCGCTCGAAGAGGCGCAGCAGCGCCACCTGCGCCTCGAGCCGGGCGAGCGGCGCGCCGATGCAGATGTGGGCGCCGCCGCCGAAGGCGACGTGGGGCTTTTTCGCCCGGGTGACGTCGAAGGCGTCCGGGTTCTCGAACACCTCAGGGTCGCGGTTGGCGGCGCGGAGGAACAGGCTGAAAGCCTCTTTCTGGTTCACCGGGCAGCCCGAGACCTCCATGTCGCGCGAGGCGACGCGCCCGGTGGCGTCCACCGGCGGTTCGTAGCGCAGGGCCTCCTCGACCACGGCGTTGATCAGGGCCGGGTCGGCTTTCAGCTTGGCGAGCTCGGCGGGGTTCTTCAGCAGAAGCCGCACGGCGTTGCCGATCAGGTCGGTGGTGGTGAGGTTGCCGCCGACCAGCAGGGCCTGGAGGTTGATGCGCAGCTCGGTGTCGCTGATCGCCAGGCCATCGGCCTGCAGCCGCGTCATGTCGCTGATCAGGTCATCACGCGGGTCGGCCTTCCGCTCGCCGATCAGCCGCGTGAAGTAGTCGTCGAGCGCCTTCCTTGCGGTGTCCATCGCCTTGGTCTGCTCTTCGTTGCGGAACGGGTTGAGGCTCTGGATCACCCCCTCCGACCAGGCGCGGAACTCCACAAGCCGGCTTGAATCGACCCCCAGGATCGAGGCGATCACATCGATGGGGATCGGCACGCAGTAGCTGGTCATCAGGTCGAACGGACCGGATGCATCGATCGCATCCAGCGTCTCGCTCACGATCCGTTCCACCTCCGGGCGGAACCTGGCGACGCGGGCGTAGAGCGCCTGGGCGAGCGGCTGGCGGATGCGGGCGTGGTCGGGATCGTCGAGGGTGAGGATGCTGGTCGTCTCGCTGCGCGGACCCTCGGGCAACTTGGCGCCGGCGAGCAGGCGCGCGAGCACGCTCTCATCGCGCTTCAGCTCATCGCGCCACATGGTCAGATCCGAGACGATGGAGCGGACGTCGTCGTAGCGCGTGAGGATCACACTGCCGTAGGCCTCGTCCTTCAGCGCCGGGCAGCGGGCGCGCAGTTCCGCCAGGACGGCATAGGGGTCCTCGCGGTAGGGCGGGTTCATCGGCGTCAGCTGAAACATGAACGGGACGCCGGCGTTCGGCTCGGGCTTCGGCGGGGAGTTGTCGTCGGCCATCGGAAGGCTCCGGGCGGATGTGGACGGTCTTCAGCTACTCCACCGCGCCGACGGAAGCGAGGCGGACGCTGCGTCAAGCAGTCCACGCCCGCGCCGCGCGCCTTACACCGAGCGCAAGAACTCGAGCAGGTGATCGAAGTAGATCGCCTGGTCGTCCCACATGCAAAGATGGCTGCCGTTCGGGCAAATGGCGGAGCTGGCGTTGGGCATCAGCGTGGCCATGCGCCGCATGTCGTTCGGGTCCATCTCGTCGTGCTCGGCGCCGATGGTCAGGGTCTTGACCTTGATCTCATGAAGCCTGTCCCAGCGCTCCCAGTCCTTGAAATTGCCCGTGACCACGAACTCGCTCTTGCCTTGCATCTGGTTGTAGATCGTCTCGTTGACGTGCCGGAAGCAACGCGTCACCGACTCCGGCCATGGCTGGAGACGGCAGACCATCTTTGGGTAGAGATCCTCCATCATGATCTTCGTGTACTCGGGACTGTCATAGGCCTGCCTGGCTTCGAGCGCGTTGAGTTGCTTCAATTGCTCGGGTGAAAGCAGAGACAGCTTCAGAGCTGCCGTGCGCTTCAGGTAGGACTGAATGCCGGCCGTCATGTCGGAGATGACGAGGCCACGAAGGCGCTGCTGGTACTTGAGCGAATACTCGATCGCCAGCATTCCGCCCCAGGAGTGGCCATAGAGGACGAACTGGTCGAGCCCAAGGCCTTTGCGGACCTCCTCGACTTCCTCCACATACCTCGGCAGGGTCCAGAGTGACGTGTCGTCCGGCTGGTCGGAATTGTTCACGCCGAGCTGATCGTAATAGTACATCTCGATTCCGGCCTGCGGCAGGAACGATTCCATTGCTTCCAGATATTCGTGGCTGAAACCGGGGCCGCCGTGCAGCAGCAGCACCTTCACCGGTCCTCGCCCCACCCGCTTGGTCCAGACCTTGTACTTGCCTCCGACGACCGGGATCATGCGGATGCCCGCGGTACGAATACTGGGCGGGTTGAGACCGTCGGGCGTCCGGACTGTGATGTCGTCCTCGCCCGCCTCCGTCCCCGCCGACGCCGCGGCGCCAGCGTCGGCCATCACGGCGGCCGCGCCGGCGGCGCCCAGGAAGCTGCGACGAAGCATGATGTCCTCCACGTGGGTCTATTGCGCAGCTTAGACGCCAGGGCCGGGGTCCGCCGCAATGTCGATCCTTGTGATGGCTGGACGCGGGGCGCTCTCCCCCGAGGGGGAAGGATCACGCCGCGTCGTGGAAGATGATCCCCAGCGTGCGGCGCCGGCCGCTGCGCAGAACACTCACCCCGTGACGCAGCTTCACCTGGTAGTCGCCGCGCGCGCCCCTGTGCGGGCGGTTGTTGACGGCGAAGAGG
>DATBEN010000060.1:0-62198 GCA_036276055.1 Caulobacteraceae bacterium
CGGGCCAGACCGCGCGCCTCGCTGACGCCCAGCGCCCGCGCAATCTTCCAGGCCGCCCAGTTGGAGACCCCGACGTAGCGGACCAGTCCTTCGCTGACGAGATCGTCCAGCGCCCGCAGGGTCTCCTCAATCGGCGTGACGCTGTCGGTCCCATGGATCTGGTAGAGGTCGATGTGGTCCATCTGCAGCCGCTCGAGGCTTCCCTTGACGCTGTTCATGATGTGACCGCGCGAGGCGCCCTGGTCATTTGGGCCAGGACCCATGCGTCCGAACACCTTCGTCGCCACGACCACGTCGCTGCGCTTGACCCCCAGGTTCCGGAAGGCCTGGCCCAGACGCCGCTCGGACTCGCCGAAGGAGTAGACATCGGCGGTGTCGAAGAAGTTCACGCCGGCTTCCAGGGCGCGGCCCACGATCTCGTCGACGGCCCCCTGCTCCAGGGAGCCGATGGCGCGCCAGATGCCGGCGTCGGCGGCGCCGCCGAAGGTCATGGTTCCAAGGCAGATTTCCGAGACGAAGAGACCCGTACGCCCAAGCTGCCTGTATCGCATCCATCTGCTCCGTCTGTTGTGGTGGCCGGCAGATGGTGTCGTTTCGCGGCGGCGGGAAGCCGCTCGTCGCTCAGTGCAGCAGATGTGATGCGGTGAAGATCGCCAGGCCTACGAAAGCGCCCACCAGGGCGCCGTTTATGCGGATGAACTGCAGGTCCCGGCCCACCTGCAGTTCGAGCCGGTCGGCCACCGCCCGGGCGTCCCAACTGCTCACGACCTGGGCGACGAAATCCCCGATCGCCTCGCGGCCCGGAGTCACGGTTCTGCGGACGGCGGCGCGGATCCAGCGGTCCAGGCGGTCCCGCGCGACCCGGTCCTCGGTGAGCCAGCGGCCTGCGGCGGTGAGGCTTCGCCGCGTCGCCTCCTCCACCAGTTCGCGAACCGAAGCGGGTTCGGAAGCCCAGCGCCGCGCCGCCTCGGCGCAGGCTTCGGCGATGGAGGTGACGAGGCCTTGGTCGGCGAGCAGGCGCGCCTTGAGGGCCTCGCCTTTCGCCAGGTACTCCGGATCGGTCGCCAGGCGCGAGATCAGCCTCTCGACCTGGGCGTCGAGGACGCCTCGCAAGGGATGGTCGGGCGAGCGCATCTCCTCCAGGGTCGCCAGGAGGGCGGCCCTGAGGCGCTCGGCGACGGCCCGATCGACCCACTTCGGCAGCCACGCCCAGGTCCTGGCTTCGACGGCCGCCTCGAAGAGCTCCGGCCGGTTGGCCGCGAACGCGCCGAGCGCGACGATAACGCGGTCGATCAGGGCAGGCGTCGCCGTCTCGCGCCAGAGATAGTCCAGCAACCGGGCCGCCGTCGGCGCCAGCGGTCCTGCGCTCGCCAGGCGGCGGACACCTTCGGCGGCGAGATCTGCGAGCGCCGGTCCTGCGCGAACGATCTCCGGCGCGAGCTCGCCGAAGCGGCGAGCGAGGATGTCCCGAACCGCCTCGTCCGACAGCCAGGCGGCGAGCCGTCGCGCCGGCTCCAGGTCCTGAAGGCGGCGGTCGAGCAGCCGGGGCTCCAGGAAGTTGTGGGAGATGAAGCGACCGAGGGCGGCCCCGATCCGATCCTTGTTCCTGGGAATGATGGCCGTGTGCGGGATCGGCAGGCCCAGGGGGTGGCGGAACAGCGCCGTCACCGCGAACCAGTCGGCGATCGCGCCCACCATTCCCGCCTCGCCGAAGGCCGCGACATATGGGGCGGGCTTCCACGTCGCTGGCGCAAACCGTCCGGCCAGATAGATCAGGCTCATCAGGGCGAGGAGCGCCCCGGCGAGCCTGCGCATCGCGGCGACCCCCTGTGCCCGTTCTGCGTCATCGTCGCGTTTTGCGAAGAACCCCCTTGACCTGGGAACCTTAAGTGTTGATTTAAATTTTTCCACAATATGTATAAGCTTGTCAGCGTTCGTAGGCGTCAAGCGGCTGGCTGTCCAGTCAGGCC
This sequence comes from Caulobacteraceae bacterium, assembly GCA_036276055.1. GTDB lineage: Bacteria > Pseudomonadota > Alphaproteobacteria > Caulobacterales > Caulobacteraceae > Acaudatibacter. Next base: position 1,971 of record DATBEN010000060.1, read on the forward strand.
GTTCCTCCGGTCCGCCGGAGGCAGGGGTGAAATCGTCCAGGGCTGGAGGAATGATCGACCTTTACGACCCCGCCACGTTCTCCAACGGGCACCCGGTTCGCCTGTATGCACAACTGCGTGCAGAGGCGCCGGTCTACCGTAATCCGGAGAGCGACGGCCCCGGCTTCTGGGCGCTCACGCGCTATGAGGACGTGCGCGCGGTCGACCGTGACTTCCACACCTTCTCGTCCGAGCCGACCATCATGATCGCCGATCCATCCCCCGAAGAAGGGACGGTCTTCGGCGACGCCCAGATGATGCTGATGATGGATCCGCCGCGGCAGACGGCCTTCCGCAAGCTGCTTCGCGCCGAATTCACCTCTTCGGCGAGCGAGGGTCGGAGCGGGCGGCTCGCTCAGCTTGCGAGGGAGATCGTCGACAAGATCGTCGAGCGCGGGGAGTGCGATTTCGTCGCCGACGTGGCGGGCGAGATGCCGTCCTACGTGATCGCCGAACTGATGGGATTGCCCATCGAGGATGGGCGCGAACTCTACAGGCTCACCGAAACCATCCACTCCGCGCCCGAGGCGGTCGCTCCAGGCGCGGGTCGGGACGCGGTGGCCGCCATGTTCGGCTACGCCATGGGCCTCATCGCCGAGAAGCGGGCGCGCCCCGGGGCGGATCTTGCGACCCGGCTGCTCAACTCGGAGGTCGAGGGCCGCCCCCTCACCGAGCCGGAATTCCTCCTCTACTTCCTTCTGCTCGTCGATGCGGGCGGGGACACCACGCGCAATCTCCTGGCCAGCGGCCTGCTCGCCCTGTGCCAGCGTCCCGATCAGCTTGCCTGGCTGACGGAGGACCTTCCTCATCGGCTTCCGTGCGCCAGGGAAGAGCTCCTGAGGTTCGCCAGTCCCGTCATTTACATGCGCCGCACGGCGACGCGGGACGTGACCGTCGGGGACGTGTCGATCGCGCAAGGCGACAAGGTGGTGATGTACTTCGGGGCGGCGAACCGCGACCCCGATCAGTTCGAGCGGGCCGACGACCTCGATCTCTCGCGGTCCCCGAACGAGCACATCGCCTTCGGCGGCGGCCCCCACGTCTGTCTCGGCCAGCATCTCGCGCGCCTGGAGATCGACGCGGTGCTCTCTGAGGTCCTGTCACGTCTGGAGTCCATAGAGGTGGTCGGTGAGCCGGAGTGGCTGGCCTCGACCTTCATCTCGGGGCCCCGGTCGCTTCACGTTCGTTTTCGGCTGCGCGAAACCGCGCAAGCCGGTTGAATAAAGTTTGGTGTGAATCCGCGCACCTGCCTGTTGACATGGCGGCATTTGCGTGAAATTGTAAAGATCGGTAAGAGTTCCGTCAGTCGAAGTGTATATTTTCGGGGGTAGTCCGTAAGTGGACTGACTCCCGATTACTCGTGTCTTCTTTTTAGTTTTGCCTCTAATGGGCGGCACTGCCTTTTTGACGCACCTGCGTAATCGGGAGTTGCTTCCTTCGCGATATGCGATAAGTGTTCATCATCTTCTTCGCCCTGACGAAATCAGGGCTCAACGCCGAAAAGCCAGGGGCTAGACATGACCAACCTTCTCGACACTGCCGACACCATGGTTGTCGCCAAAGCTGAACTGGATCTTGGCGTCGCCATGATCGACGAAATGGCCGTGCGCATGCCATTCTGCGCCACCAGCCGCATGCCGTTCTGCTCGCTGAAGGCGAACGCCGAAGGCGCCAAGGCCCTGCTGTCCATCTAAGACGCGGGTGTTGTGCGGGAGCGTTTGAACCCTCATAGGTGAGCTATGAGGTTCAAGCGCTCCAGCGCCCTTGTGGTGCTGCTGGAACACGATCAATTCGTCTTCCACAATTTCATTGCTCAATCGACGTTCGTGGCGAACGCCACAGCGCTCGACATTGTTCGGCGACTTCACGCCTGGACAGATCTCGAAAAACTCCACGATTCGCTGACTAACTACAGCCGCTCGTCTATCGAGCGCGGCTTGGATCAACTCGTTGAGCTTGGCGCCATCGTCGCCGAAGGCTCTCCGGCCGCGGCCCAGGACGCTGAATTCGAAAGATCATGGCTCTGGGGTCCGTTCGCGGGCGCCTTTCACTTCGGCACGAGAGGCGGCGTGTTCGTCTCTGACGAAGACAGCGAGACGATGCTGCGCGAAATGGCGAAGTTCTCGCCTTCGCCGCCCCTCCATCAGCGAAACCCCGATAACCGCCCCAGGCTCACCGCGCCGCTGAGGCCGTCCTATGACGAGCCGTTCCAGACCATGGCGCGTCGCCGGACGAACCGGATCATGCTCGACGAGCCGATCGGGTTCGAACCGCTTTCCGACTGCTTCCTGTTTTCCATGGCCATCACGGCCATGCTCGACCTGCCCGGGATCGGCGAGCTTCCCCTGAAGATGACGCCTTCGGGAGGCGCGCGAAATCCGTTCGAGGCCTATGCGTGCGTCCGCAACGTCGAGGGGATGGACCCCGGCGTCTATCACTATGCGGCGATCGATCGGTCCTTCGGCCTGGTGCGTGAGGGACCGCCGCCGCCGTTTCCCTCCATGCTGGGAGAGCAGGTGTGGACCGCCAATGCGGCCGCGGTCGTGTTCCTGGTGGCGAACTTCGAGCGGTCGATGTGGAAGTACCACGACCCGATGACCTACCGGGTGATCGCGATCGAGGCCGGCCACATCGCGCAGAACATGCTGCTCGTCGCCACGCGTCATGGCCTGGTCGGCAATCCGACGGGCCTGATCAACACCACGGTCACCGAGGCGGCGCTTGGAGTCTCGGGTCCGACCCAGGCGGCGCTCTATGCGATCGCCGTAGGCGTTCCCGCGCCGTTTTCCGGCGACCTGAGCAGCGTCGCCGAGGCCAGCTGATCCACCGCGACTTCAGCAACGGATTGACGGTGCGCATGCGCGCCAAACAGGCTGCGGGCCGGAAGGTCGTGTGCGGTTTGACGATGGTCTGACGTTCTATTCACGCTCCCAAGGCGAGGCTCTCACGTTGCCTTGACGCGGCGGCAGTGAGGGTCGCGCGCCTTCGAGTGCGGATCCGCCCGTTCTTCGGAGCCTGCCGGAGGGGGCGTCGTTGCTCACAGCACGGATCGGACTCGTGGATCTGACGGGCGTCGTCGACAGGCGCCTGATGGCCGCGGCGGCCGCGGCTTTCAACGTCCAGGTGAACCGCGACCTGCCGCAGTTCTGGCCGATCAAGGCCAGCGTGACCTACCTGGCCGACCCGGATCTCGTGACGCCCGGGATGTGGCCCGTCAGGATTGTCCACGGTCTCGCCTCCGAAGAAGGCGGATGCCACGTGGGGGCTCACAACCAGCCGTTCGCCAAGGTCATCAACACGCCTGGCGGCGACGAGTGGACCCTCGAAGCCAGTCACGAGATCTGTGAGATGCTCGTCAACCCCTTCGGCAACGCCCTCCAGCCTTCGACACCTCTTTGCGTCGACGAAGGAATGCTGGGCGACCGCGAGGGGGCGGCGGAATATCTGGTCGAGGCCTGCGAGCCTTGCGCCTCGGCCGCCGCCGCATACGAGATCGACGGCGTCATGGTCTCGGACTTCATCTCGCCCCGCTACTTCGACAGACTTGCGGTCGCTGGGGTCCGCTACAGTTTCGCCGGCTCTATCTGCGCGCCGCGCCAGATCCTTCCCGGAGGGCGGCTCAGCTGGATCGACCCGAACACCGACGAGTTGCGCCAGGTCCTGCGCCCCGACTCCGCCGCCGATCCGATCCTACGCAACCTTGGCCTGCCCAGCGGATGCAGCCTGCGGGCGTTCGTCGATAGCGGTAGCCATCTGATGATGCGCGCCAGCCGCCCCGCGCCCAACTTCCGCGCCCGCACGGCTCGCCGCGTTCACCGCGACCAGCTCAACCAGGCAGCCGGCTTCCGCTCCCGCTGGTTCGTTTGACGCGCGCCCCGAAAGGGTCAGGGGGCGATCACGGCCTTTCCGATGACCTCGCGGTTCGCGAGCAGATCGAAAGCCGCCCGCCACGCTTCGAGGGGCAGGGCGGCGTGAACCCGCGGCCGGATCAGCCCGTCCTCCGCCAGCCGCCAGATCGCCTCGCTGTTCTCGCGTCCCTTCTCCGGGAAGCGCCTGCCGTATTCTCCCGCCCTGACGCCCATCACGGAGAAACCCTTGATGAGGGGCATGTTCGCCGGGATGGTCGGTATCCGGCCCGAGGTGAAGCCGATCACCAGCAGTCGTCCGTCAAAGGCGACGCAGCGCACGCTTTCGTCGAACACATCCCCGCCAACCGGGTCGTAGATCACGTCGGCCCCCCGTCCGCCCGTGATCTCCTTCACGGCTTCACGGAAGCCTCCCGTGACGTTGACGCAGGCGTCGGGCCCGTAGGACTCGCGCACCACAGCCAGTTTCGCGTCTGAGGCCGAGGCGGCGATGACGCGGCATCCGAGCCTCAGGGCCAGGTCGACGCAGGCCAGGCCCACGCCACCCGCCGCCCCGTGGACGAGCACCCACTCGCCCGGCTTGACGCGCGCGCGTCGCACCAGGGCCACATAGGCCGTCAGATAAGCCGCGCCGTAGCCCGCAGCCTGGGCGAAGGAGAGAGGCGAGGGCTTGGGGCGCAGAGCTGCGGCCGAGGCGATCGCCACGTCCGAAAAGCCCCCGAACGTCGGGCCGCCGACCACCGCGTCACCGACCTTCCAGGCCGACACGCCCTCGCCGATCGCCTCGACCTCTCCGGAGACCTCGAGACCGGGAATGAAGGGGAGGGGCGGCTTGTGCTGGTATTCGCCCCGCGTCATCAGCAGGTCCGGGAAGTTCACGGCGGCGGCCCGCACGCGGAGCCTGATTTGCCCGGGACCCGGTTCGGGGGTTTCGATCTCGCGCAGCACGCAGCCGGCGTAATCGGGCGCCAGCTGTTCGACGAAGAGCGCGCGCACCGGCGTTCAGCGCTCCAGCCGTGGGAGATGCGGCACGCCGCCCATGATCAGGCGCACAACGAAGTCTGCAGCTCCGGCCACGTCCACCGGCCTTCGCGCCATCATCCGTTCGCCCACCTCCCGGGCGACGGCGATGGCGCTGCCGGCGAGGTAATCCAGGTCCACCTCGGCGGCGAGATTGCGATCCATGGTGGCGGCGAAGGCGGCGCGAACCTCTTCGAACACCGCGAGCATCTCCGGCGTGTTGCGCGCGTGGGGCATCGTGTCGGCGCTCTGGGCCCAGGAATCCTGTTCGGCGGCGATGAAGTCGAAATAGGCCGTGACGGCGGCGCGCAGGTAGGATTCGAAGTCCGTCGCCTTGGCGGACTGGGCCTGCAGGATCGGACGGAAGCGCCGCGCGCCATCGTCGGCGAGGGCGTCGAACACCTCCTCCTTGGATCGGTAGTAGTTGTAGAAGGCGCCCACGGAGAGGCCTGTGCGACGGATGATGTCGCGCACGGTCGCCGCCTCGAACCCCATCTCCCCAAACACGTCGCGCGCCGCTTCCAGGATCGCCGTGCGATTGGCGGCCTTGGTCTGCTCTCGCTTGCCGGGCCCGATATAGACGACTTCCGACATATCCCTCCTGCAAACCGTGTGGCGGCGCCGCCCCTAAGCGGGTCGGCCGGCGAAGAATCTGCCGAAGGGCGCCGCCTGTCCAGCGCCGCGCCGCTTCGGCCTCATACCGTCCGGCTTGCGCGATCCTTTTCGTTGGTCTCGCGGATCCTCGCCCGCGCGTTCGCCCAGTCCTCGTCGGTCCAGTCCTGCAGGGACGAGAAGCCGCCCCTGCCCGCGTTCCACGACCCGCCGTCGATGGCGATGGTCTGGCCGTTCACATAGGCCGAAAGGGGGTGCAGCAGCCAGACCGCCATGTTGGCCAGCTCGCGGACGTCTCCCGCCCGGCCCATGGGGTTGCCTCGCATCGACCGGTAGGAGTCTGGGCTTGCGCCCGGATTGAGCCGCGCGCTCATCCCCTCGGTGTAGAAGGGGCCGGGGGCGATCGCGTTGAAGCGGATGTTCTTCGGCCCCCACTCCACCGCCAGGGATTGGGTCATGACGTTGAGGCCGGCCTTCGACATTGCCGAGGGCACGGTAAAGGGGCCGCCGCTCCACACCCAGGTCGTCAGGATCGAGATTACCGAACCGGGTTTGCCCTCGGCGATCCACCGCTTGCCGCAGTCGAGCGTGACGAAGAAGCTGCCGCGGAAGACGATGTTCGCGATCGCGTCGAAGGCGCGGCTCGACAGGTCTTCTGTGCGGCTAATGAAGTTTCCCGCCGCGTTGTTGACCAGGCCGGTGAGAGCGCCTCCGTCGGCCCAGATCTGGTCCAGCATATCGTGGATCGCCTCGGGAACCCGGATGTCGCACGGGATCCCGACCATCTTGCCGCCGTGCGCCCCTGTGAGCTCGGCGACGGTGGCGTCCAGGACGCCGCCGCGCCGCCCGCAGATGTAGACGTCGGCGCCAAGGATCAGCAGGGCCTCGGCCATCGCCTTTCCAAGTCCGGTGCCGCCACCCGTGACCAGCACCCGATGCCCCTTCATCAGGTCCGGCTTGAACATCAGATCGTCCGGGGTCACGGCGCGTCCTCTCCTTTGACTTTCGCGGCCTTGCCCGGTCTTCCCTTCAGGAGGTCAAGCGCGTCTGGAGAGGGCGACTGCCCCAGGCGGGTCATCAGGGCCTCGGCCGCCGCCGGGGCGCGCACCTTCCCTTCGCCGCCGGCGCCGATGAAGAAGGCGTACACCGGCCGCCCGGAGGCGCCCAGGGTTCCGAGCCGGCCAGCCCAGTCGTCGAGGGCCTCTCCGGGATAGCCCGCCGCGGCGGTCTCATCCAGCCGCATCAGCCGAGCGTAAGCGAAGTCGGCCGTGGCCTCGTCGATCTGGGGATAGGTGGGATGATCGGCGAGGCAGATCGCCGCGCCATGATCCCGGCAGAGCTGGGTGAAGGCTTCGTCGGCGAAGCTGGGATGACGGACCTCCAGTGAGTGCCGCAGCGGCCGGCCGTCGAGGGAGGCGGGCAGCAGATCGAGGAAACGGGCCATGTCTTCGCGGTCGAATTTCTTGGTCGGCATGAACTGCCAGAGGACGGGCCCCAGCCGGCCGCCCAGCTCTGCAAGGCCCTGGCCGAGAAACCGCTCGACCGACTCGCCCGCCTCGGCCAGGGCGCGGCGGTTCGTGCAGAAGCGCGAGCCCTTCACCGTGAACATGAAATCGTCCGGTGTCTGGCTCGCCCAACGACGGAAGCTGTCCGCGGACTGCAAGGAATGGTAGGTGGCGTTTATCTCCAGTGCGCCCAAGCGGCGACTCGCGTATCTCAACTCGTCGGCTTGGCGCAGTTCGGGCGGATAAAAGGCGCCCCGCCAAGCGGGGAAAGTCCAGCCGCCCACGCCGATTCGAACGGCACGTTCCATTAAAGCTCTCCTGCGGCGACGCGGCGCCGTGAACGAATATTAACTTGTGCCACAAGTCGGCGCCCTTACGGGATAAGCTTTGGTCGAAGGCGCCTCGTCGGCTGGGGTTTGGGGGATTCAGTCGCTAGGTCGTCATGCAAGTCTTGAGACCCTTCCTTGCACCTGGGCTCATTGCCATGCTGCTCGCCGGCTGCGTGGGCGGCCACCCGCGCGCGCCGGACCTGACCCTGCCGCGGGCGTACGAGGCGCCGGCGTCGGGTCCCCAACTGACGAACGAACAACTCGATCGCTGGTGGCTCATCTTCCATGATCCTGCGCTCACCGCGCTCGAGGACGAGGCGTTGCGCACCGCGCCGGACGCCAAGACCGCCTATTCGCGCCTCGTGGAGGCGGGCGCCACCCGCAGCAGCGCCGTGGCCGGCACCTTCCCGACGGGGAACATCGGCGGGAATCTGTCGAAGCAGCATGAGTTCAACATCGGCCCGTCCGCCAACACGTTGTTTCCCATCGGCGGCGACTTCATCACCCGCAGCGGCAGTCTGAACGTGTCCTGGGAGCTGGACGTCTTCGGACGCCTCGCCCTGCAGCGGAAGATCGCCCGGGGGAACTTCGTCGCCACCGACTTCGACGTGCAAGGCGTTCTCGCCAGCCTCGCCGCCAATGTGGCGAGCGACTATTTCCAGGCGGCGGGATTGCGGATCCAGATCGAGGACGCGCAGGAGACCGTCCGGATCGAGACGGAGCTGGCGCGAGTCGCCCAGGAGAAGGCCGACCGGGGACTGGGCGCCTTGTCCGACGCCGATCGCGTCGCGGGCGACCTCTCCCAGGCCCGGTCGACGCTGATAAACCTCGAGTCGCAGCTTCATGCCGCCCGCCGCAACCTGCTGATCCTGATCGGGCGTGGCCCCGCCGCCGTCGACACCATCCCGGTGCTCGATCACGCCGACGAGGCGCCTGACGTCCCGGCGGCCGTCCCAGGCAATCTACTGGAACGCCGGCCCGACGTCCGCGAAGCCGAGGCGCGCCTGCGGTCCGAGGCGGCGACGGACCGGCTGCGTCACCTCGCGCTCTTTCCGACCTTCACCATGCTCCCCGCCCTTGGGATGCAGAGCCTGACCCAACCGAGCGTCGGCTTCATCCCGCCGGCGACCCTCATCCCCGAATCGATCACCACCAGCGTCGGCTACTGGACCCTGGCCGGCAGCGTCTCCCAGCCCGTGCTCGACATCCCCCGCCTGCTGTTCGACGCCAAGGCGGAAGACGCCCGCACCGAGCAGGCGGTGATCGCCTACGAGAAGACGGTCCAGACGGCCTATGGCGAGGCCGAGAACGCCCTGGTGGCTCTCGACGCGGACAAACGCGCGGCGAAGGTGCTCTACGACGGCGAGGCGCGCGCCCACCGCGCCTATGACGCTGCGCACCGGCGCTACGCCATGGGATTGGACGATCTGACGACCGCCCTGACCACCGAACAAGCCTGGCGCGCGACGCGCGCGGCGCTCACCGCCGAGCAGGTGCAGGCCCTGCAGCGGGCGGTCACGACCTACAAGGCCCTGGGGGGCGGATGGGAGGCGCAGGCCGCGACCGTGAAGAGACCATGAGAGTCCTGCCCATGAGAAATGCGCGCTTCGCGCTTGGTCTGCTTGCCGTCCTGGCGCTGGGGGCGTGTCAGAAGAAGGTCGCCGAATCGGCGGCCGCCCAGGCGCGGACCGTGAGCGTCGTCTCTGTGGCGCCCCACGAGATCGAAGGCGGCATCATCGCCTCCGGCCCGCTGGTGCCGCGCGAGGAGCTGGACATCTTTCCCCAGCTGACGACCTACCGGGTCCTGCAGGTCCTGGTCGACGAGGGTTCATGGGTGAGGGCCGGACAGCCGCTCGCCCGCCTGGACGACACCCTGTTGCGCGCCCAGCTCGAACAGCAGGTGGCGCTCGCGCGGGAGCAGAGCGTGCTCGCCGACCGCGCCGACGCCGAGGCCGCGCGCGTCAAGGACCTCGACAAGGAGGGCATCCTTTCGCAAGAGCAGATCGACCAGCGCCGCTACGCGGCCCAGTCGGCGCGCGCCCAGGCCAACGCTCAGCTCGCCGCGGCCGAGGACGTCCGTACGCGCGAGGCGCTGATGACCATCCGCACGCCTTCGGCGGGGCTGGTGTTCGAGCGCAACGTCCGCATGGGCGACATGGGCGGCGCGACGACACCCTGGTTCCGCATCGCGCGTGACGGTCAGGTTGAGCTCGCCGCCGACGTCAGCGAGCAGGATCTGGAGAGGATCCGTCCTGGGGCCCGGGTGCGCGTGACCCTGGCTGACCAGGCCGAGGTCATGGGCGTCGTGCGCCTGGTGAGCCCCGGCGTGGACACCCAGACGCGCCTCGGGCGTGTGCGTGTCAGCCTCCCGGTACGGCCCGACATTCGCGCCGGCGGTTTCGCCCGGGCGATCTTCCTGGGAATCAACCGGTCGGCCAATGCGGTCCCCGAAACGGCTGTGCGCTATGATGCCGACGGCGCATCGGTCATGGTGGTGGGCGCCGACGACAAGGTGATCAAGGTGCCGGTGACCACTGGCCAGCGCGGTGGCGGGTATGTCGAACTGCTCAGCGGACCCACCGCGGGCGCGCGGGTGGTGCAGCGCGCCGCCGCCATGCTCGTGCCTGGCGATATCGTCCGGCCGGTGACGTCGTGACCGCCGACACCCCCCGGCGCGGTGGCTTCCGGATCTCGGAATGGGCCATCCGCAACCCGGTGCCGGTGGCCGTGCTGTTCATCGGCGCGGTGATCGCCGGGCTGATCGCGTACACGACGCTGCCCATCAAGAACTATCCGAACATCGACTTCCCGGCCGTCCTGATCCAGGTCACCCGCAGCGGCGCGGCCCCTGCCGAGATGGAGACCCAGGTCACCCGCCCGGTGGAGAACGCCCTGGCCGGCCTGTCGAACGTCGAGTCGATCGGCTCGAACATCACCCAAGGCACGTCGGTCACCATCATCCAGTTCCAGCTGGGCGAGGATACCCAGAAGGCCTACGACGACGTCCGCTCGAAGATCGACCAGATCCGCAACACGCTGCCAAAGGAGATCGATCCGCCGATCGTCCAACGGCTCGAGATCGATAACGCGCCGATCGTCACCTATACCGTTTCCGCTCCCTCGATGTCGGAGCCGGATGTGTCGTGGTTCATCGACAACACCGTCTCGCGCGACCTGCAGGCGCAGGAGGGCGTCTCCCAAATCCAACGGCTCGGCGGCCTCGACCGCGAGATCAACGTCCTCATCGACCCGGACCGGCTGGCCGCCCAGGGCCTGACGGCCTCCCAGGTGAACGACGCCCTGGCGCAGGCCGACGTGGACGTGCCCGGCGGGCGCGTAACCATCGGCGGGCGCGAGCAGATCCTGCGCGTCCTCGGAGCGGCGGGCAGCGCCGACCGGATCCGCAACCTGTCCATCCCCGCCGCTGGCGGGCGGTTCGTGCGTCTGTCCGATGTGGCCGAAGTGGGCGATGGGGCGGCCGAACCGCGCGCCTTCGCCCTGCTCGACGGACGGCCTGTGGTCGCCTTCTCTGTTCTCAAGACCAAGCTCGCCAGCGAGGTCTCCACCGAGGACAACGTCGACGCCGAAATTGCGCGGATCGCCAAGCAATATCCGCAGGTCGCCTTCCGCAAGATCAATTCCCAGGTGGACCAGACCCGATCCGCCTTCACCGCCACGGCGCACACCCTGCTGGAAGGCATGGCTCTTGCCGCCCTGGTGGTCTGGCTGTTCCTGCGCGACTGGCGCGCCACGGCGATCACAGCCGTAGCCATGCCGGTCTCGCTGATCCCGACCTTCGCCTTCATGGCCGTGTGTGGCTTCAGCCTGAACACCGTCACGCTGCTGGGGCTGACGCTGGTGATCGGCATCCTCGTCGACGACGCCATCGTCGAGATCGAGAACATCGAGAAGCGGGTCTATGTCGGCCTTCGTCCCTTCCGCGCGGCCATAGAGGGCGCCGACCAGATCGGACTGGCGGTCGTCGCCACCACCTTCTCGATCATCGCCGTCTTCTTCCCCGTGGCGTTCATGCCGGGCATCCCCGGCCAGTTCTTCCGGGAGTTCGGCCTGACGGTGTCGGTGGCCGTGCTGTTCTCCCTGGTGGTGGCGCGCCTGCTCACGCCTCTGTTGGCGGCGTATCTGCTCACGCCCAAGATCCCGAAGATCCGCAAGCCCCTGCCCCGGCTCTACACCACCGTTCTCACCTGGGCGCTGGATCACCGCTTCCTATCGGCTCTGATCGGCCTGGTCGTGTTCGCCGGCTCGGTGCTGCTGTTCATCCCACTCAAGAAGGGCGTCCAACCGGAGGAGAACCCCAACTACTACTACGTGAACATCGAGGCTTCCCCAGGCGCCACGCTGGCCGACATGCGACGGACGGTGGCCCAGGTCGACGCTCTCCTGGCGCGTCAGCCGGAGACGCAGGACGTGTTCGCTCAGGTGGGAGGCGGCGGCATTTCGTCCGGGCCGGGCGGGATGGTGAACTCCTCGGGCGTGAACAATGGAACCGTCCTGGCGATCCTGAAGCCGGATCGAAGGGTCAAGGTGGCGCAGATCCGCGACCGCATCCGCCCGCTGCTGCGACAGATTCCCGATGTCCGGCTGTCGTTCGACATCTCCGGCTTCGGCTCCGGCGGCGTTCAGGTGATCCTCACCAGCGAGACGGGCGTAGGTCTGGAGGATGCGGCGCTGGAGCTTCAGCGGGAGATGCGCACCGTGCCCGGCATCGCCGATCCGCGTCCGACGACGCCGCCCAGCGGCCCGGAATTGATCGTGCGGCCGAAGGTGGACGAGTCCGCCCGGCTCGGGGTGTCCGTCACATCCATTGCCGATTCCGCTCGCGTCGCCACGATCGGCGACATCGACGCCAACGTCTCCAAGCTCGACGAAGGCGAGCGGCGGATCCCGGTTCGCGTCCGTTTCCCCGAGGCGGACCGCACCAATCTGTCGATCATCCGCAACATGCGCCTGCCCACCGCCTCCGGAGGCGCCACGACGCTCGATAGCGTGGCGCGGCTCGAGTTCCAGGCCGGTCCGGCGGAGATCGACCGCTTCGAGCGCAAGCGCAACATGATCATCATGGCGGACACGACCGGCGACACACAGGTCGGCGACGCCATCAACCGGGTGCACAAGCTTCCAATCCTGCAGCACTTGCCGCCGGGGGTCTCGATTGCTTCCCAGGGTCAGGAGAAGGCCTACGCCCAGCTCTTCGGCGGGTTCGGCATCGCCATCCTTGCGGCCGTCGGCCTCGTCTATTCCGTGATGGTCCTGCTGTTCCGCAGCTTCTTCAAACCCGTCATCATACTCTCCGCCTTGCCGACGGCGGTCGGCGGCGCCCTGCTCGTCCTCCTCGCTACCGACCTCTCGCTCTCGATCCCCTCCCTGATCGGCTTCCTGATGCTGATGGGCTTGGCGGCCAAGAACTCGATCCTGCTGGTCGAGTACGCAATCGAGCGCGAACGGGATGGCTATTCGCAACGCGACGCCCTGATGGAGGCCTGTCGGGAGCGGGCGCGACCCATCGTCATGACCACCATGGCCATGGCCGCCGGCATGCTTCCCACGGCGTTGTCGATCGGCAAGGGCTCGGAGTTCCGCCAGCCCATGGCGGTCGCGGTGATCGGCGGACTGATCACGTCCACCGTGCTGTCGCTGGTGCTCGTGCCGGTGGTCTACGAATTCGTGGACGACCTCGAGCGCTGGGTCTCTCCCTGGCTGGCCCGGCTGGTCACCCCCCGCGAGGAGCCCGCCGCGCCCGTCGCCGTCCCGCGGCCAACCAAGCCGGTCGCCGCCGAGTAGGCCTCAGCCCCTCATCCCCGCTTCCATCCGCTCCAGGGCCTGGCGCGCCAGGACGTCGACGCGCTCGTTCATCTCATGCCCGGCGTGCCCCCTGACCCAGCGCCAGTCAACCTGGTGACGCGCTCGCGCCTCGTCGAGCCGGCGCCAGAGGTCCTCGTTCTTCACCGCGCCCTTCGTCATCGTGCGCCAGCCCCGCGCCTTCCACAGCGGCAGCCACTGGGTGATCCCGTTCTTCACGTACTGGCTGTCAGTGTGCAGCTCGACCGCGCAGGGGCGGGTCAGGGCGTTGAGCGCCTCGATGGCCGCAGTGAGCTCCATCCTGTTGTTGGTCGTCGCCGGCTCGCCGCCCGAAATCTCCTTCTCCGCGCCGTTGAAGCTCAGTACGGCGGCCCAGCCCCCCGGTCCCGGATTTCCGCGGCAGGAGCCGTCGGTGAAGATGACCACCTTCGAGCCCGCCCGTTCGTCGCTCATGCGCCAGGTCCGATCAGAGCCAGCCCCTCGCGGTGGATGGCGAGCTTGCGTTCGTATTCGAGGGGGTCCTTGGGCCTCACCAGCGAGCCGGGCGGCGTCGCGCCCCAGTCCGCAAGGCGCGTCAGGAAGAATCGCATGGCCGCGCCGCGGGCGAGGATCGGCAGCGCTTCCATCTCCGCGGCCGCCAGCACGCGCCGGCGGCGGTAGCCCGAGAGCAAGGCGGCGGCCTTGGTGACGTTGAAGGCGCCGTCCGCCTCGAAGCACCACGCGTTCAGGGCCACGCCCACGTCATAGGCCAGGGCGTCCCAGGCGGCGAAATAGAAGTCGATCGCCCCCGCGAAGCGATCGCCGACGAAGAAGACGTTGTCCGGGAAATAGTCGGCATGGACGATCCCCTGGGGCAGGTCGCGTGGCCACAATGCGTCCAGCTCCTTGAGATCGGACCCGATCACGGCGGCCAGGCCCGGCTTGAGAGCCTCGGCGGCGGCCGCGTGCGGCGCGAACAGGCGGTTCCAGGCGTCCTGCCCGAGGTCGTTGGCGCGGCGGCCGGGAAACCCCTCCGCCGCCCGGTGCAGCCAGGCGAGGCCCTCGCCCGCTTCACGGCAGCGGACGGCGTCTGGCCGGCGCACTGAGAGGCCGGGGAGGAAGCTGACCAGGGCCGCGGGTTTGCCCTTGAGGCTGCGAAGCGTCCGGCCCTCCCTATCGGCGATCGGCGTGGCGCTGGGAAAGCCGCGCGCCGCCAGCCAGCCGAGCAGGTCGAGGAAGAACGGCAGTTCGTCCCGCCGCACCCGCCGCTCGTAGACGGTCAGGATGAAGCGTCCGGTTTCCGTCTCCAGCAGGAAATTGGAGTTCTCGACCCCCTCGGCGATCCCCTTGAAGCTGACCGGCCGTCCCACATCGAAGTCGGCAAGGAAGGCTTCCAGCTCCTGTTCGGCGATATCGGTGTAGACGGCCACGCCAAGCGCCATCGCCGGGCTCGCGGTCAGCGTCAAGGGCGCGCGTTGCGGCGGCGCCCGCGAGGCTTTATCACCGTAGGCGTCCTCTTCGCCCCTCGCCCAGTCCGCACCTTCGGGGGCGACCCAGCCGGACCCGAACCGCCATGTCGCGTATCAGAAACATCCTCTTCGCCGCCTGCTCGGCCCTCACCCTCGTGGGCCCTCCCACCGTGCTCGTCCTCGCGGCTCCTCAGACCGCGTTTGCCCAGTACGGCGGCGGCCCGGGCGGCCCAGGAGGGGGCGGCCCCGGGGGCGGCGGCGGGGGCGACGAGGACGAGGCCAAGCGGAAGAAGCGCGAGAAGGAATTCGGCGCCCTGATCGCGCCCCTGCCGAAGATCCGCAACGCAGGTCCCTGCCCATTCGTGAAGGTGCTGTACGACGCGGCGCGCTACGTCGAATTCAAGGACAATCAGGAGTCCTTCGCCAACGTCGGCTACACCGGCGAGATCGAGAACATCTCATCGGGCTGCGCCTACAAGTCGGACGACCCGATCACCGTCGGGGCGCGGGTCCTGTTCGAATTGGGCCGCGGGCCTCAGTCCCCCGGCCGTCAGAAGACGTTCCGCTACTGGGTCGCGGTGACTGACCGCAACCACGCGGTGCTGCAGAAGGCCTGGTTCGAGCTTCCCGTCACCTTCCCCGCCGGTCAGGATCGCGTGTCGATCACCGATACGCTCAACAAGATCGTCATTCCGCGCAAGGACGCGAAGGTCAGCGGTTCCAACTTCGAGGTGCTGGTCGGCTTCGACGTGACGCCGCAGATGGCGGACTTCAACCGTCAGGGTAAGCGCTTCCGTCCCGACGCGGGCGAGACCGCCCAGGTGGCCGCCGCCAAGCAATGACCGACCTGCGCGCGACGCTGGGGGAGACGGTGCGCGCCGCCTTTTCCGCAGTCGGCCTCGACGAAGCCTTCGGCCGGGTGACGTCCTCCGACCGGCCGGACCTTGCCGACTTCCAGTCCAATGGCGCCCTCGCCGCCGCGAAGGCGGCGCGCCGCAATCCCCGCGAGATCGCCGCTGGGGTGGTCGAGGCGCTCTCCGGCAATCCGGCGATCGCGACGGCGGAGATCGCCGGGCCCGGCTTCGTGAATCTGAAGGTGAGCGAGGCGGCGATGTCCGCGCGGGCCGACGAGCTCGCCGGCGACTCCCGCGCCGGCGTCCCCTATCTGCCTGACCCCCGGCGCGTGATCATCGACTACGGCGGGCCCAACGTGGCCAAGGAGATGCACGTCGGGCACCTGCGCGCCTCGATCATTGGCGAGTCGATCAAGCGGCTGCATCGCGCCCTGGGCGACGAGACTCTCGGCGACGCCCATTTCGGCGACTGGGGCTTCCAGATGGGCCTGCTCATCGTCGCCTGTCACGACGAGTGCGCGGACCTGCGGCCGTGGATCGACCTGCAGGGCGAAGAGGCCGACGAGCCGACGATGGCCCGCTTCTTCGAAGCCGTCGCGCCTCGGATCGGCCTGGAGGAGCTGGATCGCCTGTATCCCATGGCGGCGGCCAGGGCGCGGGAGGAGCCGCAATACCGCGACCGCGCGCGCCGGGCGACGGCCGACCTCCAGCGGGGCCGCCTGGGCTACCGCCTGCTGTGGCGCCACTTCCACGACATCACGCGCGCCGCCCTGGAGCGGGATTTCCACGCCCTCGGCATCGACTTCGACCTATGGCGCGGCGAGAGCGACGTCGACCCTCTGATCCCCGACATGGTCGGGGAGCTCCGCGACCAGGGCCTCCTGTTCGAGGACCAGGGCGCCCAGATCGTCCGCGTGGCGCGCAACGACGACAAGCGCGAGGTGCCGCCCCTGCTGGTGGTCTCGTCCGAGGGCTCGGCCATGTACGGCACGACCGATCTCGCGACGATCCTCGACCGCAGGCGCACCTTCGATCCCGAACTCGTCCTCTATGTGGTCGACCAGCGGCAGGCGGATCACTTCGAGACCGTGTTCCGCGCCGCCTGTCTCGCGGGCTATGCCCGGGAGGGGACGCTGCGCCACATCGGCTTCGGCACGATGAACGGCGCTGACGGCAAGCCCTTCAAGACCCGCGCAGGGGGCGTGCTCAAGCTGCGCGACCTCATCGAAATGGCCGAGGACAAGGCGCGTCAGCGCCTTCACGAGGCCGACCTCGGCGCGGAACTGGCGGAGAACGAGTTCGAGGCGACCGCGCACCAGGTGGCCGTGGCGGCCCTGAAATTCGCCGACCTCGTGAACTTCCGCGGCACGTCCTACGTGTTCGACCTCGACCGCTTCTCCAGCTTCGAGGGCCGCACCGGGCCGTACCTCCTTTACCAGGCGGTGCGGATCAAATCCCTGCTGCGCAAGGCCGCCGCGGAGGGGGTCGCCCCGGGTCCAATCCGGATCGAGGCGACGGCCGAGCGCGACCTGCTGCTGATCCTGGACGCCTATCCCCACGCCCTGCTCGAGGCCTACGACAAGAGCGCGCCCAACCTCATCGCCGACCACGCCTATCGCCTGGCCCAGGCCTTCTCGAGGTTCTATGCCGCCTGCCCGGTCCTCGCGGCGCCGGACGCAGCCGCGCGCGCCTCGCGCCTGGCGCTCTCAGCGACGGCCCTGCGCCAGCTCGAGAGCGCGCTGGACCTGCTCGGACTCGAAGCGCCGGAGCGCATGTAGCGGCGGGGGCGGGCCGATAGCCTGGGGGTGCTTGACTCCCGTCGGGGGCTCCCCCAGTTTCCGCGCGCTCTCGCGGGAGAGATCGAATCCCTTCGGGGATTCGGAGCCGAAGGCGCAACCGCCCCGGAAACGCTCAGGCAAAAGGACCGCGCGGGCTTAGGACGCTGGAAAGAGACGTGCCGCCACGCCCTGACAGGCAGGCGCTGGTCTCGCCGACGGAGCAAGGGCGCCTCGCGCGCCCGGAATCTCTCAGGCTCGAAGACAGCGGGGGCGCGACTGAACAGGGCGGACGCTATCCGCCCCACCGCGCCGCCAGGAGCTGTTTGGAAACCGTGTCCGCCGAGGCCCTCCTTCGAACGCCGCTCACCGACGCCCATCGGCGCGCGGGCGCGCGCATGGTCGGCTTCGCCGGCTATGACATGCCCGTGCAGTACGCACAGGGCGTGCTCAAGGAGCACCTGTGGACCCGCGCCCACGCAGGACTGTTCGATGTCTCCCACATGGGTCCGGCGTTCCTGACGCTGGAGCGCAGGAGCGGCGATCCGGATGCGGACCATGCCGCAGTGAGCGCCCTGATCGAGCCGCTGGTCTGCGGCGACATCGCGGGCCTTTCGCCCGGCCAGCTTCGCTACACCCTCCTGTTGAACGAGGATGGCGGGATCATCGACGACCTGATGATCGGCCGGCCCCTGTGGGAAAGCCGCCAGGGCATGCTCTACCTCGTGGTCAATGCGGCGCGGAAGGCGGTCGACTTCCCCCTCATCGCCGAGGCAGCCGCCGGGCGCGCGAGGCTCGAGCGCGCCGACGACCGCGCCCTCATCGCCATCCAGGGGCCTGAGGCGGCGGAGGTTCTGGGCGGAGTTGTTCGTGAGGCGAGCGCTTTGGGTTTCATGCGCCATGCCCGCTTCGACCTCGACGGTAGCCGCCTCCTGGTCTCCCGGTCCGGTTACACCGGCGAAGACGGGTTCGAAATCCTCGCCCTGCCGGAGATGGCGGTGAAGCTGTGGGATCGCCTCGCCGACGATCGTCGCGTCGAGCCGGTGGGCCTGGGCGCCCGCGACAGCCTGCGGCTGGAGGCCGGCCTGCCGCTCTGGGGCCACGATATCGACGAGACCACCTCGCCCGTCGAGGCGGCCCTGGAGTTCGCCGTCTCGAAGAAGCGTCTGAAGGCTGGCGCGATGCGTGGCGCCGCCCGCTTCGCCCGCGAGCGCGCCGACGGCCCGGCGAGGGTTCGCGTCGGCCTGAAGGTTCTGCAGGGCGCGCCCGCCCGTGAGGGGGCTCCTATCGCCGACGGCCAGGGTCGCGGGATCGGCGTCGTCACCAGCGGCGGTTTCTCGCCGTCCCTCGGGGCGCCCATCGCCATGGGCTACGTTCCACCGGCCTTCGCCGCTCCCGGAACGGCGCTCCAGGTCCTCGTCCGCGGGCGGCCGCAGGCGACCGAGGTCGCCAGCTTCCCCTTCACCCCCCATCGCTATCACCGCCCCGCCGCCTGAGAAGAGAAAGGGCCTCCCATGCGCTTCACCAAGGATCACGAGTGGGTCGAGCTTAACGGCGACACCGCCACCGTCGGGATCACCGCCTACGCCGCCGAGCAGCTTGGCGACGTGGTCTTCGTCGAGTTGCCAACCGCCGGAGCGAAGGTCGAGGCCGGCGGCGAGATGGCGGTGGTCGAGAGCGTCAAGGCCGCCTCCGACGTCTTCGCCCCGCTGACCGGGGAGGTCACCGACGCCAATGGCGAGCTGTCGGACAACCCGCAGACAGTGAACGACGCCCCCGAGGGGTCGGGCTGGCTGGTAAAGATCAAGGTCGCCGACCCGGCGCAGATGGACCAGCTGATGGACCGCGCCGCCTACGAAGCCTTCCTTGGGACCCTCTGAGCGTGCGCTACCTGCCCCTCTCCGAGACTGACCGGAGCGAAATGCTGGCGACGATCGGCGTCGGCCAGGTCGAGGACCTTTTCGTCGACGTTCCGGCGGCCGCCCGCCTTGCCGGTCCGGTCGACCTGCCGCGCCAGGCCAGCGAGGCCGCCGTCGAGCGGACGCTGAGCGCCTGGGCCGCGCGCAACCGGGCCGCGGGAGCGGGGCCGTTCTTCCTTGGCGCGGGGGCCTATCGCCACCACGTGCCAGCCAGCGTCGACCATCTGATCCAGCGCTCGGAGTTCCTGACCAGCTACACGCCCTACCAGCCCGAAATCGCCCAGGGCACGCTGCAGGTCCTCTTCGAGTTTCAGACCCAGGTCAGCGAACTCACCGGCCTGCCGGTGGCCAACGCCTCGATGTGGGACGGATCGACGGCCTGCGCCGAGGCGGTGATGATGGCCTCGCGCGTCACGCGCCGGCGCAAGGCGGTGCTCTCCGGGGGACTGCATCCGCACTACGCCGCCAGCGCCTACACCCTCGCCCACACTTCGGGGGTGGAGACCCGCCGGCTCGCCGCGGCCGTGGACGAAGAAGCCGCTGTGATCGCGGCGATCGATTCCGACACCGCCTGCGTGGTGGTTCAGACGCCCAACGTCTTCGGGACGGTCACCGACGTCTCCGAGATCGCCCGGGCCGCTCACGCCGCCGGCGCCCTTCTGATCGTCGTCACCACCGAGGCCGTGGCGTTCGGCCTGCTCCGCTCGCCCGGCGAGATGGGAGCGGACATCGCCGTGGCCGAGGGCCAGTCGATCGGCAATGGCCTCACCTTCGGGGGCCCCTATGTGGGCCTGTTCGCCTGCCGCAGCGAGCTGGTGCGCCAGATGCCCGGCCGCCTGTGCGGCGAGACCGTCGACGCTCACGGCCGCCGGGGCTTCGTGCTCACCCTGTCCACGCGCGAGCAGCACATCCGCCGCGACAAGGCGACCTCGAACATCTGCACCAACTCCGGCCTCTGCGCCCTGGCCTTCAGCATCCACATGACGCTGTTCGGAGGGGCCGGGCTGACAAGGCTGGCCAGGATCAACCACGCCCGCGCCCGCCGCACGCGCGAGGCCCTGGCGTCGATCCCGAGGGTCGAAATCCTCACCCCGAGATTCTTCAACGAATTCGCTATCCGTCTGCCCAAGCCGGCCGATGCGGTGGTCAATGCCCTGGCGGAGCGAGGCGTGCTCGCCGGCGTTCCCTTCTCGCGGCTCGATCCCGCCGCTGGATTCGACGACGTCCTTCTCGTCTGCGCCACCGAGACCACTCTGCCGGAAGACATCGAAGCCCTGGCCGGGGCCCTCGCCGAGGAGATCGCCCGATGACCATGCAGAGCATCGGCCGCGTGACCCGGGCCGAATTGCAATCCGAGCAAGGCGTCCAGGACCGCGTCGGGCGCGGCCTGCTGCAGGACGAGCCGCTGATCTTCGAGCGCGGCCGCTTCGACATGACCGGCGTCGATTTCGACGAGATGGCGGAGGATGTCGATCTGGGCGACCTGGAAGGGCTCGTCCGCGCCGATGCGCCGGCTCTGCCGGGTCTCTCAGAGCCCGAGACCCTGCGCCACTATGTGCGCCTGTCGCAGCGCAACCACGCGATCGACCTGGCGCTCTATCCGCTGGGCTCGTGCACGATGAAGCACAACCCGCGCCTGAACGAGAAGATGGCGCGGCTTCCCGGCTTCGCCGACCTGCATCCGCTGCAGCCGCTCTCCACGGTGCAAGGCGCGCTGGCGGTGATGGACGCCCTCGCCCATTGGCTGAAGACGCTGACCGGCATGCCGGCGGTGGCACTCTCGCCCAAGGCCGGGGCGCACGGCGAGCTTTGCGGCATCCTGGCCATCCGCGCGGCCCACGAGGCGCGAGGCGACGCCAGGACCACCATCCTCACCCCGACCTCCGCACACGGCACCAATCCGGCCACCGCCGCCTTGGCCGGTTATCAGGTCGAGGAGATCGCCCAGACCGCCGATGGCCGCGTGGACCTCTCTGACCTCGCCGCCAAGCTTGGCCCGCACGTAGCGGCGATCATGGTGACGAACCCCAACACCTGCGGCCTGTTCGAGCGCGACATCCTGGAGATCGCCCGCCTGACGCATGAGGCGGGAGCCTACTTCTACGCCGATGGCGCGAACTTCAACGCCATCGTCGGCCGCGTCCGTCCCGCTGATCTCGGCGTCGACGCCATGCACATCAACCTGCACAAGACCTTCTCGACCCCGCACGGCGGTGGCGGGCCGGGCGCGGGTCCCGTGGTGCTGAGCGCCGCGCTTGCGCCGTTCGCGCCTCTCCCCTGGCTCACGCACGGTCCCGATGGCTTCGCCCTGGTAGAGCGCGCAGAGGGCGAGGCGGCTGGCGCGCTCGGCCGCCTGTGCGCCTTCCACGGCCAGATGGGGATGTACGTCCGGGCGCTGACCTACATGCTCAGTCACGGCTCGGATGGCCTGCGCCAGGTGGCCGAGGACGCGGTGCTCAACGCCAACTACATCAAGGCGAGGCTCTCGGGCGTGATGAGCGCGCCGTTCGGCGACGGGCCATGCATGCACGAGGCCCTGTTCGACGAGACCTGGCTGGAGGGGTCGGGAGTGACCACGCTCGACTTCGCCAAGGCGATGATCGACCAGGGCTTCCACCCAATGACCATGTACTTCCCCCTCGTGGTCAAGGGCGCGATGCTGATCGAGCCGACGGAGACCGAGCCGAAGCGCGAGCTCGACCGCTTCTGCGACGCCCTGCTGACCCTGGCCGCGGCGGCCAAGGCCGGCGACGTCGACCGCTTCAAGGGCGCGCCCTTCCACGCGCCGCTCTCGCGCCTCGACGAGACGGCAGCGGCGCGCAAGCCACGCCTGCGCTGGACGCCCTGATCCCGCGCGGGTCCGTCTGGTCGTGGCGGCGGCGCCATCCCGGGCAAGAATTCGTCGACCTGCGGCTACTGGCGCAATTCTGGCCCTTAGCGAGGCCGCAATTGACGTTCATACGTTCCAGTGAGCCGCGGCGAGATGCGCCGTGGTCCGGGGTCGTCCCATGAGCGCCTTCACACTGCGAGGAGCGAGCTTTGGCTCGGGGAAATCCCTGGGCCGTCGGCTCGCACGCGCGGCGCTCGTCGGTCTCGGCTGGGCCTGCATCCTGGTGGGGGTGGTGGGGACCCTCCTGCCTGGACACCTGGGCCTGCCCTTCCTGGTCGTGGGCCTGATCGTCGTCCTGCGGTCTTCCTTCCAGGCCCGCCGGCGCTTTGTCGATCTTCAGCGCCGCCACCCCCGCCTGCTCTTCCCGGTCCGCCGGCTCCTGCGGCGCGAACCGGAGATCATCCCCGTTGCCTGGCAGCAGCTGCTGCGCCTTGAGCGGCTGCTGCTCCCCCGCCGCTACCGCGTGGCGCAGCGACTGCGCCGGGGATTGCGACGGCAGTTCGGGTAAAACCTGTCCCTGCCCTTCATGGGGAGGCAAAAGCCTCTCAGAACTTCGGCATTCCCGGCAGCCCGGCCAGGGGGCCGGCGATGTCGCGCATGGTGTCGGCCTGGGCGGCTTCGAGCTTGCGGCGCGCGTCGGCGTGGGCGGCGATGATCAGGTCCGCCAGGATTTCGCCTTCGCCGGGGGCGAGCAGGCTCTCGTCGATATGCAGCCTTGTCAGGGCGCCGGCGCCAGTGAGCGTCACGCGCACCATGTCGCCTCCGGAGACGCCCTCGACCTCCGCGGCGGCCAGCTTCGCCTGCGCTTCCTGCAGCTTCTCCTGCATGGCCTGCGCCTGCTTCATCAGGGACCCCAGGTCCTTCATCGCATCAGTCCTCTTCGTTCGGCTCGGGGTCGGGAGCCACGACTTGCGGAACGGTCAGCTCTCGCACCTCGAGGATTTCGGTCCCGGGGAAGGCGTCCAGCACCGCCTTGACGAAGGGGTCGGCGAGGACCTCGCCATGCGCCCGCGCCAGGGCCTGCTTGTGCAGCTCGTCGAGGGTTTCCGAGCCGCCGCGAGCATCGGTGGCCACCAGCCAGGGCTGACCCGTCCATTCCTTGAGGCGGGCGACGAGCCGCTGGGCCAGGTTCGACGGCGCGCCGGGCGCGGGCTCGAACTCGATCGCACCGGGGCGGAAGCTGATCGGCCGCACGTAGCGCTCGATGTCGAACTTCAGGGCGATGTCGCGGTGAGCTTCGGCGAGTTGGGCGAGGTCGTGGAAAGACCGCGGCTCGCTCGCCGCATGGCGCGCCTGGGCGACCGGCGCAGGCTGGGTCGCCAGGGCGGAGCTCCCGCCGCCGGCCGGGCGGCGCGCGCCGCCTCCACCACCGCCGGGTGGCGCGACGCCGCCTTCCCGGATCGCGCGCAGGGCCTCCTCCGGCCCGGGCAAGTCGGCCGCGAAGGCCAGGCGGATCAGCAGCATGTCCACGGCCGCGGCGGGATCGGGCGCGGTGCGCGTCTCATCCAGGCCCTTGAGCAGCATCTGCCACAGGCGCGACAGCGAACCGGCCGACAGGGCGACGCCCAGGGCCGTCAGGCGCGCCGCCTGGTCCTTGGGCAGGCGCAGGGCCTCGGGGCCGAGCGTCTTGGCCACCGAGGCGGCGTGGCAATGCTCTAGCAGGTCCATCACCACCGTCGCCGGATCGGCGCCCAGGGCGTGGAGTTCGCGGAAGGCCGCGATCGCGGGGCCACCCTGGCCCTGGGCGATCGTCTCCAGCAGGGCGATGGTCAGGGACCGGTCCGACAAGCCCAGCATGTCGCGCACCGCATCGGCGCTCACCCGCTCGCCGTCGCCCGCCTGTACCAGCGCCTGGTCGAGCAGCGACTGCGCGTCGCGCACCGAGCCTTCGGCCGCGCGCGCGATCAGGGTCAGGGCGTCGGGCTCGATGCCCACGCCCTCGGCCCGGGCGATGGTGGCGAGGTTGGCCGCGATCACCTCCGGCTCCACGCGCCGCAGGTCGAATCGCTGGCAGCGCGAGAGGATGGTCACCGGCACCTTGCGGATCTCGGTGGTGGCGAAGATGAACTTGGCGTGCGGCGGCGGCTCCTCGAGCGTCTTCAGGAGAGCGTTGAACGCTTTCTCCGAGAGCATGTGGATCTCGTCGAGGATGTGGACCTTGTAGCGCGCCTCGGCCGGGGCGTAGCGCACGCTCTCGGTCAGCTCGCGGATGTCGTCGATCCCGGTGCGCGAGGCCGCGTCCAGCTCCAGAACGTCCAGGTGACGGCCCTCGAGGATGGCGCGGCAGTGGCGGCCTTCCTCGGCCAGGTGCGCCAGGCTCGGCGCATGTACCGTCTCGCTCTCGTAGTTCAACGCTCGCGCCAGCAGTCGCGCGGTGGTCGTCTTGCCCACCCCGCGAACGCCGGTGAGCATGAAGGCGTGGGCGATGCGGCCGGTGGCGAAGGCGTTGGTGAGGGTGCGGACCATCGCCTCCTGGCCGATCAGGTCCTCGAAGGTCCTGGGCCGGTACTTGCGGGCGATGACGGTGTAGGCTGCAGGCGCCGAAGTGGCGACGGGCGCCGCCTCGGCGGGCTCCGCGCCGAAGATGTCGACGGTCGCGTCGTCGCGTTCGGCAGGTGCGGGCTCGAGCGTCAGGTCGGTATCGCTCACGCGGCCCCGCGGCGAAAAGGTGAGGTGGAGACCGGCAGACGACCCGGAGCGAAACTCGTTACGGCTGCTTCCTTCCGGACCTGACCGGATTGGCGAGGTCTCCGCCCATCGCCGATCTCCGCTTCCCATATCGCCTTCCCCGCCGGTCGGCGCAAGCGCCCGGCGCCTCTTGGTCGCATCCCAGGCGCCCGCGGCGATTCCGCTTTGGCGGGAAGCGGGGCAGGGATGCTAGACCGTCCGACATGCCGCTCGACGCCTTCACCAACACCTTCGCCGGCAATCCCCTGGATCGCGCCAGCTATCGACGCTCCGACGCCGAGTGGATCGCCAGTTGCCTGGCCGATCCCGACTCCCTGGCCGTGGCCCTGTGGAACGGCCGGCCGTTCGTCGAGACCTCCAAGGAGGGTTCGAACCAGCTCGCCTACCTTTCCGCCGGCATGGCGCGGGAGCTGTCGGAGAACGCCGAGCGCCTGCTGTTTCTTGGCCTGTGGAAGGAGACGGCGGTTTTCGCCCTCGATCTGGAGGGGCCGCAGGACCCCGCCGATGGACCACTGGAAGGACTCGGCCGCTTCGAGGACCTACGCTCCATCGCCCCGACCCTTGCCGCCGGCGAGGCGGCCATCGCCGCCACGGCCAAGGGCGTGTTCGAATGGCGTCGCCGCCACCGCCACTGCTCTGCCTGCGGCGAACCCACGATCGCGACCGAGGCGGGCTGGAAGCGTACCTGTCCCGCCTGCAAGGCCGATCATTTCCCGCGCACGGACCCCGTGGTGATCATGCTGGCGGTGCGCGGCGACGAGTGCCTCGTCGGCCGCCAAGCCGCTTGGCCCAAGCTGATGTTCTCGGCCCTTGCCGGCTTCCTGGAGCCGGGCGAGACGATCGAGGAGGCGTGCGCGCGCGAGCTGTGGGAGGAAGCGCATCTGCGCACGCGCAAGGTGCGCTACCACTCCACCCAGCCCTGGCCCTACCCCTCCTCCCTGATGATCGGCCTGATCGCCGAGGTGGAGGACGGAGAAGCGGTGGCCGACCACGTGGAGCTGGACGAGGTCAAGTGGCTCACCCGCAGCCAGGCCCAGGCGATGATCCGCGGCGACCTCGCCGACGCCAAGGCCCCGGGCGCCCTCGCTATCGCCCACCAGCTCATCCGCGCCTGGGCCTTCGACGGGGAGTGACGGTGGCCAACCCACTAAAGTCCGTCATCGCCGGGCGTCAGTCCCGGCGATGACGGAGTTTAAGGGGGAGCGCCTCAAGGGGACGCAGCGGCTCTGGCGGCCGCTCTCGTCAACCGTTGGCGATGGCGCGGCGGTACGGGTCGGCTTCGAAGACGCCGAGCAGCTCGAAATGGTCGCTGAAGAAGGACAGTTCCTCCAGCGCGCGGCCGAGGGCTGGATCCTCCGGCCGTCCGTCCACGTCGGCGACGAAGAAGGTCGCGGTGAAGGCGCCGT
Organism: Caulobacteraceae bacterium; assembly: GCA_036276055.1. Classification (GTDB taxonomy): domain Bacteria; phylum Pseudomonadota; class Alphaproteobacteria; order Caulobacterales; family Caulobacteraceae; genus Acaudatibacter. The sequence goes on from DATBEN010000060.1 coordinate 28,142, forward strand.
TCTCCATGTAGCTCTCGAGCCGGGTCATGTTGACGCCGTTGGTCGCGAATCCGCCCAGGGCCTTGTACAGCGATGCGGGGATATTCCGTACACGGAAGGCGAAGGTGGTGACGCAGTCCGCGCCCACCGGCGGTCGCGGCGGGTCCCGCTCGGCGGTCAGGATCGCGAAGCGGGTGGTGTTGTGCGCCTCGTCCTCGATGTCGGCGAGCAGGATCTCCAGGCCATAGAGCTGGGCGGCCAGGGCCGGGGCGATCGCCGCCCGCGCCGGATCGGGCGCGGCGGCGAGCATCTTGGCCGACAGGGCCGTGTCGCCGGCCGGGTCGATCTCCACCTTCAACCGTCGCAGGGTCCGTCGACACTGGCCGGCGGCGAAGGGCATGCTGATCACCCGGCGCACGTCTTCGATCCGCACGCCCGGATTGGCCATCAACTGGAAGTGGATCGGCTTGAAGTGCTCGCCGACGATCCGCAGGCCCGATTCCGGCAGCAGGTGGTGCACGTCGGCGACGCGCCCTGCGATGGAGTTCTCCACCGGGATCATGGCCAGGGCGCAGTCGCCGGTCTTCACCGCCTCGAAGGCGTCCTCGAAGGTGGCGAAGGGCGCCGGCTCATAGTCCGGGCGCGCGGCCAGGCACGCCTCGTGGCTGTTGGCCCCCAGTTCTCCCTGGAAGGCGATACGCGCGCGGGTCATGCGTCGGTCTCCGGTCGGGCGGCGGCAAAGGCGCGGGCCGCCTCGAGGTCGGCGGGGGTATCCACCGACAGCGGGGCTGTATCGGCGACGGCGGCCCAGATCGAGAGGCCAAGCTCCAGGGCCCGCAGCTGCTCCAGCCGCTCGCGCCGTTCAAGCGGGGAGGGCGGGGCGGTGTTGAACGCCTCAAGGGCCGCGCGGCGATAGCCGTAGATCCCCACGTGGCGCCAGACCGGTCCGTCGCCGAAGAGGGTGGAGCGCGTGAAGTAGAGCGCCCGGCCCGAGCGTTCGTCCGCCTCCATCGCCAGTACGGCCTTGACCACGTCGGGATTGGTCCGGTCCGCCGGCGAGGCTTCGGGCGTCACCACGGTGGCGATGTCGCAGCCCGCCCTGTCGGCGAGCAGGCGGGCGCAGGCGGCGAGGATCTGGGCGTCGACGAAGGGCATGTCGCCCTGGAGATTGATGACCGCCTCGTGGCTGCCCTCCGGATCGATCTCGCGCAGGGCGGCGAGGATGCGGTCCGAGCCCGACGGCAGGGCGGGATCGGTCATGACCGCTTGGCCGCCGGCAGCCTGCACCGCCTCGACGATCTCGGGGTCTCCCGCCGCCACGACGACCGGCCCGATGGCGGCGGCCTCGGCCTGGCGCCAGACGCGGACGATCATCGGCACGCCGCCGATCAAGGCGAGCGGCTTGCCCGGAAGGCGGCTCGCGGCCAGTCGGGCGGGGATCAGGACGAGGGGCGTCATGGGGCGGGGATGTCGAGGCGAACGGCGGACTTAGCCGCGAACGCGCGGCCGGTTGCGCGAGCGCCGGTAGCGTGTAAGACACCGCGGCGCAACAACGGCCGGCCGCGGTTCCGGTGAAGGGCTCGCGGCCGGCCGAGCGTTGTCTATGGGGATGGAAGGATTCGTCGGGCTCCATGAGTGATCTGAGCACCAACAAGGTTCTGGGGGCGATCCTCGGGGCGGCTCTGCTGACCGTGGGGCTGGGCGTCATAGTTCCGGAATTCTTCCCGCTCGAGCCGCCGGCCAAGCAGGGCTACAAGATCGAAGTGCCGCCCGACCTCCTGGGCGGCGCGGCCGCGCCGGCCGTTGCCGAAGCGCCGCCGGATTGGGGCACGGTCCTGCCCAAGGCCGACCTCGCCGCCGGCCAGGCCGCCACCGCCGTATGCCAGGCCTGCCACAACTTCAGTCCCGCCGGCACGAACATGATCGGTCCAGGTCTCTATGGCGTGGTCGGCCGCAAGCCCGGCTCGCACCCGGGCTTCGCCTATTCGCAGGCGATGACCGAGTTCAGCCAGAAGCAGCCGATCTGGGACTACCAGCACATCTTCGAGTTCATCAAGAACCCGCAGCAGTATCTTCCCGGCAGCAAGATGACCTTCGCCGGCCTGAAGGACCCGCAGACGCGGATCAACGTGATCGCGTACCTGCACACCCTCGGCTCCAGCCTGCCGGTCCCCAAGCCGAACCCGGCCAAGGCGCCCGCCGGAACCACGACGACGACCGGCCCGACGCCGGCCGCGGGCGGCGCTCCGCCGCCCTCACCCACCAGCGCGGCGACCCAGCCGACGGCGGCGAAGCCCGCGTCATGAGGCTGCGGCGCGTCCTCGCGGCCCTGCTGGCGGGCGCCTGCCTCGCGCCGGCGGCCTTGGCTGCGCCGGCGCCGAAGGTGGCGATCGCGAGCCTGGCCGAACTGCCGACGCCCCTGCCTCTGCCCTATGACGAGTCCGCCGACGCCAACGCCGACGTCGCCGCCGCGCTCGCCAAGGCGAAGGCGACCCATCGCCTGCTGCTGGTCGACCTGGGCGGAAACTGGTGCCCGGACTGCCGCCTGCTCGCCGCCCTGATGCGCCAGCCCGAGGTCGCCCGCTTCGTTGCGGCCCACTATGTCGTGGTTACCGTCGACGTCGGCCGCTTCAACAAGAACCTGCAGATCCCCGCCCGCTGGGGTCTGAACGCGGTGACCGGTGCGCCCAGCATCCTGATCGTCGATCGCCACGGGCGGCTGCTCGACCAGGGCCATGTCGCCGCTCTCGCCGACGCCCGCCACATGACCCCCCAGGCCCTCGCCGACTGGCTCGCGCGCTGGACTGACTGAGTCGGAGCCTCGAACCGCCGGCATCCTGCCGGCCCAGACGTTAGAAGGAAGAGCCGGCAGGAATGCCGGCGGTCCGGAGGCCGCCCTACCTCCCCCGCCGCCTCGGCCCCGCCTCGACGTCTGGTGGGGCGGTGGCGACGATGAAGCCGGCGACGAGGTCCAGCAGGACCATCAGGGTCAGCAGGAAGAAGGTCGAGCAGGCGAACGCGGGCGCCAACGCGAGGGCCAGCAGGCACAACACGAAGAGCGCGATCGACATGGCGTGGTTGATCACCGCCGTGTTGCGGTCCTTGGGGCCCCTCAGCAGGTCGAGGAAGGCGATCACGAGGCCCGCCGCCAGCAGCAGGTCCGACGCGCTCACCGTCCACACGCCCCCGCCCGCGGTGCGGAACGCGACCAGCGCCCGGGTCATCGCCACGTGGGCCTGACCGTCGAGCGGCCCGTGGCCCAGGATTGGGGTCAGCAGGGCGTACATTGCCACCGGGATCACCAGCAGGGGGATCGCCGAGAGCGCGGCGCGGATCATTCGGCCTCCCCCGCAGCCGCTTGTTCGACGATCGGGCCAGGATCGCGCGCCCGGGCGCGGAGCCAGATCACGCCGGCAAGGTCGAACAGGGCCACGCCCAGGCGACCCAGGTTGGTGTACTTCGACCGGCCGCTCTCGCGCGGTCGATGGTTCACCGGCTCGAACGCCACCTGATAGCCCTCCCGGATCATCAACGCAGGCAGATACCGGTGCATGTGGTCGAAATAGGGAAGGGCCAGGAAGGCCTCGCGCCGGAACGCTTTCAGCCCGCAGCCCGTGTCCGCCGCCTGGTCGGCGAGGAGGCGCCGGCGCACGCCGTTGGCCCAGTGCGAGGCCCAGCGCTTGGCCGCCGAATCGCGTCTCACGCGCCGCTCGCCCCCCACCAGGGCCAGCCGCTGGGGGCCCTGTATCAGCCGGCGCGCCAGGCCCGGACCGTCGGCGGGATCGTTCTGCCCATCGCCGTCCATCATCACCACGACCGGCGCCCGCGCGGCCAGCACGCCGGTGCGGATGGCGCGGCTCTGGCCGGCGTTGCGCATGTGCCGGACGACGCGCAGGCGCGGCAGCTCCCGCGCCGCCTGCGCCAGGCGTTCGAGCGTGGCGTCGCGGCTGGCGTCGTCCACCATCACGATCTCATGGTTCCAGCCCGCGAAGGCGGCGGCGATCTCGCCGGCCAGGGCGGCGGCCGCGCCTTCCTCGTCGTAGAGCGGCACGACGATGGAGACTTCGGGACAGGGCTCGGCGCCGACAGCGGACATGGCTCACTCATAGACGAAAATTCGTCGATCAATCGTTGCGCCTGACGCGCGGCGTGGTCGTGCTATCGGACGGGCGATGAGCATCGAATCCTGGCTGCAGGCGTGGGGGCGGGGCTGGCGGGGGCCGCTTCTGGCTGCGCTCGTCGCGCTGGCCGCGGGGTTGCCGGGCATGCTGGCGCTGCCGCCGCTCGACCGAGACGAATCGCGCTTCGCCGAGGCCACGGCCCAGATGCTCGAGTCGGGCGATTTCGTCACCATCCACTTTCAGGACCAGCCCAGGTTCAAGAAGCCGATCGGCATCTACTGGCTGCAGGCGGCCTCGGTCGCCGCCCTGTCGGATGTAGAGGACCGGGACATCTGGGCCTACCGTGTGCCCTCGCTGCTGGGCGCCATGCTCGCGGCCGCGGCCTGCGCCTGGGGAGCGGCGGCCTTCCTCTCGCCGGGGCCGGCCCTGCTCTCGGGCATCCTGCTTGGCGCGGGCTTCCTCCTCTCCACCGAGGCGGCGATCGCGGCAACCGACGGGGTGCTGGCCGGCGCGGTCACCCTGATGATGGCGGCGCTCGGCCGGATCTATCTCGCGGCCCGGAACGGTCCACCGGCCGGAACCGCGACGCGCGCACTGTTCTGGATCGGCCTTGCCCTCTCGATCCTGGTGAAGGGTCCCGTCGGCCCCATGGTGGCGGCGCTCGCCGTGATCGCCCTTGGCGTATGGGACCGCCGCGTGGGGTGGCTCCGCGGGCTCGGCTGGGGCTGGGGGCTGATCTTCCTGGCGGCGGTGGTCCTGCCCTGGGCCGTGGCGATCACCGTCGCCACAGATGGCGGCTTCTGGGGCGCTGCGTTGGGCGGCGACCTCGCCCCCAAGCTGGTGGAGGGGCAGGAAGGCCATGGCGCCCCGCCCGGCTACTATCTTCTCCTGCTTCCCTTGCTGATCTTCCCCGGCGCGCTGCTGCTGCCTGCCGCCGGCGTGCAGGCCTGGCGCGCGCGGGCCGAGCCGGCCATCCGCTTCGCCCTGTGCTGGCTGATCCCATCCTGGCTGGTGTTCGAGATCACTCCCACCAAGCTCGTCCACTACACTCTGCCGCTTTACGGTGCGGTCGCCTGGCTCGCCGGGGTCGCCCTCGCCCGGCCGATCGGTCCGCGGGCCCGGCTTGCGGGACAGGTCCTGATCCTGGCGGCCGCCTTGCTCGCCGCGGCCGTGGGGTTCTTCGTCGCCGCGCAACAGCCGCAGGTCGGCACGCTCGTTCTCGCCGCGGCGGCGGCCGCCCTGCTCCTGGGCGCGGGCGCCGCCGGAGCCTGGCTGGTCGCGCGCCGGCCGCAGGGCGCCGTCGCCATCGCCGCAGGCCTGGCGGTGCTCGGTCACGACGTGCTGCTGGGCGCGATCCTGCCCCGGATCTCGCCCCTGTGGCTGTCGAGCCGGGCCGCGGACGTTCTCGAAGCGGCCGGCGACACCCCGCGGGGGGGCGTTGTGGAAGGACCCATCACCGTCGCGGGTTATGCGGAGCCCAGCCTCGTCTTCCTGCTCGGCGCCGACACCGAGCTGGGGGACGCCAACGCGGCCGCCCGCGCCATCGCCCAGCATCGGCCCGCCATCGTCGAAGGCCGCGACCAGGACGCCTTCGCCGCCGCCCTCGATGCGCTTGGGGTGAAGGCCCGGCAAATCGGCGAGGTCCCGGGACTCGACTATTCGAAGGGGCGACGCGACATCCTGCGTCTGTACCTGCCTGCGGCTCCCGCCGCACCGGAGGCGTCATGAGCGAACGTATCGAGATCGTCGAAGTGGGTCCGCGCGACGGACTGCAGAACGAGAAGGCCATCCTGGAGACCGACGACAAGATCGCCTTCATCCGGCGCCTCGAGGCGACCGGCGTGCGCCGGATCGAGGCCGTCTCCTTCGTCAACCCCAAACGCGTGCCGCAGATGGCCGGCGCGGAGGAGATCATGGCCGCCCTGCCGCGCGAGCCGGGCCGCTCGCGGATCGGCCTTGTGCTCAACCGCCGCGGCTGGGACCGTGCGGTCGCCACCGCCTGCGACGAAGCCAATGTGGTGGTCTGCGCCACAGACGGCTTTGGCGTGCGCAACCAGGGCGCGACGACCGCAGAGCAGATGGACGCCCTTGCCGACATCGTCGAGGCCCGCCTCCAGGGCGGCGGCCCGCCGATCTCCCTCACCGTCTCGGTGGCCTTCGGCTGCCCGTTCGACGGCGAAGTGCCCGAAGAGCGCGTCGCCGAGATCGTCGAGCGCGCCGGGAAGCTCGGGGTCGAGGAGATCGCCCTGGCCGACACCATCGGGGCCGCCGATCCGTGGACCGTGCGCCGCCGTTTCGCCCTGGCCCGGCAGGTCGCGCCCGCCACCCGCCTCAGGGCCCATTTCCACGACACCCGCGGCGCCGGCCTCGCCAATGCCTACGCCGCGGTCGAGGCGGGGGTGCGGGTCCTGGACGCCAGCTGCGGCGGCCTCGGCGGCTGTCCCTTCGCCCCTGCGGCGACCGGCAACGTCGCCACCGAGGATCTCGTCTGGATGCTGGACCGCGCCGGCTACGAGACCGGGGTGGACGTCGAGGCGATGATCGAGACCGCCCGCTGGGTCGGCGAGCGCATCGGCAAGCCGCCCGTCTCAGCCCTCAGCCGCGCCGGCGTATTCCCCTGACGGGCCTTGTCCGAGCCCGTCAGGCCCCCCGGCTGTAGAGGATCGCCGCGGCCGCCACCGCAGCCATCAGCAGCAGGAAGACGGCCGCCGTCAGGCTGGTGAACAGGAGCTCCGGAAGACCAGCGCTCTGCGGGCGGGCGATGGCCCGTGTCGGCTCGACCGTGCGCAGGTGCGATCGGCGCTGCACTGAGGCGTCGCGCGGGATGTAGGACATGTCGGCAGCGCCCTCATCTGTGGTCGAGGTTCGAATGAAGCGGATGCTATAGCGTCTTTATGTCGCAAGGGTTTCCAGGTGTTTCTCGGGAACCTCGCGTCTGCGGCGCCGGCGCCACCCGCGCGCCATCGGGCGTAATCGCGTCCCCCCGGTCGGCGCCTTGCGCGCCAGGGCCCTCGTCGCTAGGTTCCGCGCCTTCCGCTTCCGGGCCCTTTTTTGCCCCCTGCGCGACCTGGAGAGGTGGCTGAGCGGTTGAAAGCACCGCACTCGAAATGCGGCATACTCGCAAGGGTATCGGGGGTTCGAATCCCCCCCTCTCCGCCATCCTGCTTCGCCCTACGGGCTTCGCTGGACAGGCCCTTCGCTCTCAGTCGAAGCAGGGCGCCTTCCGAAGCCTTGGCTTAGGAGGGGTCACCGGGCCTGATCGGACCCACTCACGTCGCCGGGCTTCCCACCGGTCCCCTCCCTGGTCGTAGGCGAGCTTGCTACCACCATAGTCAAACGCACCGCGAAACCAGAACGGGGGAAATCGGCATGCGGGCTCAGACGATCGTGAGCGGACTGGCAGTGGGCTATGCGGCCGTACTCAGCACCCTGGTGGCGACCGGCGTGGTGGGGAACCAGCGGGCGGTGTCTCTGCACACCCTGAACGTGCAGCGGATCAACGTGCGGGAGCCGGACGGCACGCTGCGCCTGGTGATTTCGGACAAGGCCCAGTTCCCCGGACTCATCGTGCGGGGGCGGGAGATCCCGCACAAGGACCGCCGAGACGTCGCCGGCATGCTCTTCTTCAATGACGAGGGGACGGAGAACGGCGGCCTGACCGTCAACGGGTCCAAGACCAACGGACAGGTCCGATCCGACAGCGGCCTGACCTTCGATCAGTACGAGCAGGATCAGGTCGTCATGCTCTCGCAATCCGAAGCGGACGGCAGGCGGCGCGCCGGCCTCACCATCTTCGACCGCCCGGACCACGCGATTGATTTCGCAAGGATGGCTCGCCTCGAAACCCTCCCCGAGGCGACGCGGCGCGAAGAGGAGGGCAGGATGGCTGCGGCCGGCGAGTTCGGCCATTCCCGCGCCTTCGTCGGCAAGGCGAACGGCGCCTCGATGGTGACCCTGCGCGACGCGACCGGGCGCGACCGCCTGCGCCTGAAGGTCTCGCCGGCTGGCGAGGCCGCCATCGAGTTCCTCGACGGACACGGCAAGGTCATCCGGACGGTGGCCGCGCAGTCCTGAGCGTCGGCCGGATCCTCTCCCGCGCTGCGGGGGAAGATCCGCCGCCCGTCAGGCCCTCAACATCCCCCCGAGCCGCTTGCGCACGAGGCTCTCTGCTTCGGCCATGATGCGCTCGATGAGCTCCTTCATCGTGGGGACGTCTCGAATCAGGCCGGCGACCATGCCGCAGGACCATGCGCCCGCGTCCATCTCGCCGCCCTTCATGGCGCCTCGGGGGCGACGTCGGCGAAGCGGATATCGGCGCCGAGCGAGCGCAGCAGGCGCTTTACGCGGGCATTCGTCAGTACACGTTCGGTGTTGCGCAGGGGACGCCGTCGTCGAGACCTCTCATCCAGCGGCGGCGCTGTAGCTCTCGCGGTTCCAGCGGGCTTCGAGGCGGGTGGAAGGGGCAGCGCTGATATTTACGCACCGCCAAACTCTTCGCCACCGGCCGCAGTCAGGCGGTGCGGTTGCCTGCGGAATTCCGCTTCGAGGGCCACGAAGTCTTTATTTGGCGAGATCCTAAGTCCGGCGACGTCATCCTCTCCAAGAAGCCCGATTCCTGGGGACGGCCTGTTCGCCCTCTACGGCCAGGGCGAGGTTCCCAAGGACTTCATGGGGCCGGCTGACCGCATCCAGCCGCCGCAAGACCGCGACCCCTTCGCGGACCGGAAGGAATGAGCGGCTATCTGCTCGACACCAACGTCGCCAGTCACGTGATCAAGGGCGACCGTCCCGAGATCGGCCGACGGCTGGCGTCCCTGCCCATGGAGGATATAGCCATCTCGGCCGTCACGGAGAGCGAGTTGCTCTTCGGCCTCGCTCGGCGGGGTTATCCCGCCGCGCTGACCGAGCGGGTCCGGCAGTTCCTGCTCAGGGTCGACGTCCTCCCCTGGATCGCGACGCGGCCCGCGCCTACGCTGAGCTGCGCGCGGCTTGCCAGGCGCGAGGCGTAGCCCTGGCGCCGCTCGACATGATGATCGCTGGCCACGCCGTAGCTGCGGACGCCATCCTGATCAGCCGCGACAAGGCGTTCGGTTCTGTGTCTGAACCCCTGCGCACCGACACTTGGGCGGCCGACTGAGAGACACGGCGACCTGAAGCAACGGCGAACTGTCGGCCTCCCTCACTGCGGTGTCGACGCCTCTCCTGGCCCATTGCCGGTCCCATCTGGCCGTGGCCGCCGCGGGTTCGCCGTCAGGTCCAAGGGGGCGAACGGGAGCACGCCCTTTTCCGTGGGCAGGTCCGCGGTATTCCAGCCGCCTCCCAGCGCGAGAATGAGATTGACGCTGGCTTGCAGCCGGGCGACCTGGGCTTGGGTCTCGGTAACGCTGGCGACCAGCGAAGTCTCCTGGGCTACGACCACGTCGACGTAAGATGTGAGGCCGCCCACATATTGCTGCAGGGCGAGATCCTGAGCCCTGACGGCCTCCGTGACTGCGACTTGCTGAAACTGGACTTGTGTCTGAAGCAGCGCTGTCTGCGCCAGACCATCCTCGACCTGCTCAAACGCGGTCAGGACGGAGGCGCGATAGGTGTCGCGGGTCTGGGCATACAGCGACCAGCTCTGCTGTAGTTCGGCCCGGCGCAGGCCGCCTTCGAAGATTGGCAGGACCGCACTGCCGCCGACTGACCACAGGCTGTCGGGCAAGGTGGCCAGTTTGAGTCCGGTGTCCTCGAAGCCGCCGGCCGCGCTGATCGTGATGTTTGGAAAGAAGGCGGCCCGGGCGACGCCGATACCCGCATTGGCCGCCGCCATCTGCCGCTCGGCGCTGGCAATATCGGGCCGCCGCTCGAGCAACTGGGACGGCACGCCGAACGGTGTGACCGGTGCGGTAAACTGCATCCGGGCGTCTTCAGGGATGACGAAGGTGCTCGGGTTCTCGCCGACCAGCACGGCGATCGCATGTTGCAGAACAGCGCGGGAGGCGAGGGTGGCGTTCTCCAGGGCCTGGGTCGAGGCGAGTTGGCTTCGCGAGCGGGCGACGTCCAGTCCCGAGCCGATCTTTCCTCCCAGGCGTAGGGTCGTGATCCGAACGGAGGTCTGGTAGTTGGCGACCGCCTCGCGATAGATCGCGTCCTGGGCGTCGAATCCGCGCAAGGCGATGTAGTCATCGGCCAGTTCGCCCTCCAGGCTCAGCCGCGCGGTGGCGACGAAAGCGGCGCTGGATTGAGCCAGCCGCGCCTGCTGGCGCGCCGCGTTTCGAAGTTGACCCCAGAAGTCCGGCTCCCAGGTTGCGGCCGCTTCGATCAGGCTGTCTGGCTGGCGCAGAGGCGCTGTGCTGTTGGGGCTGCGAAAGAGTCGGTTCTTCGACTCCTTGTCCTCGGACGCGCCGGCGTCCGCCGAGACCTGCGGGTACAGATGGGACCGTGCGATGGCGGCCAGGTCGCGGGCCTGGGTGTATTGCTCAGCGAAAGCAGCGAGGTTGGGGTTCTCCGCTTCGAGCTGCCGCTCCAGCTTGTTCAGCAACGGATCGCCAAACCCGTCCCACCAGGGGCCGCGCGGGAGGGTGTCGCGTGGATGGGCGATCGTGAACAACCCGGAGCCCTGGTAGGTCTCCGGAAGGCCGTAGTGCGGCGGGGCGTAGGGCGGAGCGAGCGAGCAGCCGCTGAGGGCGACAAGCGCGCACGCAGCATGGGCGAGGGGACGGCCGCGGATGCGCAGCCTGCTCCCCATCATGGCGCCGTGCCGGCGCCCGGCTCGGACGCCGCCCGCTCCGCCGCCGCTCGCGCGCTGAATGGGGGCAGGGTGGCGGGTGGAGAAGGTGCGCGCGGCGGCCGCGGCGGCGGGCCTGTCTGCGCCGGTTGATAGCCTTTGGCAGGCTGCACGATCTTGACCCGCTGTCCCTCCAGCAAGCCGAGCGAGGGATTGGCGACGAATCTGTCGCTCGCCCTCAATCCCGAGAGGATCTCCACGTCGGTTCCAAGGTTTCGTCCCAGATCGACGTTCTGCAAGTGAATGCGGTTGTCCGGCTCGACCAGGGCCACCTGCGTTCCCGCAGAACGGAACAAAAGGGCCTGTTCGGGCACGATCAGCAAGCCGGGGTCTCCGGGAAAGGTGAAGTGAACGTCGACGTAGGTCCCCGGCCACAGGGCATGATTTGGATTTGGCAAGGTGAGTTCAGTAATCACCGTTCGCGATACGGGCTTGACTGCATTGGCGGTGGTAAGGAATTGCGCCGGGATTTGTTTTTCAGGATTCTGCGGCAGCGTGAGTGTCGCGTGCAGGCGAGGGGCGAGGAACGTAGAATATTCTTGCGGCACCGAAACGAATACGCGCAACGCGTGCATGTCAGCCACGCTGAACAGAGGCGTGGCGCTGGCGCGCAGGCTCGCATCACCGCCTGCCGCATTGACGTAGTCGCCGATGTCGGTGTTCCGGGCGATGACGACGCCGTCGAACGGAGCGATCAGTTTCTTGAACGCGACCATCGCGGCATAGCGAGCGACGTTCTGCCGTGCGGCGGCCACCACGGTCCTCTGCGCGACCGCGTCGGCTTTCTTGATGTCGACATCCTGTTGCGCAACGGCTTGCGTGCCGGAGAGCGCGGCCCAGCGTTGCGCCGTGACCACCGCCAGCTGATAGCGGGCCTGGGCCGTGGCGAGGTCGGCCTTGGCGGCCTGGTATTGGGCGTCGACGCTAGGCGCTTCGATTGTGGCGAGCACGTCGCCCTTCTTCACCGGGGCGCCGTAGTCCTTGTACCAGTGGGACACGTAACCGCTGACCTGGGCGAAGATCGGCGCTTCGTACCAGGCGTTGATGCTGCCGGGCAGGACCAGGGTTCTCTGCGCGGGCGCCGCCGTGGGAGAGGCAACCTGCACCCGCGGGATCGCGGCGTCATCGGCCTCCGTTTTCAGGTTCGAGACGGCATGGCTGCGCGACCAGATGCCGTAGGCCGCCAGCACCACGGCGGCGCCCAGCGCCAGCCACCCGTACAGCCGCCGACGTCGCCGTGCGCTCGTCCTGGCGTCCATGGTCATGCGGGCGCCTCCACCGCTTGAACGGCGCGACGTTCGCCATGGAGGATGGCGAAGACACAGGGAACGAAGAGCAAGGTGGTCGCGGTCGCCACCAGCAGGCCGCCGATCACGGCCCGCCCAAGCGGCGCGTTCGTCGTGTTGCTGAGCGACATGGGAATCATTCCCACGATCATCGCCAGGGCCGTCATCAGGACGGGCCGGATGCGCGCGACGCCCGCTTCGATGGCCGCCTGCACGGGATCGCCGTGCGCGTCCAGTTGGTCGCGCGCGAAGGCGATGACCAGGATGGTGTTCGCCGTGGCGGTTCCCATGGCCATGATGGCGCCGGTCAGGGCGGGAACCGACAGGGTGGTGTGGGTGAGAAAGAGGCTCCAGGTGATGCCGCCAAGCGCGGCCGGCAGGGCCGTAATAATAATGAAGGGGTCCAGCCACGACTGGAAGTTCACCACGATCACCAGATAGATGAGCACGATGGACATCGCCAGACCGATCAGCAACTGCGTATAGGCGGAGTACATCGTGACCGACTGTCCGGCCAGGTTAACGACGGCGCCGTGCGGCACTGTCGATTTCATTTCGCTGATCACCTTGTTCACGGCGCTGCTGACCGACCCAAGATCGCGACCTTCTACATTGGCGTAAATGTCGATCACCGGCATGATCGCGTAATGCGAGATGACCCCGGGTGTGCCGATCTGATGAATGTGCGAAAGACCGCCGACGAGTTCCGGCTGCGCGCCGGTGGGATTGCCATCACCCTTGTCGACGGTGATGTTCTGCAGGTCGTTGATGCTTGCGAGCTGATTTTGCGGAGTCTGGATATTGATGAGGTGCGAGATGCCGTTCTTGGTGTCGAGCCAGTAGACTGGCGCCGTCTGGCCACTGCCTGAAAGTACGGCCAATGCGTTGTCGGCGATGTCCGATTCGGTAAGCCCGGTCCCCAGGGCCAGGCTGCGGGCCGATTGCAGCAGCAAGGTGGGCTGGCCCATGACCTGCTGGATGCGGACGTCGGCAATCCCGGGAATCTGCTCCAGCCGCGCGACCATCGTGGTGGCGTAGGCGAAGTTGGCGTCCAGATCCCGGCCTCCGATCTGAACATCGAGCGGCGAGGGCAGGCCGAAGTTGAGGATCTTGGCTGTTATGTCGCCCGGCAGGAAGCTGAACTCTGTCCCGGGGAACCGTTCGGACAATCCCGCCCGCAGGATCCTTCGATACTTCGCCACCGGCGAGGCGGCCTTGTCGAGCGAGATCGTGATGTCGCAATCGGAGGTTCCGACGGTCCCCGTGTCGCTATAGGCCTGATTGATGCCGCTTATGGGCAGGCCGCAATTCAACAGCGTGTTGGTGACATGGCCCGGCAGCAGCGCGCGCGCCTCCTGAGCCACCAATACCGAGATCTTCGCCGTGTCTTCGATCCGCGTTCCGATCGGGGCCCGAAGATGCAGGTCGATTTCGCCGCCTTTGATGGCCGGAAAGAAGTCCTGTCCGACAAAGATCAACAGCAGCAGCGACGCCAGCGCGCCAGCCAGATAGAGGGTGACGAAGCTTCGCCGCTGAGCGGTGAGCCGTTCCAACAGTCGGTGGTAACCGGCGCGAAATCGTTCGAACCTCGTCTCGAAACCCGCCTGGAAGCGCGTGAAAACGCCTGGGCGTTTGCCCTCCGCCGGGTGTCGGCTCGCTTCGACCTGACCCCGCAGCAGCCACGCGGCCATCGTCGGGGTCAGGGTCCGAGACAGGATAAAGGATGCGATCATCGCGAAGATGATCGCCTCGGCGAGGGGCAGGAACAGGTATCCGGACACGCCGCCAAGCTGAAACAGCGGAATCCAGACGATGCAGATGCACAGGGTGGACACGAACGTCGGCACGACGATCTGATTCGCCGCATCGATGATGGCGTCGTGTAGATCTTTGTGCGCGCCAGCCGCGTCTGGTTCTTCGAGATGTGTATTTATGTTCTCGATCATGACTGTCGCGTCGTCGACCAGAATGCCGACGGCAAGGGCGAGGCCGCCCAGGGTCATGACGTTGATCGTCTGTCCAAGCCAGGACAGGACCAGGATGGAACTGAGTATGGCGAGCGGGATCGATGTCGCGACGATCAGCGTCGAACGCCAACTACCGACGAACATCAGGACCGTGAGGCTGGCCAGCGCCGCGGCCGTGATCATTTCCTGCACCACGTCCTTGATCGACGCGCTCACGAAGGTCGAGGCGTTATTGAGGGGAGTTATGGTGATCCCGGGCGGCAGGGTCTTCATGAGGGCAGGAATCTTGGCCAGGACTCCGCTCACGACCTCCAGGGTGGAAGCATTGCCGGTCTTGAGGATCTCGAGGAGGACGGACTGGCGGCCTTTGACCAGGACGATATTCTGTTGGGGAGAGCCCCCTGCGTGGGCGTAGGCGACGTCCCGCAGATAGACGATGGCCCCGCCGACCTGCTTGATCGGCAGGTCATTGATCGCCGCGATCTCGATTGGCGTCGCGTTGGTCTGCACGAAGTAGTCGATCGAGCCGATCTTCTGGTCGCCGGCGGGTAGGACGATGTTCTGGCTCGCCATCGCATGGCTCACGTCCGATGCGGAAAGCCCGTGCTCCAGCAGTTTGGTGTCGTCCAGATCGACTTCGACGTTGGACGACATGCCTCCGTACGGCGCTGGGATCGCCACGCCGGGAACCGACACCAGAGCCGGCCGGATCAGGTTCGAGGCGATGTTGTAGATCTCGGACGGCGTCATGGCGTCGGAGGCGACCTGCAGGTCGAGAACCGGGACGCTGGACGCGTCGAACACCAGTATTTCGGGTGGCGTGATCCCGGCCGGCATCTGCTTGAGCACGGTCTGCGACGTGGCCGCCACCTGCGCCTGCGCAGCCGAGATGTCGGTGCCGGGCTGAAAGTAAATCTTGACGATACCAGTCCCGTAATAGGATTGACTCTCGATATGCTCGATCCCGCTCACTGTCGTCGTCAGTGAGCGCTCGTAATAGTATATGACGCGACCCGACATATCTGTCGGCATCAGGCCATTGTAGTTCCATATGACTGCGATGACGGGGATCTTGATCGGCGGGAAGATGTCGGTCGGCGTCTGCACGGCGGCCATGCCGCCGAACAGCAGTATCAAGATCGCCAGGACGACGAAAGTGAACGGTCGTCTCAGCGCTATGAGAACAATGGCGTTCATGTCAGGAGCCGGCGACCACGCAACGCTCTAGGTCTCAGCGTCATGACCAGCCATGTCTTATTATCTTCCCAGGTAGCCCCACGTTCGTATGGGGCTCGCTGGTGCGATAGGCTCTTCCGCGACTAAGACTGTATTGAGACCCGACGTTTCGTCAAGCAAACACTTAACAAGCGTAAGCAATCGACCTCTGCATCCTTGAATCCAGAGCAAATATTCGCCGTTCAGACGATTCCGCCTGAACCGGGTTCGGCCTGGCCGGCCGATGAACCGCCTTCCGCGCCGACCTCGGCGCCGGAGCCGCCGCGCCGCCTTCCGAGCCAGACCGCCGCGCCGACATCGGCCACCGTATTGGCGGCGGTGCGGGCGAAATCCCCCAGCGGCTCCAGCGGCAGCAGCAGGGGAAGGGCCACGATCGGCAGGTTCAGCGCCATGCAGACCGGGACGAGCGTGGTGAAGAAGGTCACCGAGCTGGAGACGCCCGCGCCGGCCAGGCTCACCGCGGCGGCGACGACGACGCCGAGCGCCAGGCGCGCGGGCTCCAGCGGCACGCCGTAGACGTGCGCGATATAGCAGGCGATCGCCACATTGGCGGCCGGGTTGCTGATGCGGAACAGGGCGACCGCCATGGGCAGCACCAGATTGGCCACGCGCTCGGACGCGCCGACCGCGCGGGCCGCGACCAGCATGGCCGGAAGGGAGGCGACGGACGACTGGGTGGAGACGGCGATGACCTCCACCGGGACCAGCGCCCTCAACAACGCCATCGGCCGCACGCCCGCCGCGATGCCCATGCCAAGGCCGATGACGGCGCCGGGGATGCAGACGAGGCAGATCAGGGCAAGGTACTGGGCGAAGAGGCCCACTAGGCCCGCTCCCGCCCGCGCGCCAAGGACGAAAGCCAGGAAGAACACGCCCAAGGGCGCGATCAGCAGCACCGCCTGGACGATGGTGAGCATCGCAGCCTGGACGGCGTCGAAGACATCCATCAGCGCCGCCCGGCGTGCGGGGCTCTGCCGCGTCGCTGCGAGGCTGAACGCCAGGGTGAAGACCACCAGCGGCGCCATGGCGCCGTCGGCGGCCGCCTTGACCGGATTGGTCGGGACGAAGGAGCGGATCAGATCGGTGATCGGTTTCACGTCGCCCCGGGCCGTCGCGGAGGGCGCCGCGCCCCTCAGGGCCTGTGCGGCCGCGCCGGGAGGCGGCCATGCCTGAAGGAAGAGCGACGCCACGACGGCCGAGATCGCCGCGGCGATCACCAGCAGCACGCCAAGCAGCAGCAGCGCCCGGGCGGCCAGGCCCCCGCCCCGGGCCGTCTGCGCCGTCTGGCCCACCGCCACGAAGAGCAGCGAGACGACGAGCGGGATGATGGTCATCCTCAGGGCGTCCAGCCACAGTCCGCCAAGGGTCTGGGCTACGCTGACCGCTTCCGCCGTGAGGGGCGCATGAAGCCGCGGCGCGACGGCGCCAAGGAGCAGGCCCAGCAGGAAGCCCGCCAGCGTCCGCACGGGCGTGGAAATTGCTCTCACGGATCGCCTTTATGGGCTGGGCTTGGCCCCACATTCGACGCTGAGCTGGCTACTGTCGAGCCGCCCAAGCTCAGGAAGGAGATCGATGAATCCCGCGTTGGCGCCCCCGGTGATCGAAGGCCCGTCGGCCTGGAAGGCAGGCGATCTCGCATCGGACGAGTGGATCCACACCCTCTCGGGCTCTGAGATCGAAGAGGTGTTCGGCGCGGCGAGGCGGGCGGCGAGCCGTCAGGACGACCTGGCGCTGCTGCGCAAGGAAGACTTCCCCCTCCCGACCCTGGCCACGCGGCTGAGCGGGATCCTGCGCCGGGAAGTCCTCGACGGCCGCGGCTTCGCGGTGATCCGCGGCCTGGATCCGGCTTCCCTGGACCGGCGCGAGTGCGCGGCGGCCTTCCTCGGCTTGGGCGCCCATCTGGGGAACGCGCGACCGCAGAACGCCAGGGGGCACATCCTCGGCCACGTGAAGGACCTCGGCCGCTCGGCGGCGGACCCGACGGCGCGGCTGTACCAGACACACGAACGCCAGACCTTCCACACCGACTCCTGCGACGTCGTCGCGCTCATGTGCCTCCAGCCCGCCAGAGAGGGCGGCCGCTCCAGTCTGGTGAGCTCCGTCACCCTGCATAACGAGACGCGCAGCAGCCGCCCCGATCTCGCCGCCTGCCTGTTCCGCCCGATCGAGACCGACCGCCGGGGTGAGCAGGGACCGGGGGAGCTTCCGTTCTTCGAGATCCCGGTCTTCAACTGGCATCAGGGTTATTTCGCCGCGATCTACCAGCGCCAGTACATCGAGTCCGTCAGACGCCTCCCAGGGGTCCCGCCCCTGACAGACGAGCAGGTCGAGGCGCTCGACAGGCTCGACGCTCTCGCTAACGATCCGCGACTCCACCTCGAGATCGATTTCCAGCCCGGCGACATTCAGCTGGTGAACAACCACGTGCTGTTCCACGACCGGACGGCCTTCGAGGACTGGCCAGAGCCGGAGCGGCGCCGTCATCTGCTGCGGCTGTGGCTGGCCCCTCCGGGCGCCCAGCCGCTGCCCGAAGTGTTCAGCCAGCGGTTCGGCGGCGTCGCGGTCGGCGACCGTGGCGGGATCTCCGTGCCGCGCGAGACGTGGAACGCGCCGCTCGAAGCGGAGTGACGCGGGCGCGGCAGCGGCCCTAGTCCTGTTCAGCGAGAGTTTGCACGAAGGTTTTCCCGTACGGGTAGAAGGAGTCCTTGCGCCCCTCCTGCCATGCCGCTTTGAGGTCAGGCGTCGTGATGTCCCAGTCCGGTCGGCATTTCATGCTGACAGCCCGCAGATCCTGTCGAAGGTCTTCGATCGTCGGTCGACCAAAGAACCAGTAACCATTGTAGATCTTGTAGATCACGAGACCGGATCCCAGCACGATGGTGTGCGGGATCATGGGATTGTGGATTGAATCGGTGTATTCGGCGATATCGAGGTCCTTTTGGACGACACGCTTGGGGTCGGAGAGGAAGGGCCAGTGGGCGCCGACGCCGGTGCGATACTCGCTCGTCTCCATGATATTGTCAGTGCTGATTGTCACCAGCCGGCAATAAGCGACTTCAAGCTCCCGATGGAGCTGAACAAGTCCTTCGGCTTGCCGGCGGTCCTTCGGACAGAAACCTCCACGGCTGAGGACGAGAACCATCGGATGTGGTCCCTGCAGTTCGGAGAGTTTCCTGTGTTTCGCCGTATGATCAGAGAGTTCGTAGTCGGGAAACACAGCCCCTGGAACGATGTCGGCTCGCATGTGAAGACCTCATCAGGGTGAATGGCCCCGTCTACGCCGCCGTGCCCTGCTGCTTCACGACCTCTTCGGCGGGGCGTCCCGTGCACTCGGCCATGTGGTCGAAGGCGGCCTCGAAGCTCCCGAGGCCCTGGGTGACGCCGCGCAGCTCGGAGATGAAGTCCTGGATCTGCGCCTCGGGCAGATAGGCTTCGACCTCCTCCCAGCCGCTCCAGCCCATCTTGGGGGCGAGGCCGAGGATCTGGCCACGCCGCGCCACGACGGCGGCGGTAACGCGCGAGGCGCTGGCCACCGGCGCGGCGATCGTCAGGCGCTCGATCGGCTCCAGCAGATAGGGCGCGCAGGCCTTCAGGCCCTCGTTCATGGCCAGCCGTCCCGCGGTTCGAAACGCCATTTCCGAGCTGTCGACGCTGTGGAAGGAGCCGTCGACCAGGGTCGCCTCGATGTCGGCCACAGGAAAGCCGAGCGGGCCCCGTTCCAGGGCGTCCTTCAGTCCCTGCTCCACCGCCGGGATCCACTGCTTGGGCACCGCCCCGCCGGTGATTTTCTGCGAGAAGCTGAAGCCCGAACCGCGCTCCCCCGGCCGGATCTCCACCAGCACGTCGGCGAACTGGCCGTGGCCGCCGGTCTGCTTCTTGTGCCGGCCGCGCTGGGTGACGGACTTGCGGATGGATTCCCGATAGCCGACCGCCGGGCGGCTCGTGTTGACCTCCAGGCCGAAGCGTCGGCGCAGGCGATCGAGCGTGATCTGCAGGTGCGGCTCGCCCTGGCCCTCGAGCAGGGTCTGCTGACTCGAGGCGTCGCGCCGCATCCTGAGCGACCCGTCCTCCTCCAGCAGCTTCGCCAGGGCGGTAGACAGACGCACGTCGTCCTTGCGGTCACGCGGCTCGACGGCGATGGCGTAGACCGTGGGGCGCCGGCTCGGTTGCCGCGACTTGCGCGCCTGTCCGTCGGCAGCGAGGATGTCGCCACTCTGCGCCGCATCGATCTTTCCGATCGCCACGATGTCGCCCGTCGGGGCGCTGGCGACCTTGCGCGTCGATCCGCCGTTGACCTGGAACAGGCCGCCGACGCGGCAGGAGGTCCCGTCCGGAAGCGTCAGCGCGGCCCCATCCTGCAACTCGCCACCGAACACGCGGGCGTAGGCGAGCTTGCCGGCGTGGCCGGCGTGGGAGACGCCGAAGACATAGGCGCAGCGCGCCTCGACCCCCAGGCGCGCTGCGGCCGCTTCGGAGCCCGGCGCTTCGTGCCGCACGGCCTTGAGCAACCGGCGCACGCCAAAGCCCTGGGCCGCCGAGCCGAAAAAGACCGGCGTGATCTTTCCCTGCCGCACGTCGGTCGCCAGGTCGGAGAAGATCGTCTCCAGGCTCGGGGTCTCATCGTTCAGGAGCTGTTCGAGCAGGGCGTCGTCGAAATTGGAGAGCTGCTCGAGCATCTGGAACCGCGCCTGGGTCTCGGCGTCGGTGATATCCGCCGGCACCTCGACCCGCGCGGAGGGCTGGCCGGGGCGATAGAGAAAGGCGCGCTCGAGGGCGAGGTCGACGAAGCCCTTCGCCCGTTCGGCGTCGAACAGCAGCAGCTGGCGGGGGACCAGCGGGGTGGCGCTCGCCGACTGCATCGTCGCGATCAGGGCTTCGATGGAGCCCTGGGCCTGGTCGATCTTGTTGACGAAGATCGCGTGTGGAACCTCGCGCGCCTCCAGGTCGCGCAGAATCGGCTGCAGGAACACGGCCCGTTCGGGAAGTGGATCGGCCACCACGATCGCCAGGTCGACCATCGGCGTGACCAGGTCGGCGGCGGCGCTGAAGTCGCTCGATCCAGGGCAGTCGATCACCGCGATCCGCTCGCCCAGCCACTCGAAACCAACGAGATTGGGCTCGACGGACTGGCCCCGCTGCCGCGCCTCGGGCGAGGCGTCGCCGACCGAGCTCCCCGCGGCCACGTCGCCTCGTCGGGAAATCGCTCCCCCCGTGTGCAACATCGCTTCGAGCAGGGTTGTCTTCCCTGTCCCGGCCGGGCCGATCAGGCCCACGACCCGAACCGTGTCCGAACGCGCTTCCGCCATGACCGCCTCCTGTTATCGGACGCTCAAGGGTCTGCCGCCACCGTCTGCCCATCTTGAGCGCGGGGCAATATGCGAAGAGAGCGTCTGTCCTTGGTCTCGCCCCTTCTACGGCGCGCCCGACCAAATCGTTCCGTCCCTGGGTCGGACGCACGCCCTTCCCGCCCTTGGCGAGACGCCGCGCCTGGCGGACTCAGTCGGGGCCGGTCAGCGCCCGCGGGCGGCCCTGTTCGTCATGGAGCTTCGGCTCAGGCGCCGCCCCTTGGCTCCCGCAGCGCCAGCGTCGTCCTGACCAAGTCCTCGCGCTGAGCGCGCAGCACGCGTTCGAGGGCCTGCCGCGCCTCGCCCGCATCTGCGCCGCTGACGGTCAGGCCGCTGAGAGCGAGAAGGCGACCTGTATAGTATTCGACCTTCTCCCGCAGATCCGACGGCGCTCCCGGACAGAACGCGTGGGATTCAGGAACTGTTACTGACATTCGGGATCGTCGCCGGCTACAAGGCGGCGCAAGTCGGTGCGACGCCACGTTACGTTCAGTGTGAGCATCGCGTATCTGCGCCGCCGCCATCCCATTGGCAAGCAAAGCCCGGTTGTCCTTTTGTCGCGGGGTGCGATTTTTTCCTCTCGTATGCAATTCATCCGGTCAGTTTAGTTCAAAATTACAGGAAGAGCGGGCGCGCCAGGTCGCGAACGCGGGAGCGCGTAGCCGGCATTCAGTAGTAGATCCAGGTGAAGAAGCGCAGCGTGTTATTGTCGGATGCGTTGCGTCCCATTGTGTCGAAGTTTGTAGCGGCGCCATTGAACTCGAAGTACTTCGTGTATTGTACGCCCACGCGAAGATTGAATCGCTGCCCAAGTGGGGATTTGCCATCTCCAAAAGGCGTGCCATCCAGTTGGAAGAGGACTCCCGAACTGTCGGGGCGGATTCGGCGATCGCCTTGGAAGAGCAACTCGTCGGGAGAGCCCCATGTGTCGAACACCTGGGTGCTGAAGCCGATCTTATCGCGCCAATAGTACGAGGCGTCGAAACGGAGATCCTGCAGTTTCTGCCGCGGCGAGCCGGCGAGTCCCAGCACCGTGGACGCGTTCAGACGCTGGCCCTCGTAGGTGTAGCGGCCGTTGACGGTGAAAACGTCGTGGTTGGGCGCAAAGTACTGATATGAGGCGTCCACACCGCCGTCAGTGTAGTGGTCAGTGAGCCCTGAGGTCTGGTCGTGACCAGGGAAGATGCGGGCGTCGAATCCGAACGCGCCAACCTCCACGTTCCTGTCGCCGAGGTTCCACTGATAGGCGACCCGGCCATAGGGCGCGAAGCCATCGATGTTCCCTGGAGCGGTGGGGTCGGAGCCCGCACGGATGAGGAAGCCCGCGCTTGGCGATCGGTAGCCGCCGAACTCCACGTATACCCGGTCATTGATCCAGGCATAGCTCGTAATGCCAAGGGTCGTCTGGGCAAGACTCCCGATCAGCGGGGCGGCCGCAGGCGAGGGCGCGAGCGCCGAGGTGGTGTAGGGAAAGCCCCACGCCGGCAGGGTGTTGAAAGGGTCCTGTACGGTGGGACTGTTGTTGAGGCTCAGTCCCAGGACGGTCTTCACGCCCGCGATGGTCGCGTTCGTCACCGCCCGCACATCGAGGTTGTCCCAGGTGAAGGCGTGGGCGATCCCATCGTAGGTGGTCTGGATGAAGGCGCCGAAGTGATCGCCCACGCCCCCCGCGACGAACAGGCTGATCTGATCCAGGGAGAAGTTGTCGTTGCCGCCGAAATTGGGTGTCGGCGGGGACTGTGCCTTGGACGTGCTGGTGTAGGAGTTCTGAATGAACCCGGCCAGCGGCACGTTGAAGCTGACCGCGCGCGTCGTGTAGCCGTGAAGCTTGAACTCCCGCCCGAACGGCGTGAGTTGCGGGCCCAGTCCGCCGACATGGCAGGCCTCGCACGGACGCCCCGTTTGCACCGCGAAGCTCGGCACGGCGTTGGCCGCCGAGGTCCCCAGAACAAGGCCGACAGCGACAAGCCACGCCAGCACCAGTAGCCGGAGCGAAGGGCCAGGTATTCGCATTTGATTCCCCCTGATCGTTGGAATGAAATCGCGAGGGGGCTCAGGACTTTTGCACGTACAGGCTGCACCAGCCCGTAGGGCTGATCACGCCGGCGACCAGCTTGCAGGCGTTTGGCGCTTGCCAGTTCGCGCAGAGTTCGCAGCGCGCATTACCCTTCGGAGAGGACTGATAGCCGATATCTCCCGGGTGGAGCTTGATGGGCGCGGCGACGGCCCGGTGGGACAGGCCCACGCTCGCGGCGCCGGCAATGCCGGCGGCGACCGCCGCTCCACCCAGAACCTGCCGGCGCGTGGCGCCGTCCACCGTCCTGGATCTGATAATACGCATGGTTCACCTCCTGGCTGGATGAGTCATCGAGGCTCACGCGCCGGCGGCGCTGAGGCGCCGGCGTTGAAGAGCCCGCGTTTGCTGAAGAGAAAGAGGAGCTTGCGCCTGGCGCCCGGCGGACCGGATCAGCCGGCCGGAGGCGCCCAAGCCCTCATCGGGACGGAACCGGCCATGTCATCGCGCCTGGTTGGGCGCGGGACCGCGCCCCAGATCGGCCGTCCACGCCATATCGATCGCGACGACCGCAAATCTCCCATGCGCCGTGACGGCGTATCGCATCGCATTCTCCGAGGATCTGCAGCGAGGCGCGGTAACCTCGTCACCCCGTGGGTGGCGTCTTAGCGATCAAAAGTTCAAAGCTTCTGCAGGAAAGAGACTTGGGACGGAGCTTGGCCAGAGCGCCGGTGCCGCTGGAACGCGGCCGCTTCCGTTGGCCGCCCCTGCCGACTCCTGCTACGAACAGAGCATGAACCCGCTCCTCCTTTCCCTCGTGTTCGGACTGCTAGCGGCGGCCATGGCGGCCTGGGCCATGGCCGAACGCGGGCGCGCCGAGCGCGCCCTGACCGAGGCGCGGATGCTGCGCGAGCAGGCGACCTACGGCGCCGAGACCATCAGGGCCCAGACGGCGGCCTCCGCCGGAGCCGTTGCGGAGGAGCTGGTGCGCCGCGCGAGCGAGACCTTCGCCGCCCAGGACCGCCTGGCGCAGGCCAAGCTCGAGGCCCAGCTCAAGCCGGTGGCCGAGACGCTGGAGAAGGTCCAGGCCCATGTCACCGCCGCCGAGAAGGCGCGGGCGGAGGAGACCGGCGGGCTCAAGGCGCAGATCGAGCAGCTGCTGGCGGCCTCGATGGCGACACAGGAGGAGGCGCGCAAGCTCTCCACGGCGCTTCGCCGCGGCGCCGGGGTGCAGGGCCGCTGGGGCGAGCAGATCCTGCGCAACGTCCTGGAGATGGCCGGTCTCGCCTCGCCGCGCGACTTCGAGGAACAGCTGCACATCGGCGGCGCCGAGGGGGCCCAGCGCCCGGACGTGGTCGTGCGCCTGCCTGGCGGCGGCCAGTTCGTGATCGACGCGAAGTGCTCCCTCACCGCCTTCATGGAGGCCCAGGACGCCGCCGACGAGGCGGTGCGGGAGGCGTGCTACCTGCGCCACGCCCAGAGCCTGCGGAGCCACGTCCAGGGACTGGCGGCCAAGGCCTATTGGGACAGGCTGGAGGTCTCGCCCGACTTCGTGGCCATGTTCGTGCCCGGCGACGGTTTCCTCGCCGCCGCCCTCGAGCGCGCGCCCGATCTGATGGCCCAGGGGCTGGAGAAGCGTGTGATCCTGGTCACGCCGACCACCCTGTTCGCCTTGTGCAAGGCCGTCGCCTACGGCTGGCGGGTCGAGGAGCAGCACCTCAACGCCCGCGAGATCGCCGACCTCGGGCGCGAACTCTACAAGCGCCTGTCCACCATGGGCGAGCACGCCGCCGCGATGGGCCGGGCGCTCTCGACGGCGGTGGGCAAGTACAACGATTTCGTCGGCTCCCTGGAGAGCCAGGTGCTCACCCAGGCCCGCCGGTTCGAGGATCTCAAGGCCGATCATCCCACGGCGAGGGTCAAGGATCTGAGCGGTCTGGAGACCTCTGTCCGGCCGCTCACCAAGCTGGCTGCGGCCCCTTCGCCGGCCGCCTTGACGCTCCCCGAGCCGGCGCCTACCTCGTCCCCATGACGATCCGTCCCGTCCTGACCGTGGAAAGCGACCTCGCTGTCCTCAAGCGGGTCTCGGCCCCGGTCGAGGCCGTGGACGACGACCTGCGCGCCCTGATGGATGACATGCTGGAGACCATGTACGACGCCCCCGGCATCGGCTTGGCGGCGATCCAGATCGGCGTTCCCAAGCGGGTGATCGTAATGGATCTCGCGCGCGCCGAAGAGCCCAAGGCGCCACGCTACTTCGTCAATCCGGAGGTCCTGTGGGCCTCCGAGGAGATGTTCGTCTACGAAGAAGGCTGCCTGTCGGTCCCCGAGATCTACGACGAGGTCGAGCGGCCGGCGCGAGTGCGCATCCGCTATCTTGGCTACGACGGCCAGCCGGTGGAGGAGGAGGCGGAGGGGCTCTACGCCGTCTGCATCCAGCATGAGATGGACCACCTCAATGGGGTCCTCTTCATCGACCACCTCTCGCGCCTCAAGCGCAGCCGCGCCATCTCCAAGGTCCGCAAGGCCGCCCGCGAAGCCGCCTGAACCGCCGTATCTGCGGTGATTTAGGGTGGATCGGAGCCTTCAGGCGGGGGATGAAGGCCGCGAGATGACCCTGCGCCTGGCCTTCCTCGGGACACCCGACTTCTCCGTTCCCACCCTCGCGGCCGTGATCCAGGCCGGCCACGAGGTCGCCTGCGTCTACGCCCAGCCGCCGGCGCCACGCGGGCGCGGCCAGGCTCTGCGGCCCTCGCCCGTGCACGCCTTCGCCGAAAAGGCCGGCATTGTCGTCCGCACACCCGCCTCGATGCGCGATCCGCAGGAGATTGCGGCCTTCGCGGGGCTGGGCCTCGATGCCGCGGTGGTGGTTGCCTTCGGCCAGATCCTGCCCGAGGCGGTGCTCGAGGCCCCCAGGCTCGGAAGCTACAACCTCCACGCCTCGCTCCTGCCCCGCTGGCGGGGCGCTGCGCCGATCCAGCGCGCGATCATGGCTGGCGACGCTGTCACCGGCGCGGAAGTGATGCGGATGACCGCGGGTCTCGACGAAGGGCCGGTGATCGCATCGGTCCGCCTGCGGATCGACGCCCTGGAGACTGCCGGCACGCTGCACGACCGCCTCGCTGCTGCCGGCGCGAGGCTGATGGCCGAGGCGATCGACCGCATCGCGCGCGGCGAGGCGGCGGCGACGCCTCAGCCGGAGGAGGGCGCGACCTACGCCAAGAAGATCCGTCCTTCGGAGACGCGTATCCGCTGGGATCGCTCCGCCGCGCGCGTCGACGGCCAGATCCGCGGCCTCTCGCCCTTCCCCGGAGCCTGGTTCCTGGCCCCCGGCGAGCGGGGACCGGTGCGGGTCAAGGCCCTGCTCTCCTGCCGTGCCGAGGGCGAGGGGGAGCCGGGCCAAGTGCTTGACGATGAGCTCACCATCGCCTGCGGCGAGGGAGCCGTGCGGATCCTGCGCGCCCAGCGTGAAGGCCGCTCACCGCAGGACGCCTCGGACTTCCTGCGCGGCTTTCCCCTGCGCGCCGGCGTGCGTGTCTGCTGACGTGCCCCGCTATCGCCTCACCCTCGAATATGACGGCGGGCCCTTCGCGGGCTTCCAGGCCCAGGCGGAGCTGCCGACCGTCCAGGGCGAGGTGGAGCGGGCGATCGAGGCCTTCTGCGGCGAGCGCGTGCGCATCCACGCCGCCGGGCGCACGGACACGGGCGTTCATGCGACCGGGCAGGTAATGCATGCGGATCTCATGCGCGATCATCGTCCGGAGACGGTGATGAACGCCCTCAACGCCCACCTCGTCCCGGCGCCCATCGCCGTCACCGCCGCCCAGCTCGTCGGCGGGGATTTCCACGCCCGCTTCTCCGCCACCGGCCGCCGTTATCTCTACCGTATCCTCAACCGGCGGGCGCCGCCGGCGCTCGAGCGCGGCCGCGTCTGGCTCGTCAAGTCGCCCCTCGACGCCGAGGCCATGCATGCCGCCGCGCAGCATCTTGTGGGCCTGCACGACTTCACCACCTTCCGCGACGCCGCCTGTCAGGCGAAATCGCCGGTGAAGACCCTCGATCTTGCCCAGGTCGCCCGCGTGGGCGAGGAGGTGCGCCTGACCTTCGCCGCCCGCTCCTTCCTCCACCGCCAGGTGCGCTCGATGGTCGGCTCCCTCGCCGAGGTCGGCCGCGGCCGTTGGACCCCCGACGACCTCGCCGCCGCCCTCGCCGCCCGCAGCCGCGACGCCTGCGGCCCTGTCGCCCCGGCGGAGGGCCTGTGCCTGGTGGGAGTGGAGTACTGACGGTCTTCCGATCCGCCGGCCTACCGCCGGCCCTTCTGTGAGAAAAAGTGAAAGAGCCGGCGGGACGCCGGCGGACCAAGAATCTAAGAAAACTCTTTGAAATAACTAATAATTATCCGCTCGTACAGGTCCGCCAGCCGCTCGACGTCGGCCACGGCGACCTGTTCGTCGACCTTGTGCATGGTGGTCCCCACGAGGCCGAGCTCGACCACGGGGCAGAGGGCGCGAATGAAGCGGGCGTCCGAGGTGCCGCCGCTGGTGGAAAGCTCGGGCGTGATCCCCGCCACCTGAGTCGTCGCGCCGGCGACCAGATCAGTGAATGGCCCCGGCCGGGTGAGGAAGGCCTCTCCGCTGATACGGGTCTCGACCTCGACGCGGCCCGCGAACCCCTCGGCGGCGGCCCGCGCCTCCGCCTCGATCCACTCGGCGAGCTGCGCGCCGGTGTGGCCAGGATTGAAGCGGATGTTGATCCGCGCGCTGGCGCGCGCCGGGATGACGTTCGTGGCCGGGTTGCCGACGTCGATGGTCGTGATCTCCAGGTTCGACCGCTGGAACCCCTCGAAGCCGTCGTCGAGGCGCCGCGCGATCAGCCGCGAAAGCAGCCGCACCAGGACCGGCGCCGGATTGGCCGCCCGGTCAGGATAGGCGACGTGGCCCTGGACGCCCTCGACGACGATGTGGGCGTTGAGGCTTCCGCGGCGGCCGATCTTGATCATGTCGCCCAGAGTGGCCTGCGAGGTCGGCTCGCCGACGATGCAGTGGTCGATCGCCTCGCCCTCGGCCGCGAGGGCCGCGACCACGGCCTTGGTGCCCTCCTCCGCCACGCCCTCCTCGTCGCCGGTGATCAGCAGCGAGATGGCGCCCGGGACTGGGCCGCGGGCCAGGACCCGGCCCGCCGCGGCGACGAAGGCGCCGATCGCGCCCTTCATGTCCGCCGCGCCGCGCCCGTGCAAACGCCCCGCCTCCACCGCGCCGGCGAAGGGCGGGCGGGTCCAGGCCGCTGCGTCTCCGGCAGGCACGACGTCGGTGTGGCCGGCGAAACAGAGGTTCGGCCGAGCCGTCCCGACCTTGGCGTAGAGGTTCTCGATCTCGCCAAACCGCATGCGCCGGCAGGCGAAGCCGAGGCCGCTCAGGGCTTGTTCGAGGATATCCATGGCTCCGGCGTCGACAGGGGTCACGGAGGGGCGGCGGATCAGCTCGGCGGCGAGGGCGACGGGATCTGGCGGGATGGCGTGCGACACGCCGTGTCCTTAAGCTCCTCGGGTACGCCCGGCCAAGCGGAGAGGACCATGAAGCGCATCGACATCCAGTCTGCGCCAAGGCGCGTGGGTTCCGGCTATCCGCAGCCCCACGGCGCGCCCTGCGCCACTCGCGTCCGCCAGCGTCTCGGGGAGGCTGGCGGTCTCACGGCCTTCGGCGTCAACCAGCTGACCCTGCCGCCGGGCGTCTGGTCGAGTCAGCGCCACTGGCACACGACCGAGGACGAGTTCGTCATGGTCCTCTCGGGCGAGGTTGTGCTGATCACGGACGCCGGCGAGGAGACGTTGCGCGCGGGCGACTGCGTGGCCTTCCCCGCCGGCGATCCAGACGGCCACCATCTGATCAACCGCAGCAAGGCCGACGCCGCCCTGCTGGAAGTCGGGACCCGGCGGGCCGACGACCGGACCGTCTACTCGGACATCGACATGGTCGCCGAACCTGGGGAGCACGGCTTCCGCCACCGCGACGGCGCGCCCTATCCCGAAGCCTAGACCCTGAGGCCTAGAGCCCGTTCCGTCTGGGCGGGGTTTACTCTACGCCGCCACCGTCAGGACGATCTTGCCGCGCGTGTGTCCCGCTTCCTGCGCCTTTTGCGCCTGCGCCGCCTGGGCCAGGGGGAAGGTGCGCGCCACATGGACCTTCACCTTTTCCAGGCCGATCAGCTCGCCAATCACCTCCAGCTGGTGGCCGCTTTCGTGGGCGGTGTAGCGCATCGCCTTCACGCCGCGCTCGGCGGCCTTCTCCTGCGAGGGTTCGGCGAGGGTCGTGACCAGGGCGCCGCCGCGGCGCAGGACCTGGAAGGAGCGGTTCTGGGTCTCACCGCCGATCAGGTCGTAGACGAGGTCCATGTCCTTCGCCTCGTCCTCGAACCGCTGGGCCTTATAGTCGATCGCCACGTCCGCCCCGAGCCCGCGCACGAAGTCCAGATCCTCCGCCGCGGCGGTGACATAGACGAGCGCCCCCTTCGCGCGGGCGAACTGGACCGCGAAATGGCCTACGCCTCCCGCCCCGCCATGGATCAGCACCTTCTGACCGGCGATGAGGCCGCCATGCTGGAAGAGGCCCTGCCAGGCGGTGAGCGCGGCGAGGGGCGTTCCGCCGGCCTGGACCATGCCGAGAATGGCCGGGGCGAAGGCCGCCTCATCCTCGCGGACGATCGCGAGCTCGGCATAGCCGCCCCGGTCAAGGGCCGGCATTGCGTAGATGCGGTCCCTCTTCGCGAACAGGCCTACGCCCGTCCCCAGCTCGACGACCTCGCCAGCGACGTCGCGACCGAGGACGAAGGGCAGCTTGTCCTCCTTGACGGCAGGAAAGCCGCCCTGGCGGATCTTGTGGTCAACGGGGTTCACCCCGGCGGCCATCACCCGGACGAGCATCTCTCCGTCGCCCGGCGCGCGGATCTCGACTTCGTCTTCCTGGAGGACTTCGGGGCCGCCGAAGCTGTGGATGCGGATGGCGTGGGCGGTCGTCATCGAGCGACTCCTCGGGTCAGGGACCGCCGCTCAACGGCGATGACAAAGGCGAGGTTTCCGCGCGCGCAGCTTGACCGCCTCCCGCGCGCGTCGGAGACTTGTTTCAAACAAGCGTTCGGCGCCTCGGGCGCTGGCTTCGAGGGAGGATGATCAGATGAGCGATGCGGACTCTGTCGCCGTCAGCCGGCGGGGAATCCTCGCTGCGCCCGCGGCCTTGGCGCTCGCCGGCGCCATCCCGGCCGCCCAGGCCCAGCCCTCCCCGTCGCCTTCGGCGCCCGCCCACGTACTGGGTGGCGGGGCCAGCGGGACGATCTTCCACACGGTCGAAACCCGCTATGGCCGCGTCCAGGGAATCGCCAACGGGAACATCAAGCAGTTCAAGGGCATCCCCTACGGCGCGCCGACCGGCGGCGCGCACCGCTTCATGCCGCCCCGCCCGCCGCAGCCCTGGAGCGGGGTGCTGGAGTGCATCGGCTACCGGCCGATCTCGCCGCAGACGCCCGCGGACCTGCGCTCCGACTATGCGATGCTGATCATGTGGGACCGGCACGTCGGCTGCGGCGGGATGGGCGAGGACGTGCTCAGCCTCAACATCTGGACGCCCGGAGTGAACGACAACGCCAGGCGCCCCGTCATGGTCTCTTTCCACGGCGGCGGCTGGGAGACCGGCTCGGGCAATGCGCCCGGCTATGACGGCGCCCAGCTCGCGCGTTTCGGCGACGCCGTGGTGGTGACGGTCAATCACCGACTCTCCAGCTTCGGTTATCTCGACCTGGCGGCGGTCGGCGCGCCGCCCGAATTCGCCTTCGCCGGCGTGACCGGCGTGATGGACATGGTCGCCTCCCTCCAATGGGTGCGCGACAACATCGCCGCCTTCGGCGGCGATCCGGGCAAGGTGATGATCTTTGGCCAGTCCGGAGGCGGGGCGAAGACCAGCGCCCTGATGGGGACGCCGGCGGCCGCCGGCCTGTTCCATCGCGCGGCGGTGCAGTCGGGATCGATGCTGCGCTTCGCCAGCCGCGAACAGGGCGGGCGCAACGCCCGCGCCCTGCTGGCGGCGGCGGGGATTCCCGCTGCTCGCGCGACGGACCTCCAGAAGCTCTCGTGGCAGGAACTCCTCGCCGCCCAGGTCCAGGCCGCCGCCACGCCCGGCGTCAGCTTCACCCCCGTGCTCGACGGCAAGTACCTGACGCACAATCCGTTCGATCCGGTGGCGCCGAGCGCAACGGCCAGCGTGCCGATGATCATCTCCACCACCCTTGAGGACGCGGCTCTTCGCCTGACCAACTTCGACCTGGACGAGGGCGCGCTGCAGGCCCTGCTGACCCAGAGGTTCGGCGCGTCCGGAAGTGACGCCCTGCCCCTCTATCGCTCGCGGTATCCGAGGAAATCGCCGTTCCTCGTGCAGGCCCAGGCCTTCACCGACGCCACGGCGAGGCGCAACGCCACGCTGCAGGCCGAGCGGAAGGCCGCGCTGGGCGCTGCGCCGGCCTACCTCTACCTGTGGGCGTGGCCGACCCCTGCCTTCAACGGCAAGTTCGGCGCGGTGCACGGCATCGACGTTTCCGCCTCGTTCCACAACTACCGCGACGGCACGGTGGACGTGGGGACCCAGCCAGGGCGGCTGATGTGCGATCGCCTGGCTTCGGCCTGGGTCGCCTTCGCCCGCACCGGGGATCCCAACTGCGAGGCCATCCCGCACTGGGCGCCCTACAACGCGACCGAGCGCCCAACGATGGTCTTCGACACCGAGATGACGGCGGAGAACGATCCCAGGGGCGAGATCCGACGCTTCTGGGACGCCCACGCCCCCTCGGCCTGAGATTCAGGCCGGGCTCAGGACGCCGAGCAGGCCCAGCAGGTCTGGTTCGGCGTCGAGGCTCCGGCAGCGGGCGATTACTTCGTCCGCAGCTGCCGGCGACAGGAAGGTCGCGCTCAGGAAGCGGAACTTCCGCTCCAGCTTCTCCTGCTGGAGTTCCAGGTCCCGCAAGGGCTGGGAGACGTCGCCGATCCGCGAGACTGTGCGGCCGTCCTTGAGCGCCACCGTCACCTCACAGCCGTGGCCGGTCATCGTCGGATCCACCTCCACCCGCTCGCGCAGCGCGATCAGGTCGGGCCTTCGCGCCGTCCCGTCGCTGAACAAGCTCTCCTGAAAGGTGTCCTCGCCAGCGAGCGCCAGCGCCGTGGTCATGCGCAGGGAGAACTTGCATTCGAGGCCGGTGGCGGGTTCGCGAATGTTGCAGACGCCGAGGTGACCGGGTGGAACGCGGACCCGCACGTGCTCGACCTGCTCGGGTCGGATCCCCGTCTCGGCCCGAAGCTGCGTCGCCGCCTCGATGGAGTCGTGGGTGAGGTAGCAGGCCGCGTGATATTTGAAGAGCGCCTCGGTCACCCAAGGCGCGTCCCGGGGCGCGAGGGCCGCCTCCGGATTTGGCGCCGTCGACTGGGTCGCGGCGAATCCCTGCGACGAGGCCAGGATGTCGACGTCGCTGGTGAAGCCCCTTTCCGCCAGCCGCGCGGCCAGGAGCCCGCTCTGCGCCGCCTTCCCCGGGTGAAGCGGCTTGGACATGGTGCCGAACACGCTCTTGAGGCCTGCGGCCTGGGTTCCGGCGAGGCCAAGGGCGTGCGTCAGGGGCTCGCCCTCGATGCCCAGCAGCCGGCAGGCGGCGACGGCCGCCCCGAAGGTCCCGCAGGTGGCGGTGCTGTGCCAGCCCTTGCCATAGTGGGAAGGCCCCATCAGCCGCGAGACGCGGCACTCGGCCTCGACCCCCGCGACGAAGGCCGTGAGCGCCTCCGCGCCGGACGCCCCGCACGCCTTGCCCAGGGCGAAGACGATCGGCGCCACGGGCACGGTGGGATGGCCCATCGGCATGATGACGTCGTCGAAGTCGAGGGCGTGGCCCATGGCGCCGTTGATCAGCACCGCCTCTTCCAGCCGCGCGCGCCTGGGGTGGCCGAGGATGTCGGCGCCGATCTCCGGGGACTCTGGAAAGACGTCGAGCAGGATCCGCACCAGCGGTTCGTCGCGGGCGGCCAGGCAGACGCCGATCCAGTCCATCAGGCATTGCTTGGCGACCGTGAGCGCTTCCGCCGGCATGACGTTGAGGTTCATGGCCGAGACGAGGTCGGCGAGCCGGCGGGTCACGGACGGAGAACCCTCGCTGGCCTTAGCCTGCGGGGCGGTGACGGTCAGGCTCTCGCTCATGCGCTCTCTCCTCCTGCGCCCAGGGCCCTAGTTGGAGCCGCGGATGGTCGGCTTGCCCAGCAGGGTGTCGGCGATGATCCGCTGCTGGATCTCCGAAGTGCCCTCGAAGATCTTGGTCAAACGCGCGTCGCGCCAGTAGCGCTCGATCGAGTGCAGGGTGGTGTAGCCGGCCCCGCCGTGGATCTGCAGGGCTTCGCTGGTCACCCGCTCGGCCATCTCCGAAGCGAAATACTTGACCATGGAGGTCTCGATGCGGCCCGCGCGGCCCCCGTCGATCTCGCCGCAGACGTAGTACATCAGCTGCCGCGCCGCCTCGATCTCGGTGGCCATGGTGGCGATCTTGAAGCGGATGGCCTGGAAGTCGGAGATCGGCTGGCCGAACTGGATCCGCTCCTTGGCGTAGACGATGGAATCGTCGAGGGCCGCCTGGGCCAGGCCGATCGAGCGGGCGGCGGTATGGGCCCGCGCCAGACCCAGTCCGAACGCCACCGCCTGGTGCGCCCGTCCGCCGGACTCGGTGTTGCCGGAGGGCCCCTGCCGCGCCGGCGCCCGCACGCCATCGAAGTGGAGCTCCCAGGTTTTCCAGCCGAAATAGCCGATCTTGGGGATAGGGCTTCCCGTGCAGCCGGAGGGAAGCTCGCCCTTGGGCTTTTCGACGGAGATGGAGATCGTGCCCGCGCGGCCTTTCGGCGATTCGGGGTCGTCGATGCGGCAGAGCACGCTGATATAGTCGGCCCCATCTGCGAAGGTGCACCAGTACTTGTTTCCCGTGATGACCCACTCGTCGCCCTCGCGCCGGGCGCGGCAGGTGACGCCCGAGAGGTCGGAGCCCGTGCCCGGCTCGGAGAGGGCCGCGGCGCCGAGATACTGGCCCTTTGCCATCAGGGCGATCTTGCGCGCGCGCTCCTCGCCCTCGCCCGGGACCGAGCGATAGAAGGAATTGCCCCGGGCGATGATGCTGGCCACGCTCATCCAGCCTCGCGCCAGCTCCTCGGCCACCAGGCAGTATTCGAAGGCGCCCAGGCCCAGGCCGCCGTACTCCTCGGGGATCAGGATGCCGAAGAAGCCGAGCTCGCCCATCCCGTCGATCAGCTCGCGCGGCATGTCGCCCTTCACTGGA
>DATBEN010000061.1:0-27341 GCA_036276055.1 Caulobacteraceae bacterium
CGTGAAGTTCGTGATGAAGGGCGGCAGGGTCTATCGGGAGGCCGGAACGCCTGTC
The DNA here is from genome assembly GCA_036276055.1 of Caulobacteraceae bacterium. Lineage (GTDB taxonomy): Bacteria > Pseudomonadota > Alphaproteobacteria > Caulobacterales > Caulobacteraceae > Acaudatibacter. The sequence continues at coordinate 56 of DATBEN010000061.1, forward strand.
GATCCGTAGACGGCCGAAAGGCGCGCGCCGATCGGAAACTGCGCCGATCCTCGAAGGGTTCAGGCCTTCAGGTTCTGGTCCTGAGACGGGGTGTTCGATGAAACGTTTTGTTTGCGCCGCGGCGGTCGCCGCGCTCGGACTTGCCGCCGCCCCCGCCCTGGGGCAGTCCGTGGACGACAACTCCTTCATCCAGAAGGCCGTGGGCATCGACACCGCCGAGATCCATATGGGCCACATGCTCGAGCAGAAGGGCGGTTCGGCCCAGGTCCGACGCTATGGCGCCGTCCTCGTCCAGGACCACACGACGAGCCGGCGGCAGGCGGAGGCGATCGCCCACGCCATGAAGGTGACCGCCCCAGAAGAGGCGCCTCCAGACGTCGCGCAACAGATGAGTCAACTCCAGGGGCTATCGGGCGCGGCCTTCGATCGACAGGCGAAGCAGGACGCCGTGCAGGACCATCAGCAGGCGATCGCCATGTTCGAACAGGAGGCGCACGACGGCCACGCACAGGCCGCCCAGCACGCGCGCCAGACCCTCCCGGTCCTCAGGAAGCACCTCCGCATGGCCCAAGCCCTCAACGGCTGAGCTTGTCTGACGCCGGGTTGAAGGTCCCGCGATAGGCGAGCGGGCTCACCCCGAAAACGCGCCGGAAGCGCTCGCGCAACGCACCCGCGCTTTCGAACCCCGCCCGCAAGGCGACCGCTTCGATCGGCAGCGACGTGGTCTCCAGCAGTTCCTGCGCGCGCCGCACACGCGCAATCAACAGCCACTGCAGTGGCGACAGCCCGGTCTGGGCGCGAAACCGGCGGCTCAGGGTGCGCGGGCTCGCCGCCGCCCATCGGGCGAGGTCCTCCAGGGTCAGGCGCTCGTCGAGGTGCGTCGCCATCCATTCCAGCAACGCCGCGAGACTGGCGGACGACGCCGGGGGTTCGCGGCGGATGAACTGGGCCTGGCCGCCCGCGCGATCCAGTGGCGCGACCGCAAGTCGGGCCGCTTCGGCGGCGACCGCCTGGCCATGATCGCGGCGGATCATGTGCAGGCACAGATCCAGTCCGGCGGATGCGCCGGCGGACGTGAGGACGCTGCCTTCGTCGACGAACAGCACGTCGGCGTCGACGCGCACGGACGGATAGGCGGCGGCGAGAGCTGGCGCAGCGAGCCAATGGGTGGTCGCCCGCCGTCCATCCAGGAGCCCGGCGGCGGCCAGGACGAAGGCGCCCGAGCAAATCGAGGCCACCCGCGCTCCGCGGCCGTGCGCGGCTCGGATGGTCTCGAGCACGGTTTCGGCGATCGGCGCCTTCGCCTCGCTCCGCCCCGGCACGATCACCGTATCGGCGAGCGCCGCCTCCGCCAGCGTCCAGGGCGCCCTGAGCCGGAAAGCGCCGGCGCAGATTTCGGGGGCCTCTGCGCACACACGCACGACGTAGGCTGGCGAGCCATCCCTGTCCGGGGCGCGGGAGAACACCTCCCAGGGGATCGCCAGGTCGCCGGGCGAGACGTCGTTGAGCGCCAGGATCGCGACGCGATGCATGAGCCACTCACCGCTCCGCCACGCTCCTCGGTCAAGCCCCTGCCCGCCCGGTGGCTGCAAATCGACGATGATTGGCTGACAGCCATCTCACGCCCTGAGGTCCCCAGCGGGTAGCGAGACTCACGGCGCGCGAGGCGCCGCGGAGCCAGGTCGTCATGCCCTCAGTCGAAACCCTTCCTATTCTCCAGTGGGTCGCGCCTTTGGGCGTGGCCGGCCTGCTCGTCGCGCTCGGCTCACTGCTTCGCGAACCCGCGCGGCAGCGGTTCAGCGCCGTGTTCCTGGCGGGCGCGGGAGCCGCCTATCTGAGCGGCGGCTTTGGCGTCTGGGAGTTCACCTTCTGCGCCCTGATCACCGTGCTGGCCTACCTTGGCCTGCAGCACTATCGCGCGATCGCGGCGGGCTGGCTCCTGCACAGCGCCTGGGACGTCGCGCACCACCTGTGGGGCCATCCGATCATCCCCTTCGCACCGGCGTCCTCCCTCGGCTGCGCCATCTGCGATCCCGCCCTGGCCGTGTGGTACGCCCTGGGCGCGCCTTCGATCTGGCGGTCATGGAAGCGAACGGCCTAGCCTCCCCCTCCGGTGGCCCCGCCGCTCGCCCTCAGGCAGGCGAAGAGATCGGCCACAAGATCCTCCGGCGAGGCTCGCCCCTTGCCATCCCGTGCAAGGTGGCCCGCCAGCGCCAGGGTGACCGCCCCGTGGGCGAGGGCCAGCAGCAGGGAGGCCATCCGCTCGGCGTCGCCCACCGGGAGCCGTCCTTTATCCTGGGCCGCCGTCACGGCGCCCACCAGACCGACCCGCGCGGCGTCCGCCGCGGCGGCGAGTTCACTATCCTTGATCTCCCAACGGCCGAAGACCAGGCGGAACCGCTCCGGAAAGGCCAGCGCCCAGCGCACATAGCCGGCCATGCGACGCTCCACATCCAGACCCTCCTCGCCGGGGACCTGGCGGCGAAGCTCGCGCGCCGCGATGGCGGCCAGCAGCCGGGCCTTGTCCGGAAAGTGTCGGTACGGGGCGTTGTGCGAAACGCCGGCCGCGCGCCCGACCTCGCGCAAGGTCACTGCCCGCGGGCCGCCGGCATCGAGAAGGTTTGCGGCGGCCTCGATGAGCTCCTCGCGTCGGCCCGTCATGGCGACGATCTTGCAAGACGCGTTGACGGCGTCAACCTGCGCGTGGTCTGTTGACGTTGTCAACGTAACCCACCCGGGACCGAGCCGATGGCCTACAGCAACCCGCCCCCCCTTCCCGACACCTGGAACCGCCTGCGTGAGCGGGTGGTGATCGTCACCGGCGCCTCCAGCGGCATAGGCGAGGCCGCGACACGCCTGTTCGCCGCCGAGGGCGCGCGCGTCGTCGCGGCCGCCCGCCGCGTCGAGCGGATAGAGGCGCTGGCCGCCGAACTGCGAGCCGAGGGACTGGAAGCCTCCGCTGTGGCCTGTGACGTGACGGACGAAGCTTCCGTCGCTGCGATGGTCGAGTTCGCGGTGGCTGCGTACGGCCGGCTCGATGGCGCCTTCAACAATGCCGGCGCAGGCGGCGGACGGGCGCGAATCCACGAGGCGGACACCCGGGCTTTCGACCACATCATGGCCGTAAATCTGCGGGGCGTGTTCCTGTGCCTTAAACATGAGACCGCGGCCATGCTCAAAGGCGGTGGACCCGGCGCGATCGTCAATGTCTCCTCGATCGGAGGTCTGCGAGGCGGGGCCGCCAACAGCATCTATTCGGCCAGCAAGTTCGGCCTCGAGGGTCTTACCCGCTGCGCCGCGCGCGACTACGCAGGCCAAGGCATCCGGGTGAACGCCATCGCGCCAGGCCCCACCCGCTCGGAAATGTTCGACCGCTGGATGCCGGACGAGACGGCGCGCGAGGGCATGGCCGCCCTCTTCCCGATGAACTACATCGCCCACCCCCAGGACATGGCCCGCGCGGCCCTGTTCCTGCTGTCGGACGAGTCACGCTGGACCACCGGCATTGTCCTGCCGTGCGAGGGCGGAATGAATGCGTGACGGCCGCTTGACCCGGCCCCTGGGACCGGCCCGACAAGGCGTTTCGTCGAAGGAGAGGGCGGCTTGGGCGAACGATGGCTCGGACCAGCGGAGATGGCCAGGCGCCTTGGCGTGAGCCCAAAGGCGCTGCGGGTCTACGAACGCGCCGGCCTGGTGAAACCCTTGCGCACCGCGGCCGGTTGGCGGGCCTACGGGCCTGAACAGTCGGCGCGCCTACATCAAGTGTTGGCGCTCAAGGGGCTGGGCGTTCCGCTCCGGCAGATTGCCGAGCTGATGCACGGGCGGCTGGCCAGCCTGGATTCCGTGCTCGAACTCCAGCAGCAGGCGCTCATGGCGAGGCGGGCGCAGGACGAGGTCGCGCTGACCCGCATCGCCGCCGCGCGCGAAGTCGTGGCTCGCTCCGAACCCCTCTCGCTCGATGATCTCACCAGGCTCACGAAGGAGACGGCGATGACGAAGCCACTCAAGATCGGCGACGGCGAATGGGGCGCGGCGATCAAGCCCCTGATCGAGAAGCACTACACGCCAGAGCAACGCACTCTGCTCATCGAGCGCGGAAGAGAGGCGGCAAAGGAAGCCGGTAACGATCAGGCCGCGATCGGGCGCGAATGGGATGCGGTGTTCGAAGAGGCGCACGCCCTGCAAGCGGCCGGCGATACGACCTCTACGCGAGCGCGCGAACTGGCCCGTCGATGGATGCGGATGGCCAACCTGTTCACCGACGGCGATTCCGACATCTCCGAGAGAAGCCAGGCCTTTTGGGGCGACGCCATGGCCGATCCGCAGCTCGGACCGCGCCTGCCGGTGACGCCCGAGCTGCTCCGCTTCGTCGGCAAGATCATGCAAACGGTCGTCGCCGAGGATGGCCGCGCGAGCAACCCGCCCGCGGCCTGACTCTGGCCGGGATCAGCCTTCGAACCTCGCGGTGATCACCTGATCGCCCCGCTGAACCGCGAGCGTCCAGGCGCGGGTCGGCGCGGCGAGAATGGCCTCAAGGCCTGCCGTGTCGACGACCGCCTGACCGTTTATCGCCCGGACGATATCGCCGGGTCGAAGTCCGATCATCCCGGCCGCGCCGCCGCTAACCGTGGTCACGAGGACGCCATGACCTGAGAAGGGGTCCACGCCGTTGGCGATGGCCGTGGCGGGCGAGAGGTTCACCACCGTCGCGCCGGCGAGGGGATTGTGGCCGGCAATGACTCGCTTATCCTCCGGCGGCTCCGCCGGTGGCGGCTCGACCGTCAGGCGCGACAAGAGACTCGCCGGACCGCGGCGCACGGTGATCTGCACGTTCTCGCCCGGCCGCAGCGTGGCGATGCGATAGGTCAGCGTACCCTCGGAATCGATCGGCGCGCCGCTGACGGCCTCGATGACGTCCCCGCTGTGGAGGCCGGCCCGGTCCGCCGGACCGCCCGGCCAGACCTGGGTCACCACAACGCCTACGGGAGCGGAAAGACCGAAGCTGTGAGCCATCTCATCGGTGAGCGTCTGCGTCCTGGCGCCGAGCCATGGGCGGACGACGCTGTGGCCGCCGTTCAGCGCCGACTCCACCACCTGCTTGGCCATGACGGCGGGTATCGCGAAGCCGACGCCGGCCGATGCGCCGGAGCTCGAAACGATGGCCGTGTTCACCCCGATCAGGTCCCCGTTCATGTCCACCAGCGGTCCGCCGGAGTTGCCCGGATTGATAGCCGCGTCGGTCTGGATGAAGAAGGCGTAGTCGTTGATCCCCACGTCAGAGCGCGCGAGCGCGGAGACGATGCCATTGGTCACCGTCTGGCCCACGCCGAAGGGATCGCCGATCGCGAGCACGAGGTCGCCCACCTGGGGACTTCCCTCGGCGTCGATGGGAATGGTCGGCAGCCGCTCGCCCTTGATGTCGATCCTGAGGACGGCCAGGTCCGCGCGCGGGTCGTCGAGCAGGACGGTGGCGGGCCATTCGCGCCGATCGGAGGTCACCACCCGGATCTCCTGGGCGCCCTCGATATTGTGGTGGTTGGTCAGGATCACGCCGTCGGACCGCACGATCGAGCCCGACCCGAGCGACTGTTCGATGCGCGAGCGAGGCATGCCGCCGGCGAAGAACGACCAGAAGGGGTCGAGTTGCGCGCGCACCACCCGCTTCGAATAGACGTAGACCACCGCCGGGGCGACCCGCCGCACGATCGGGGCGAAGGAGAGACGCATCTCCGTAGCGCTCGTGGGCGCCCGCGTCGGCTCGGGCAGGTTCGGCTGGGCTATGGCCGGAACGGCCAGGCATGAGGCGGCGGCGAGGGCCAGGAGGCCTCGGGTCATCGATGGTATCCCCGTGAGATCGACACGCGTGTCACGCGGCCGCGAAATGGCCACAGCCCTTCGACGGCTTCAAGACGTCGCCGGTTGAGCTCTGACGACGGGCGTCGCCACCCGCAGGGACAGCAGGAAACCCATGGCCATGAGGGCGGCGGACGCCAGGATCGGCAGTCCCGGAAGGTGCAAGGTAGAGTCGCGCCTCACGGCCCAGGCGAACACGAAGCCGAAGAACGATGGAGCGGCGAAGGACGCGATCCCCTGCAGGCTCTGGAACGCCCCCTGGAGCTGGCCTTGATGGGTGGGTCCCACACGCTGGCTCATCAGCCCCATCAGTCCCGGGTTCATGAAGCCCGTCAGGGCGAAGATCGGGATGCCGCACAGATAAGCCCAACCCGTGGGCGCCAGGCCGTAGACGACGAAGGCCACGGCGCCCGCAGCGAGGCCGACCAGGACCGCCCCTCGCTCTCCCATCGCCCGGACCGCCGGGCCGACCAGGAAAGCCTGGACGACGATCTGGCTGATCCCTGTCGCCATGAAGGTGAAGCCAAGGATCTGCGGCGTCCAGCCGTAGCGGTAGCCCGTGTAGAGCACGAAGATCGTCGGCAGGACGGTGAACCCGAGCTGAAACAGCAGGCCGACGCTCGCCAGGCCCAGCAGGTTGGGCGTGCTCCGAAGAAACTGCAGGGATCCGATAGGATTGGCGCGCGCCCAGTCGATGCGGCTGCGACGCTCCGGCGGCAGGGACTCGGGCAGGACCACCAGGCCGTAGATCCAGTTGATGGCGCACAGGGCCGCAGCGGCGAAGAAGGGCCAGCGCAGGTTGTGCTGGCCGAGGATGCCGCCGATCGTCGGCCCCAGGATGAATCCCACGCCGAACGCTGATCCCATGATCCCGAAGTTGCGCGCGCGTTTCTCGGGTGGCGTGATGTCGGCCACGTAGGCGTTGGCGGTGGAGAAGCTCGAGGCGGTGATCCCGTTGAAGACACGCCCGACGAACAGCCACTGCAGGTTCGGCGCCAGCGCCATGAACAGGAAGTCGACGAACAGGCCGAAGATCGAGATCAGCATCACCGGCCGGCGTCCGAACCGGTCGGACAGCATCCCCAGGATCGGGCCGCAGAAGAACTGCATCAGGCCCCACACGGTGGCGAAGACGGCGTTCCAGGTCGACGCGGCGGCAGTGTCGCCCCCGTTCATCGCCTTGACGAGATTCGGCAGGATCGGGATCATGATCCCGAACGAGACGGAGTTCATCAGCGCGGTGGCGAAGACGAACCCGAAGGCCGCCGCCCTCGGCTGACGCGCGCCGTTCATCGTCGAGGCGGTCACGGCCCCTCCTCCCCTTCACCGGCTTCGGCCATGGACCCCTTCAGGGAGGCGAGCAAGGCCTGCCACCACTCGGCGTGACGCAGCAGGAAGACCTGGTCGGGGAAGCCATGCCGCGCGACGTGGCTGGCGGGGACGGTATCCCAGCCGCGGTGCTCGACCGTGACGCGGGTCTCCTCGCCCACGGGCTCAAAGCTGATCTCCACCTCTGTGTCCTGCCCGGGCGCGAAGGCGGCCTGCCGCCAGGAAAAGACCAGGCGCTGGGGCGGCGACCAGACCTTCACCCGGCCGATCTCGAACACCTTGCCGGTGGGCAGGGTCTCGGTGAGCCGTCCGCCTTCGCCACCCTCGAAAGCGAGCACGCCAGGACTGCGCGGCGTGAAGGCGAACAGCGGATTGGGCCGCCACCAGCGCCCGATCTCGCGGGTGAAGACGTCGAAGGCCCGCTGCGGCGCCGCGGGCACGCGCAGCGCCACGAGGACGCGCGAGGCCACGCCCTAGCCTTCCTGCTCGAGGTGAGCCTTGAAGGCGGCGAGTTGGTCGCTCCAGAGCTCTTCAGTCTCCTCCAGCCAGGCTTTCAACTCGCGCATCGGGCCGGGCTTGAGCTCGTAGATGCGAACCCTGGCGTCGTGCGCGGGATGGGTCTCGGCGACGAGGCCGACCTCCCGCAGGGCGCGAAGAGCCCGGCTCATCGCCGGCCCAGGCACTCCAACCTCCCGCGCCAGTTCGCCGGCGGCGCGTGGGCGCTCGCGCAGCAGATCGACTACCCGGCGACGGTTGGGGTCGGCCAGCGCCGCCAGGGTGGCGTCCAGACGTGACACCTCAGAGCGACGTCGCGAGCTTGAGGCCGCTCGCCGCTTCCATGTCGGCAAAGGAGAGATCTCGGATCTTCTGGTCGAACGACCAGACATGACCCTCGAGATCGAGGACCCTGTAGACGCGCGCGCCATAGAACTGGTCCTGAGGACGCTGGGTGATCCGCGCGCCCGCCGCCTCTGCGCGGGCGCAATGGTCGTCGATCCCGCTCTCCAGCAGCACCCGGATGAACTGAGTCCCCTGACCGTCGAGAGAGGCCGGGCTCTTCATCGCCGCCGGGCCGAGCAGCTCGGTCGAGGCCCACTCGCCGCCGACCCCGATCGACCCGCCGCAGAACCCCATCTCGGCGTGGCCGACATTGCCGGCGTCGTCCGTGACGAGAAGCGTGGTCTCGAATCCAAAGGCCCGCTCCAGCCAGCGCAGAGCCGCCATCGGGTCACGGTAGAACACCGTGGGCGTGAAGGGCGAGGCCATCAGAGCCGCTCCCGCACTTTGCGGCCGCCCGCCTTGGACATTTCCTCCAGGGACATGACCTTGATCGTGCGGCTGAAGGTCCACTGATGCCCTTCGGGATCCAGGACACCACAGACGCGGTCGCCGTAGAACTGGTCGGCGGGCTCGCGCAGGCTCTTCGCGCCTGCCTCCAGGGCGCGGCGGTAGTGCGCATCGACGTCCTGGCCGTCGCCGTCCAGGTGGATGTGGATCGACTGGGTGTTCACGCCGCCCATGGAGGCTGGGCTGCGATGGAACTCGTCCCACTCGCGTCCCACCATCACCAGGCCATTACGCCCCACACGCATTTCGCTGTGGCCGATGGAGCCGTCTGGGTTCTCCACGACCATCGTGGTCTCGAAACCGAAGGCTTTTTCCAGCCAAGCCAGGGCCGCTCGAGGATCCCGGTAGCATACGCCAACGGCCAGGGTCGGACGCTCGCTCTCCATGACGCACCTCCTGCGTTTCTGGAGAATATTTCTATATTTTCGAAATCAAATGGTCAAATGAAAACCCGGGCCGCGAAGCCCGGGTTCAAAGGGAGCCGGCTATTCCGCGGCGGACTGCGTCGGACCGGAGTCGCGGCCCTTGGCGGAGACGTCGCGGTCCACGAACTCGATCACAGCCATGGGCGCGTTGTCGCCGTGACGGAAACCGGCCTTGAGCACGCGAATGTAGCCCCCGTTGCGGCCCGCGTAGCGCGGGCCCAGCGTCGAAAACAGCTTGCCGACCTGATCCACGTCGCGGACCTTGGAGATGGCGATGCGACGCGCATGCAGGTCGCCCTTCTTGGCCAGGGTCACGAGCTTCTCCACGAAGGGGCGAAGCTCCTTGGCCTTGGGCAGGGTCGTGACGATCTGCTCGTGCTTGATCAAGCTCGCCGACATGTTGGCGAACATGGCCGTACGGTGGGCCGTGGTGCGGCCGAGTTTGCGGTGCGCGTAACCGTGGCGCATGGTCTCGTCTCTCCAAACGGCCCCTAAGAAGGACGGGCCTTATACCAGAGGTTTAGATCTGGTCTTCGAATTTCTTGGCCAGGTCCTCGATGTTGTCCGGCGGCCAGTTGGGCACGTCCATACCGAGGTGGAGGCCCATGTTGGTCAGGACCTCCTTGATCTCGTTGAGCGACTTGCGCCCGAAGTTCGGAGTGCGGAGCATTTCCGCCTCTGTCTTCTGGATCAGGTCGCCGATGTAGACGATGTTGTCGTTCTTCAGGCAGTTGGCCGAACGGACCGACAGTTCGAGTTCGTCCACCTTCTTGAGCAAGGCCGGGTTGAACGGCAGGTCCGGCTTGGCCTCGCCTTCCAGCTTCTTCTTCGGCTCCTCGAAGGTGATGAACACCTGGAGCTGGTCCTGCAGGATGCGCGCGGCGTAGGCGACCGCGTCCACCGGCGACACCGCGCCGTTGGTCTCCACTTCCATGATCAGCTTGTCGTAGTCGAGGCTCTGGCCCTGACGGGTCGGCTCGACACGGTAGGCGACGCGCTTGACCGGACTGTAGAGAGCGTCGACGGCGATCAGGCCGATCGGAGCGTCTTCCGGCCGGTTGCGCTCGGAGGGCACATAGCCCTTGCCGTTCTGCACGGTGAACTCGATCCGCACGCTCGCGCCCTCGTCGAGGGTGAGAAGCACGTGCTTGGGATTGAGGATCTCGATGTCCGAGGGCGCCTCGATCTGGCCTGCGGTCACCGGGCCGGGGCCGCTGGCGCGAAGCGTCATGCGCTTGGGGCCCTCGGAGTGCATCCGCAGCGCCAGCTGCTTGATGTTGAGGACGATGTCGACGACGTCCTCGCGCACGCCCTCGAGCGAGGAGAACTCGTGCACCACGCCGTCGATCTGGATGGCGGTGACAGCCGCGCCCTGGAGGGAGGAGAGGAGCACCCGGCGCAGGGAGTTGCCGAGAGTGACGCCAAAGCCCCGCTCGAGCGGCTCGGCCACGATGCGCGCCTTGCGGGCGCTGTCGGCTCCGGCTTCGATCAATGGCTTTTCAGGGCGGATCAGTTCGTTCCAGTTGCGTTCGATCACGGATTTATCGGTGTCCTTCGACACGGCTTCGCCGGCCTGCGCACGTCCTCACAGATCGGCAATGACGGAAATATTCGGAAGTAGGAGATATGGGAACTCAGACACGCCGGCGCTTGGGCGGCCGGCAGCCGTTGTGGGGCATAGGGGTGACATCGCGAATGGTGGTGATTGTCATCCCGACGGCCTGAAGGGCCCGCAGCGCCGATTCCCGGCCTGACCCCGGCCCGGAGACGTTCACTTCGAGGGTCCGGACGCCGTGTTCCTGCGCCTTCCGACCGGCGTCCTCAGCCGCCATCTGGGCCGCGTAAGGAGTCGATTTGCGCGAGCCCTTGAAGCCCATCGAGCCGGCGCTCGACCAGGAGATCGCGTTCCCCTGAGCGTCGGTGATGGTGATCATGGTGTTGTTGAACGAGGCGTTCACATGCGCCACGCCGGAAGTGATGTTCTTACGCTCGCGCTTCTTGACGCGCGCCGGTTCCCTGGCCATCGGACGCCCTCTTACTTCTTCTTGCCGGCGATCGGCTTGGCCGGGCCCTTGCGGGTCCGGGCGTTGGTGTGGGTCCGCTGGCCCCGCACGGGCAGGCCCTTGCGGTGACGAAGGCCGCGATAGCAGGCCAGATCCATCAGCCGCTTGATGTTGGTCGCGGTCTCGCGGCGCAGGTCGCCCTCGACCAGATAGTCCCGGTCGATCACTTCACGGATCTGGACCACTTCCTGGTCGGTGAGTTGGTTCACCCGGCGGGCATCGACGATGCCGACCCGGTCGACGATCTCGCGCGCAACCGCCGGACCGATGCCGTGTATATATTGCAGCGCGATGATCACGCGCTTGTTCGTGGGAATGTTCACGCCTGCGATGCGGGCCACGCTAGTCTCCTGACGGCGCCGGACAGCGCGAAAAAGCGCGAACGCATCCGCCGCCTCGCAGGGGCAGACGCCGATCGCGCTTCTTTCGCGGAGGGAGTGGTTATAGGGATGAACGCGCGGAGGTCAATGGCCTTCGACACCTTCGATCAGGCATTCTCGAGTGCTCCGTCGATCTGGTCGGCGACCGCTTCGATGCTCGCCATGCCGTCGACGTTCCGGAGCTTCCCCTGCCCTTCGTAGTACGGGATCAGCGGCGCCGTATCGCGATTGTAAGCAGCCAGCCGCACCGCGAAGGAATCGGGATTGTCGTCAGGTCGACCGGACTCCGCAAAGCGGCCGGCGACGCGGGCCTTGAGCGCCTCGTCGTCCACCACCAGGCGCACCACCTGGTCAATCGTCTGGCCGGAGTGCTTGAGCATGATGTCGAGCGCCTGCGCCTGGGCGAGGGTGCGTGGAAATCCGTCGAAGATGGCGCCCCCTGTTCCGGCCAGCGATGGCAGGCGGTCGTGGATCAGGTCGATGACGATTTTATCAGGCACCAGTTCGCCGCGCTGGATGATCCCCTCGACCTTGCGCCCGAGCGCGGAGCCCGAGGCGATCGACGCCCGCAGCATGTCGCCCGTGGAGAGCTGGACCATCCGTCGCTGCTCCACCAGGCGCTTGGCCTGAGTTCCCTTCCCCGCCGCCGGCGGACCGAAAAGGATCAGGTTCATCCACTCCCTCCCTTGGACGTCGCCTCCCTGGCGCGCCTGCAGACGTCATCCGCTCCCATGAGTCGGCGCAGCGCTCCAGCCTGTCGCCACGTCAGCACGCGCTGACGGATCCAGCCGCCTCGATCAGCGACGAGCGCCCCGCATCCGCGATTTCTTGATCAACCCCTCGTACTGGTGGGCGAGCAGATGCGACTGGATCTGAGCCACGGTGTCCATCGTCACCGACACCACAATCAGGATCGAGGTGCCGCCGAAGGCGTAGGAGCCGCTCGGTCCGGCCAGGAATTCCGGCAGGAGACAGACCAGCGCGATGTAGGTCGCGCCGATCAGCGTCAGGCGCGTAAGCACATAGTCGATGTATTCCGCCGTCCGCTTCCCAGGGCGGATGCCGGGCAGGTTGCCCCCGTACTTGCGCAGTTGCTCGGCGGTGTCGTCCGGATTGAAGACGACCGAGGTGTAGAAGAAGCAGAAGAAGACGATCAGGACCCCGTAGAGGAGTATGAACAGCGGCTTGCCGTGGCTGAGCATGCCGACCGCGGTCGGCAGCCACTGCGCCCAGGACGGCAGCTTCGCAGTCGCCAGGAACCCGGCCGCGGTGGCCGGAAGAAGCAGCAAGGACGAGGCGAAGATCGGCGGGATCACGCCGCTGACGTTGATCTTGAGCGGAAGGAATGAGTTCTCCCCGCCCGTCATCCGGTTACCGACCTGGCGCTTGGGATAGACGATCAGCAGGCGCCGCTGCGCCCGCTCCATGAATACGATGAACAGGATCACGGCTATGGCCAGGCCGATGTAGCCGAAGATCTGCACCGTCTTGGAGGGATCGAGCCGGGCTTCCTGAAGCAGGTCCCACAGGCCCACGGGCAGGCGCGCGACGATGCCGGCGAAGATGATCAGCGAAATGCCGTTGCCGACGCCCCGCGTCGTCATCTGCTCGCCCAGCCACATCAGGAAGATGGTGCCGCCCGTGAGGGTGATCATGGTGGAGGCGATGAAGAACACGCCCGGCTGGTCGACGATGCCGGGGGCGTTGGACAGGCCGATGGAAATGCCGAAGGACTGGAACAGGGCCAGCACCACGGTGAGATAGCGGGTGTACTGATTGAGCTGCTTGCGGCCCGCCTCGCCGCCTTCCTTGCGCAGCTTCTCCCATGGCGGGTAGGCGGTGCCGAGCAGCTGGACGATGATCGAGGCCGAGATGTACGGCATCACATTCAGCGAGAAGATCGCCATCCGCTGGACCGCGCCGCCCGAGAACATGTTGAACATGCCAAGGATGCCCTTGGCCTGGCCTTCGAAGGCGTGGGCGAAGGCGCCTGCGTTGATGCCGGGGATCGGGATGTAGGTCCCCAGGCGATAGACGACCATCGCCAGCAGGGTGAAGCCGATGCGCTTGTGAAGCTCTGTCGCCTTCTGAAAGGCGCCGAAGTTCATGTTGGCGGCGAGCTGTTCGGCGGCCGAAGCCATGCGTCATCCCGGAAATGAAGAGGTCTTGCGCGGACGCCAAGATAAGCGGCCCGCGCGGCGGACGCGAGGGCGAAAGGGCCGCGGCCCTTCGCTCCCCGCCAACATCAGCCTGCGGAAGCCTCCTCGGCGGCCGGCTGCGGCCGGGTCACGGTCAACGTCCCGCCGGCCTTTTCGACGGCCTCGCGGGCTGCGGCGGAGGCCGCATAGACGGTGATCTGAAGCTTCGAGGTCAGTTCGCCCTTGGCGAGCAGCTTCACCCCGTCCCTGGCGCGGCGCACAACGCCTGCTTCCACGAGGGCGGCCGCATCGATCGGCTTGGAGGCGTCGAGCTTGCCCGCAGCGATCGCCTGCTCCAGCCGCCAGAAGTTTACTTCGGCAAACTCGAGGGCTCGTGGATTGTTGAAGCCGCGCTTGGGCATGCGCATGTGCAGCGGCATCTGGCCGCCCTCGAAGCCGGCGATGGCGACACCCGAGCGGGCCTTCTGGCCCTTCACGCCGCGGCCGCCGGTCTTACCCTTGCCGGACCCCGGGCCGCGGCCGACGCGGGTCTTGTACTGGGTCGAGCCGGGGCTCGGGGCGAGTTCGTTGAGCTTGGTCATCTGGCGCCTCTCCTTTGGAGATCTGTCGCCGGGCTTGCGCCCGACTCGGCTGGAAAATGGAAACCGCGGGCTCGGCGCCCGCGGCTAAGGTCTATTCGGCCGAAACGATTTCGACCATGTGGGCGACCTTGGCGATCATCCCGCGGATCGCGGGGGTGTCGTCGAGGGTCGCCGTGCGGCCGATCCGGTTCAGGCCCAGGCCCACCAGGGTGGCGCGCTGGTCAAACTTGCGGCGGATCGGGCTGGCGGTCTGGCGGACGGTGAGCTTGGCCATGTTCTAAGATTCCCGGTCGGCTCAGACTTCGACGGCTTCGCCGCTGGCGGAGTCGGCGCGGCGCTCGACGATGTCGCTGACCTTCTTGCCTCGCTTGGCCGCCACTTGGCGGGGCGAGGACTGTTCCTTCAGCGCTTCGAAGGTGGCGCGGATCATGTTGTAGGGGTTGGACGAGCCGACCGATTTGGCCACCACGTCCTGCACGCCCAAGGTCTCGAGCACGGCCCGCATCGGACCGCCCGCGATCACGCCGGTGCCGGGAGGCGCCGCGCGCATCATGATCTTGCCCGCGCCCCAACGCCCGGCCCCGTCGTGGTGCAGGGTGCGGGACTCGCGCAGCGGCACGCGGATCATCGACTTCTTGGCTTCCTCGGTCGCCTTGCGGATCGCCTCGGGCACCTCGCGGGCCTTGCCGTGGCCGAAGCCGACGCGGCCCTTCTGATCGCCCACCACCATCAGGGCGGCAAACGAGAAGCGCCGGCCGCCCTTCACCGTGGCGGCGACGCGGTTGATGTGCACCAGCTTCTCGACGATCTCGGAGTCGGCCCGCTCTTCGGGCTTGTTCCGGTCGCGCCGGTCCCGGCGCTCTCCGCCGCCACGCTGCTGTTCGCCACGGGCCATGCTAAAGCCTTTCCAAATCAGAAGTTCAGGCCGGCTTCACGCGCGGCGTCAGCCAGCGCCTTGATCCGGCCGTGATAGATGTAGCCGCCGCGGTCGAACACGACGTCCTTGCAGCCCTTCTCGATCGCGCGCTGGGCGAGCAAGGTCCCGACCTTCGCGGCCGCCGCCCTGTCAGAGCCCTTGTCGCCCGCCTCGAGCGAGGAGGCCGCCGCCAAGGTCACGCCGCGCTCGTCGTCGATGACTTGGGCGTAGATGTTCTTCGCTGAGCGGAAGACCGACAGGCGCAGACGACCGCCGGCCAGGGACCGCAACCGCCGGCGCACGCGCTCGGCGCGCTTCTTGGTGATGTCTCGCGGAGAGAGGGCCATCTTACTTCTTCTTGCCTTCTTTGCGCCTGACCTTTTCGCCGCCGTAGCGGACGCCTTTGCCCTTGTAGGGTTCGGGCGGGCGGATCTTGCGGATCTTGGCCGCGATCTCGCCCACGAGTTGCTTGTCGATCCCGGAGATCTTGATCTCGACCGGCCGCGGCACCGCGAAGGTGACGCCAGGCGGCGGCGGAACGTCGACCTCGTGCGAGAAGCCGAGCTGCATGCTCAGCGCCTGGCCCTTCATCGCCGCGCGATAGCCCACGCCGACCAGCTCGAGGGTCTCCTCGTAACCCTTGGTCACGCCCACGACCATATTGTTGATCAGGGTGCGCGAGAGGCCCCACATCGCCCTGGCGCGCGTGGAGTCCGAGCGCGGCGAGAAGGTGACCTGGCCGTCGGCCTGGCTCACCTCGATCTCGTCGCTCACCGTCCAGGCGAGCTGCCCCTTGGGCCCCTTCACGGTCACCGTCTGGCCCTGGAGGGTGACGGTCACCCCCGAGGGGATGGCGATGGCTTTCTTGCCGATCCGCGACATCTCAATACACCTGACAGAGGACTTCGCCGCCCACGTTGGCGCTGCGCGCCGCGGAGTCGGACATCACGCCCTTGGGAGTGGAGAGGATCGAGATCCCCAGGCCGTTCTTCACGGGCTTGAGATCGCCGATCGAGGAATAGACGCGACGGCCCGGTTTCGACACCCGCGAGATCTCGGCGATCACCGGCTGGCCGTCGAAGTACTTCAGCTCGACCTCGAACTGCGGGAAGGCGCCTGGCTCCTGCACCAGGGTGAAGCCGCGGATGTAGCCTTCCGACAGCAGCACATGGAGCACGCGCTCGCGCATCCGCGAGGCGGGCGTGAGCACCTTGGACCGCTTGCGCTGGGCCGCGTTGCGGATACGGGCGATCATATCGCCGAGGGGATCGTTCACCATCTCGCCCTCCTCACCAGCTCGACTTCACGAGGCCGGGGATCTGCCCGGCCGATCCCAGTTCGCGCAGGGCGATACGGCTCATCTTCAGCTTCCGGTAGAACGCCCGCGGACGGCCCGTCACCTCGCAGCGATTGCGGATGCGGGTCGGCGCGGAATTGCGCGGCAGCTTGGCGAGCTTCAGACGCGCCTCGAACCGCTCCTCGAGCGAGAGGTTGTCGTTCTCCGCGGTCGCCTTCAGCGCGGCGCGCTTCGCGGCGAACTGCTTCACCAGCTTGCGGACGCGTTCGTTGCGGTTGACGGCGCTCTTCTTGGCCATGTTGTTGCTCCTTGCCCGTTCTTCGGCTCAGGCCTGGGTGAACGGGAACTGGAATTCCTTGAGGAGCTGGCGAGCTTCCTCGTCGGACTTGGCGGTGGTGCAGACGACGATGTCCATGCCCCAGATCTGGTCGATCTCGTCGTAGTTGATCTCGGGGAAGACCAAGTGCTCGCGAAGGCCCATGGCGTAGTTGCCACGGCCATCGAAGCTCGTCGGCTTGAGACCCCGGAAGTCCTTCACCCGCGGCAGGGCGATGGTGATCAGGCGATCCAGGAACTCGTACATGCGGTCGGCGCGCAGGGTCACCTTGGCGCCCACGACCATGCCCTCGCGCAACTTGAAGCCGGCGATCGACGTCCGGGCCTTGGTCGGCACGGGCTTCTGACCGGTGATGGAGGCAAGGTCCTTCATCGCCGAGGTGGCCTTCTTGGAGTCCGTCACGGCTTCGCCGATCCCCATGTTCACGACGATCTTGTCGATCTTCGGGATCTGCATCTCGTTGGTGTAGGCGAACTTGTCCTTCATCGCCTTGCGGATGCGCTGGCGATATTCGGTCTTCATCCGCGGTTCGTACGCGGTTTCGGTCTCAGCCATTGATGACCTCACCGGTGGTCTTGGCCACCCTCACCTTCTTCTCGCCCTCGACGCGGAAGCCGACACGCGTCGGCTTTCCGTTCCCGTCGACCAGGGCGACGTTGGAAACATGGATGCTCGCGGCCTTCGTCTTGATGCCGCCTTGCGGATCGCCCTGGCTCGGGCGGGTGTGACGCTGCACCAGGTTGAGCCCGCCGACGATGACGCGCGCGTCCTCGGGCATGACCTTCTCGACCACGCCCGTGCGGCCCTTGTCCTTGCCGGCGATCAGGATCACCCGATCACCCTTCTTGATCTTCGCCGCCATCACAGCACCTCGGGGGCGAGGGAGATGATCTTCATGTGGTTCTTCGCCCGCAGCTCACGCGGCACCGGTCCGAAGATGCGCGTGCCGATCGGCTCCGACTGCTTGTTCACGATCACCGCCGCGTTCTTGTCGAAGCGGATGATCGAACCGTCGCGGCGCTTGATCGCCGAGCTGGTGCGCACGACGATGGCCTGAAGCACGTCACCCTTCTTCACGCGACCGCGCGGGATCGCCTCCTTGACGGAGACGACGATCTTGTCGCCGACGCTGGCGTAGCGGCGCTTGGCCCCGCCCAGCACCTTCACGCACATCACCCGACGCGCGCCAGAGTTGTCGGCGACATCGAGGTTGGTCTGCATCTGGATCATGGTTCGGCCGCTCCGTCAGGCGCCGGTCTGGGAGGCGTCCTTTGGCAGGACCTCCCAGGTCTTGAGCTTGGACTTGGGCGCGCACTCGATGATCCGCGCCACTTCGCCCTCGTGGTACGAGTTGGTCTCGTCGTGGGCGTGGTAGCGCTTGGAACGGCGCACGGTCTTCTTGAGCAGCGGGTGGAGGAAGGTGCGCTCGACGCGCACGATCACCGTCTTGTTCTCCTTGTCGGAGACCACCACGCCTTCGAGGATTCGCTTGGGCATCTTGATTTTCTCTGCTGGCTCAGGCGTTCGCCGACTTGGCGCGCATCACGGTCTTGATGCGTGCGATGTCCCGGCGGACCTCCTGGGCCCGGTGCGTCTTCTCGAGCTGCCCGGTGGCGGCCTGGAAGCGCAGGTTGAACTGTTCCTTCTTGAGCGAGAGCAGCTCGTCGGTGAGCTGGTCGGCGCTCATGCGGCGGACGTCTTCGATATTCATGGTCTTCACGCAGCCTCGACCGCGATTTCGCCGATACGGGTGACGATGCGCGTCTTGACCGGCAGTTTGGCCGCGCCCAGGCGCAGGGCCTCGCGCGCGACGTCGTCCGGAACGCCGTCCACCTCGAACATGATCCGGCCCGGCGCGACGCGCGCGGCCCAGTACTCGATGGCGCCCTTGCCCTTGCCCATCCGCACTTCGGCCGGCTTGTCGCTGACCGGGACGTCCGGGAAGATGCGGATCCACACCCGGCCCTGACGCTTCATCTGGCGGGTGATGGCGCGGCGGGCGGCCTCGATCTGGCGCGCGGTGACACGCTCGGGCTGCAGGGACTTGAGTCCATGCGAGCCGAAGTTCAGCGAGAAGCCGCCCTTGGCCATGCCATGGATGCGACCCTTGAACTGCTTGCGGTACTTTGTCTTCTTCGGAGACAGCATCGTTCGATCCCCGCCTTACGCCGCCGGCGCTTCGCGGCGCTCGCGCCGCGGGCCCCGGTCGCCTCGATCTCGACCATCGCGGCCACCGCCCTCACCGGCAGCGCCGGTCTCGCTGGCCAGGCGCTTGTCCAGCGCCATCGGGTCGTGCTCGAGGACCTCGCCTTTGAAGATCCAGGTCTTCACGCCGATGATCCCGTAGGTCGTCTTCGCCTCGGCGAAACCGTAGTCGATGTCGGCGCGCAGCGTGTGCCGCGGCACCCGGCCCTCGTGATAAGACTCGGCGCGGGCGATCTCGGCGCCGCCCAGGCGGCCGGCCACCTCGACGCGGACGCCCTTGGCGCCCAGGCGCATGGCTGACTGCATCGAGCGCTTCATCGCGCGGCGGAAGGCGATCCGGCGCTCGAGTTGCTGGGCGATGTTCTCGGCCACCAGTTGGGCGTCCGTCTCGGGCTTGCGCACCTCGACGATGTTCAGGTGGACATCGCCCTCGGTCATCTTCGAGAGGTCCGTACGGAGCTTCTCGATGTCGGCGCCCTTCTTGCCGATGATCACGCCCGGACGCGCGGCATAGATGGTCACGCGGCACTTCTTGTGCGGACGCTCGATCAGGATGCGCGACACGCCCGCTTGATACAGGCGCTTCTTGAGCTCCTTGCGAAGCTTCAGGTCATCGTGCAGCAGGCGCGCATAGTCGTGGCCGCTGGCAAACCAGCGGCTGTCCCACGTGCGGTTGATGCCGAGCCGCAGACCGATCGGATTGACTTTCTGGCCCATCAGGCGACCTCGCCCAGTTCACGCACCACGATGGTGATCTCCGAGAATGGCTTCTCGATCCGCGACGAGCGCCCGCGCGCGCGCGCCGAGAAGCGCTTCATGACCAGGTTGCGGCCGACATAGGCTTCAGCGACCACGAGGTTGTCGATGTCCAGGCCGTGGTTGTTCTCGGCGTTCGAGATCGCCGAGTAGAGGGCCTTGCGCACGTCGGCGGCGATGCGCTTGGGGCTGAATTCCAGCTCGTTGAGGGCGCGCTGCACCTTCAGCCCGCGGATCGACTGGGCAACCAAGTTCAGCTTGCGCGCGCCGGTGCGCAGGGTGCGCACCTTGCTCATCGCGGAATCGGCGCCCACCCGGCGCGGATTGACGGACTTGCCCATGCTACTTCCTCTTCGCCTTCTTGTCCGCGGCGTGGCCGGGGAAGTAGCGCGTGGGAGCGAACTCCCCGAGCTTCATGCCCACCATGTCCTCGGAGACGAGGACGGGCACGTGCTTCTGGCCGTTGTGCACGCCGAAGGTGAGACCCACGAACTGGGGCATGATCGTCGAGCGACGCGACCAGGTCTTGATCACGTCCTTGCGGCCCGAAGCCTGGGTGGCGTCGGCCTTGTCGAGCAGATAGCCGTCGACGAACGGCCCCTTCCAAACCGAACGGGTCATCAGCGGGCCTTCCTGACGTGGCGAGAACGGATGATGAGCTTGTCCGTCGCCTTGTTGGTGCGGGTCTTGCGGCCCTTGGTGGGCTTGCCCCACGGGGTGACGGGGTGACGGCCGCCCGAGGTGCGGCCTTCGCCGCCGCCGTGCGGGTGGTCGATCGGGTTCATGGCGACGCCGCGGACGTGCGGGCGACGGCCCTTGTGGCGGACGCGGCCCGCCTTGCCGAGAACCTCGTTCATGTGGTCCGAGTTGGACACCGCGCCGACCGTGGCCATGCAGCCGTCGGGCACCATGCGCAGTTCGCCGGAGTTGAGGCGGATCTGGGCATAGCCGGCGTCGCGGCCGACCAGCTGGGCGTAGGCGCCGGCGCTGCGGGCGATCTGGCCGCCCTTCATCGGCTTGAACTCGACGTTATGGATGATCGTCCCGATCGGCAGGCTGCGCAGGGGCGAGGCGTTGCCGGGCTTCACGTCGACGCGCTCGCCCGCCACGACCTCGTCGCCCGCCTTCAGGCGCTGCGGCGCGAGGATGTAGGAGAGCTCGCCGTCGGCATAGCGCACCAGGGCGATGAAGGCCGTGCGGTTGGGATCATACTCAAGGCGCTCGACGGTCGCCGGCACGCCCCACTTGCGGCGCTTGAAGTCCACCACGCGGTAGAGGCGCTTGGCCCCGCCGCCGCGGAAGCGCGTGGAGATGCGCCCGCCGCCGCCGCGCCCGCCCGACTTGTTCAGCCCCTCGACGAGGGACTTCTCGGGCCGGCCCTTGTGCAGCTCGGAGCGATCGACGAGCACCAGCCCGCGACGCGAAGGTGAGGTCGGATTGAAGTTCTTCAGAGCCATGACCCTACCCTCAGAGCCCCGTCGTGATGTCGATGGACTGACCTTCGCGCAGAGTCACGATGGCCTTCTTGATGTCCGAACGGCGGCCCGGACGGCCCCGGAAGCGCTTGGTCTTGCCCTTCTGGATCAGGGTGTTGACCTTCACGACATTGACCTTGAACAGCTCCTCGACCGCCTGGGCGATCTCTTCCTTGGTCGCGTCCAGGGCGACCTTGAAGACCAGCTTGTTCTGGTCGGAGAGCTGGGTCGCCTTCTCGGTGATGAGCGGCGCCAGGATCGTCTCGTAGTGACGGGCGGTGGCGGCCATCACGCGGCTTCCTTCGCTTCGAAGCGGGCCTCGATGGCCTCGACGGCCGCGCGGGTGAGGACCAGGGTGTGGCGGCGCAACACGTCGTAGACGTTGAGGCCGGCGTTCGGCAGCACGTCCACGTCGGGGATGTTGCGGGCGGCCAGCTTGAAGTTGGCGTCCACCTCGGGTCCGGCGATGATCAGGGCGTTCTTGAGGCCCAGAGTAGCAAACCGGCCGCGCAGGGCCGCGGTCTTGGGCTCGTCGAGGCGGGCCTCGTCGAGCACCACCAGGGCGCCGGCCTTGACCTTGGACGATAGGGCGTGCCGCAGGGCCAGGGCACGGACCTTCTTGGGCAGGTCGAAGGCGTGGCTGCGCACGACCGGGCCGTGCGCCTTGGCGCCGCCGACGAACTGCGCGGCGCGGCGCGAGCCGTGCCGGGCGCCGCCGGTGCCCTTCTGCCGGTACATCTTCTTGCCCGTACGGGAGACCTCGTTACGGACCTGGATCTTGTGCGTGCCGGCGCGGCGCTTGGCGAGCTGCCAGGTGACGCAGCGGTGCAGGATGTCGGCGCGGATCTCGTCGATGCCGAAGATGTCGTCGCGCAGTTCCAGCGCTTCGCCGGCGCCGCCGTCGAGGGTGATGACGTCGATCTTCATGCTCAGGCCTCGGTCTCGCTGGCTTCGGCGGCGGGCGCTTCCGCGGCCGGGGCGTCGGAGCCGCGCGCACGGAAGGCGCCGGGACGCGGCGCTTCGGCCGGCGCGGCGATCTTCACCGCGTCGCGAATCTTCACGAACGAGCCCTGGGCGCCCGGCACCGCGCCGCGCACCAGGATCAGTCCCCGCTCCACATCCACCCGGTGAATGGTGAGGTTGAGCGTGGTCACGTTCTCCTGGCCCATGTGGCCAGCCATCTTCTTGTTCTTGAACACCTTGCCCGGGTCCTGCCGCTGGCCGGTCGAGCCATGCGAGCGGTGCGACACCGAAACACCGTGGGTGGCGCGCAGGCCGCCGAAATTCCAGCGCTTCATCGCGCCGGCGAAACCCTTGCCGACCGTGACGCCCGCGACGTCGACCTTCTGGCCGGGAACGAAGTGGTCGGCGGTCAGCTCCGCGCCCACGTCGATCAGGTTGTCCTCGGTGACCCGGAACTCGGCGATGCAGCGCTTGGGCTCGACGAGAGCCTTGGCGAACTGGCCACGCTGGGCCTGAATGGTGTTCTTGGCTTTCTTCGATCCTGCGCCGAGCTGGAGGGCGACATATCCGTCGCGGTCCTTGGTGCGCTGGCCGGTGACCTGGCAGCCGTCGAGGCTGAGCACGGTCACGGGCACGTGGGTCCCCGCCTCGTCGAAGAGACGGGTCATGCCGAGCTTGCGGGCGATGACTCCGGTTCGCATGGTCGCCCCCTTAGAGCTTGATCTCGACGTCGACGCCGGCCGACAGGTCGAGCTTCATCAGGGCGTCGACGGTCTGCGGGGTCGGGTCGACGATATCCAGCACGCGCTTGTGCGTGCGGATCTCGAACTGTTCGCGCGACTTCTTGTCGATGTGCGGCGAGCGGTTGACGGTGAAGCGCTCGATCAGGGTCGGCAGCGGAATGGGTCCGCGCACGGTGGCGCCGGTGCGCTTGGCGGTGTTCACGATCTCCCGGGTGGAGTGATCCAGGACCCGGTGATCGAAGGCCTTGAGCCTGATGCGGATGTTCTGACGATCCATATCGCTCTACTTCGACTTTCCTTCGAGGCTTGAGGCCCCGCGCTCTTTATCCGCCTTGTCAAAGACCGGTCCCGCCGCCCCTCGACCGAGGCACGGCTGGACGAACGCGACTGCCCGCAAAAACGAATGGCCCGCGCGGCGTGTCCCGCGAGGGCCGTTGACCGGACCGCGAGGTCCGTTCCGTCTTGCGAACCGCGTCTGCCTTGCGGAGGCGACCCCCGCTCGGCACAGCCGGCTCATTCGGAAGGGCGGTGTCTAGACGAGGGGGCCCCGAGCGTCAAGGCCGACCTTCGGCGTCCGGAGCGCGATTGTCGCCGGCAACGCCGCGCGAAACCGACCCAAGGCCCCGGCGCCTTGACTTGGTCACACGGGACCGGCTCCTTCCGGCCCCGGGGCGGCGGAGCCGGCGAGGACTCTCTTCTGTTGACCGGCCAGCGTCGATCCATGCGCAACGTGGTGGCCTTTGCGGCCTCGGCGCTGGTGCACCTTCTGGCCCTCGCCGTGTTCCTCGTCCAGGGCGTGGGCGAATATCAGCTGCCGCAACAACCTGAACCGCCCATGGAGGTGGAGATCATCCCGCCTGAGCAGATCGTTCCCCCCGAACGGCTGCCGCCGATCCCCGAGACCCGCGTTCCCGCCCCGGCCAAGCCGCAGCAGACGCCGCAGCCGACGCCCCAGCCTCCCCTGCCCCAGCCTGCGCCGTCCCAGCCGACCCCGGCTCCGCCAGCCCCAGTCGTCGCCCGTCCCCTTCCCGTGGTGCAGGCCCCGCGCGCCGCACCCCTCGTCGCGCGGCAGGCGCCGCGCGTGAACCTCGCGCCCAACGCCGTGCCCGAACTCGTCCCCGAGCCCGCGCCCACGCCGGCTCCCACGCCCGCGGCGCCGCCCGCGCCCGCGAAGCCCGCAGCGGTCCAGGCGCCCGCCACCTCCCCCGCGCCAGTCGCGCCGCATCTCAACATCCACAAGTCGGAGAAGGAGGCTCCGGCGGGCGTGCCGACCTTGCCGATGGCTCCCTCTCCCAGCCAGCCGCCGGTGGGCGGTCGCCAGGCTGCGGCGCCAGGCGGAGGCGCGCCGGAAGCGGGCGGCGGCTCCCGCCTGCAGGGCCTCCTCCCCTATCCGAAAGGATACCTCCCCAACGGCGGTCCGGGCCTGCGCGGCAGCCTCGTGGGCTGCGCCAACGCCCAGGCGGTCGGCCTCTCTTCCGTGGAGCGCGCGCACTGCGAGCAGCGGTTCGGCGCCACCATCGGCGCGGCGCCTCACCTGGACGACATCGCCCCGGACAAGCGCGCCGCCTTCGATCACGCGGCGGAAAAGTCCGATCGAGCCCGCGCCTATCGCAACTCCACCACCGCCCGCGACCTGGTGGGACTGGGCGGCGTGCCCAAGGACGAGACCACGACCACCATCAAGCTGCCCAACTGAACCTTGACCCGTCGGCGCGCGCACGCATCTGCCGTTGGAGGTCGACAACCGGAGTGAAGACCACGATGCGCCTCCCCATCCTCAGCCTCGCCGCAAGCGCCGCGCTTTGCGCCGGCGCCGCGTCGGCCGAGGAAACCATCAAGCCGGGCTATTGGGAGTCGGTGAACAAGGTCGGCTTCCCAGTCGGCTCGACCAAGGTGGACCGCCGGTGCGTCACGCCCAAGGACGTGGCGAAGTTCGTCCAGGGGCCCCGAAACCACATCTACGACTGCCAGTATCCCGAGCACTCCGCCGCCAACGGCCAGATCAGCTTCAACGGCCGCTGCGTCGACAAGAAGGGCTTCGCCGTGGGCATCTCCGGGCATGGCGAATACACCGAGACGACGCTGAAGATGACGGCGCTGGTGAAGATCGGACCGCTGGCGGTGGAAGCCTCCACCGACGCCCACCGCCTGGGCGACGCCTGCCCCGCCGGCGTCCCTGGCGCGCCGCCGGCCGAGGACCCGGCGCATTGAGCGAGGGCGAGATCAGGACGCGTCGATCTCCTCGCGGGTGATCCGCCAGGCGCCGTCGAGCCAGGCCACGATCTCGTGCGCGCCCGGATGGTCGAACGGCGCGAAGCGCGCCCGCAGCCGCGCCTTCCCCTCTCCAAGATTGTCCAGCCCGGTGTCCTGCAGCGCCGTGACGCGGCGCTCCACTTCGACCGCCAGCGCCTCGCCGAGCACCGCGGCGGCGGCGTGGCGGAAGGCCTTGCCGTAGTCGTAGGCCTCGCCCTGCGCATAGCTCTCCACGAGGCTCAGCGCGGGGATGCAGCTCAGGGTCGGCTGAAGGGCCGGGTTCACCGCGTGGCCGGCGATCAGCGGCGCGATCGCCGCCGATCGGCCGGTGAAGGCGCGCAGATGCAGGTAGGGGCTCATCCGCGGCCCGTCGTTGACCGGGTAGTTGTCCCACAGCAAAGGCCGGCGACCGAGTTCGTCGGCGATCCGCGAGACATGCCCGGGCTTCAGCTCCCGCGAACACACCTCCGGTCCCGTCCAGAAGACGTCGATCGCTTGATCCAGCGCGGCCCCCAGCGCCTCGAGATAACCCGCGGGCCGGACGCCGAAAAGCGCATCGAGGGCCGGATCGTCGCTGTAATAGGTCGGACAGATGATCAGGCGCTCGGCGCGCGTCCGCCCGCCGATCCAGTGCAGGATGTCCGCCTGGCGCGCGGCGAGGTCGGGGAGGTCTCCCCGCATATCGTCGAACAGGATCGCAAGGCGCTGGACCCCAAGGGCGTCCAATTCCGCCAGCTTGTCCGCCAGGATCGCCTTCGCCTCAGCGTCGAACGCCCGATAGACCTCGAAAGGGCTCAGACCCACGCCGAATGCCAGCCCCAGCCCCCGACATCGCGCGGCGAAGGCGGCCAGCTCCCGCGCCTCTTCCTGCGGATGGGGCTCGCGCCACCGCCGCCGCAGGAAGGCGTCCGCCTTGGGCGCATAGAGGAAGAAGCCGTATCCGTGACCGGCGAGGAACTCGGCCGTGCGCGCGCGCTTCTCCCACGACCACGGCCGGCCGTAGTACCCCTCCACGATCCCCAGATGCGGCAGGCGCCCTACCGACTCTTCCGCCATCTCGCTTTACCCTTCATGCGCCAGTCTGCTTCACGAGCCGGGTCACAGCCAGTCCGCTGTGGATCGATCAAGGCTCCTCCGGCGCCCCGCCGGGGCGGCCGCAGCCCCGCGAGCGGGTCTGGCGGGCGTTGATCAGGGCGAGATGTTCGAGCCTGTCGTGGATCTCGACTTTCTCCCACTGATAGATCTGCTCCCGGCGCCCCATGGCCGCGACCTCGGCATGTTCCTGAGGCGCGCAGCGGACCACGGCGGCCTTGGCGGCCGCCTCCACCGGCCCGCCGGCGCGATCCAGGTCTCGCACCGCCGTCTTCACGCAGAGGTTCACCCGTTCCATCTCGCCCGCAGCCGTTCCGGCCCCGTCCGCAGGCGGCGCCAGCGCCGGGACCAGACAGGGATCGGCGACGGGCGCCGGACGTTGCTGACAACCGGCCAGCAGCAGGACCGTGATCGCCAGAAGCGTTAGCCGACTCATGCGCGCCCTCCGTTTGCGGGCTTGAGCGTAGCCACGGCGGCGCGGCCTTGCGAGCCTCCCCCGAAGGGTTAGAAGCGGCCGCCGACGGGACCAGAAACGGGGCGGAGAGATCGACATGGACGCCTTGCGTACGCCCACCGACCGCTTCGTGGGGCTCGACGCCTTTGCATGGTCCCCCACCTGGGTGGAGGACCTGCCAGGGTTCACCGGACTTCGCGCGGCCGCCGTAGACGAGGGCCCGACGGACGCGGACCGGACGTTCCTGTGCCTGCACGGCGAGCCCACCTGGGGCTATCTCTATCGCAAGATGATCCCGGTGTTCCTGGCGTCCGGCGCACGCGTCGTGGTCCCGGACTTCTTCGGCTTCGGCCGGTCGGACAAGCCGGTCCGCGACGAGGACTATGGCTTCCATTTCCATCGCGACTTCCTGCTTCGCCTGATCGAGCGGCTGGATCTGCGCCGCATCGTGATGGTGGTGCAGGACTGGGGCGGCCTCCTCGGCCTCACCCTTCCCCAAGACGAAGGGGCGCGGGCGCGGATCGATGGCCTCGTGGTGATGAACACGACGCTCGCCGTGGGCGAGCCCCTGACCCCCGGCTTCGACGGCTGGCGCGCTTATGCCGAAAGCCAGCCGGACCTGGCGGTCGGCGCGCTCATGCGGCGAGGGACGCCCGTT
>DATBEN010000062.1:0-9737 GCA_036276055.1 Caulobacteraceae bacterium
CCGTTGCGCGTCGCGGTCCGTCGCGGATCGTGCGACGCTGAGCGCGGTCCTGAGCGCCCAGCCAAGCGCCCCCTGCCGTTCCGCACAGTCGGCCGCCGCCGCGAAGAACTGACCGGCCCGATCTTCCTCGCCTTGCCGGAGTATTATCTCGCCCAGATTGCGTCTGACTTCGGCGGTGCTCCAGTGCTCGGGCTCGTGGACGTCCAGGCCGAGCAGCGCGTCGATCTCCTGGCCGCCCGGACTCACGCCGGCCTGGGCTCGGAGCCGCGCGATTTCGGTCCGGAAGAGCGGGTGGAAGACCTCGTAATGGGACTTCGACAGCAATTCGAGGCCCTGCGAAACCAGATCACAGCCCGACAGGTCGCCGCGCACGGCGGCATTCAGGCCCTTGAGCGCCAGGCTGAGCCCGACATAGCTCTCGATGAAATGAGGTCGCGCCTGAGAGAAAGCCTCGTCCAGCAGGGCGTCGACCTCGTCGGGGTCATCGCCGCGTAGGTGAAGATTGAGCGCCTGCCAGGTCAGCGCTTCGCAAAGCGGCACCGGGTAGGGGGAATGCCGGGCCTCGGACACCGCGGACGCGCCGAGACGCAGCGCTGCGTCGGGACGTCCCTCCAGCCAGTGAAGGTTGCTCAAGACTCCCATCGTGGGGATGCGCCGGTCGTAGCCGAACTGGGTCATCATCGCTTGGCGCGCCTCGAGGGTGTCGCCAGCCAAAGACCGCTCCAGGTAGCCCTGCGCCGGCGTGAACCGACCCAGATGATGATGGCTGATCCCGAGCATCCAGTCGGTCAGGGCGCGGGTTCCGCGGTCCGGCGCGCCGGCCGCGAGGTCCTCGGCCTGGCGCGCGAGATCGAAGGCGGCCTCATAGTCGGGAGACCGGATCCTGTGCGCCCAGAGCACCACGAGACAGGTCAGCTGTTGCTCGAGGTTCCCAAGCGAGGCGGCCGTCGCGGACGCGCCCCGCCAGCTTTTGAACGACTCTTCGGTGAACCCGTCGGTGAAGGTCTCAGCACTGGCCAGCGCCGCCTGGATCGACAGCTGCCGCGCCGGCCCCAGCCTGCTCGGCCCCACTGCGTCGAGGACACGGGACATCCAGAAGCGGCATTCCATCAGCAGGCCGGCCTGCAGCCACATCGGCGCTGACGCAGAAGCAAGGGCGCCCCCGGTGTCGAGGTCGCCTTCGGGTGACAGGCTCCACTCGATGGCGGCGCTGACGTCGTCGAGGAGGGCGCCGGGACGCCTCGCGACCTCGCTGGTGCGGCCAGGGCCGCCCTCCTCCAGCAGGCGCCTGATCAACTGCGCGTGACGCTGCGCCGTCGAACCCGCCTCCCTGGCCTCGGCCAATCTGTCGAGCGCGTAGCTACGAGTCATGTCGAGCAGGCGGTAGAGGCCGTACGAGCCGTCGCGATTGAACTGAACGAGGGACTTGGAGACGAGACTGCCGAGCAGTTCCGTTGCCTCCGCCTCCGACACTTCGTCATCGGCCACGACAGCCGTCGCCATCTCGAGGGTGAAGCTTCCGGCAAAGACGCTCAGCCGGCGAAAGGCGGTCTGCTCGCGCGAGGTGAGCAGTTGGTGGCTCCATCCGAGGGTCGCGTTGAGGGTCTGGTGTCGTGCGATGGCCGTGCGCCGCGCCGGCCACAGCAGCGCGAACTGGGTCTCGAGCTGGCGGCCCACTTCTCCGACGCCATAGGCGTCGACCCGCCCCGCCGCGAGTTCGATGGCGAGCGCCAGACCGTCCAGCTTCCGGCAGATTTCGCTGACGAGCGGGGCTTCTTCGTCGGTCAGGGTGAAGTCCTGCAGGCTGGAGGCGACGCGTTCCACGAAGAGTTGCACAGCTGCGAACTCGAGGGCCTCCTCCGCAGTCTGGCCAGCCCCTGTGGGCGGATAGTCGAGCGGGAAGAGGCGGTAGACGTGTTCGCCGTCCGCCCGAAGGGCCTCACGGCTCGTCGCGAGCAGATGGACCTGCGGCGTGTCCTGAAAGAGCTGTTCGGCCAGGGCTGCGGCGGCGTCCACGCCCGGCTCGCATCCATCCAGAACCAGCAGCAGGCGCCGACGCTGGAGGAAGGTGACGATCCCTGGGGCCGCGTCGCTCGGCTGGATCGGCACACCCAGGGCGGCCGCCAGGCCGCCCGCGAGGAGCTCCGGGTTGAAGATGCTTCCGACGTCGAAGAAGCAGACGTCGCCGTCGAACTCCGACGCGAGCTCATGGGCCAGGGTCAGTGCGACGCTCGTCTTGCCGACGCCGCCTGGCCCCACCACGGTCACGAACCGATGTTCCAGCAGCTGTTCGGCGAGCGCCTTCAGCACCTGGTCACGACCGACGAGCGCGCGCGGTCGGCCGGGCAGGGGGCGCGCCGAGGTTCGCCGCCTTTCAGGAGTCGGCTCGACAGGAAGGCGAGAGACCGACGCAACGAAGCTGTAGCCCTGGCCGGCGATGTTGGCGATGTACCGGCCGTCGCCCAGCGCCTTACGGAGCGCGGCGATGTGGAACCTGAGACTGTCGTCATTGGCGATGCCGACCTGGCGCAGCAGCTCCACCTTGCCCACGACCTGACCGGCGTGCTCCACGAGAGTCCGGAGGATTTGGAAGGCCTTGTCCCCGAGCTGTACCGGCGATCCGTCGCGCTCGAGGCGTCGCTGCGTCGTCAGAAGGGAAAAGGCGCCGAACGCGAACGCCCAGGCGGCATTGGGCGCTTCGGCCTGAACCGGTCCGGGGCCCTCGCGAAGGTCATCGGAAGTGTTCACGCCGTCATCCAGACTTTGGCCCCACGCCACTCAGATACGTCATGGGAGGGCGCCTTGAGAAGGCTCCCTGAGCCTAGCCGATATCAATCCCCGAGGACAGGAAAGTCGGGCCAAATACGGACGGGTTTGACGACTCCTGGCTGTCGACGTTTCCGGAGTCGCAGGACATTCGAATCAAACGTCATCGTAGCCGAATGACAATTGAATACTGTGCGATCGTGCGCAGCGTGAGAACTCTGAAATAGTGATCATCTGCTTTCGAGGTGAGGGAAAATTTTGACGTCGCGGGGGACCGGCGCCAGGCCCCTCAAGGGGCGCCAAGGGACGCCACAGGCCTACAATCCTCGCCCGGCGGCCGCGCGTTAGGAGAGGGGGGCCGTCAGGCTCGCCTGGCGCGTGCGAGCGAAGATGTCCGCGGCGCGAGCCGTGTGGCCCGTCTTTCCGTGATCCACCGGAGCACTGCGATGGCGAAATCCACGGCCGACCTGATGGCTGAAACCCTCAGCCAAGCGGGTGTGAAGCGGGTCTATGGGGTCGTCGGCGACTCCCTCAATGGCTTCACCGACGCGCTTCGTCGCCGCAAGGACATCGACTGGATCCACGTCCGGCACGAGGAAGGCGCAGCATTCGCGGCCGGGGCGGAGGCGCATCTCACGGGGGAGCTGGCGGTTTGCGCAGGGAGCTGCGGCCCGGGCAACCTCCACCTGATCAACGGACTGTTCGACTGCCAGCGCAGCGGCGTTCCGGTGCTCGCTATCGCGGCGCACATCCCCAGCACCGAGATCGGCATCGACTATTTCCAGGCGACCCACCCGGAGAGTCTGTTCAAGGAGTGCAGTCACTACGTCGAGCTTGTCTCCAATCCCGGCCAGCTGCTGCAGATCCTCACGCGCGCCATTCGCGTGGCCGTGGCGAAGCGCGGAGTCGCTGTCGTGGTCATCCCAGGCGATGTCGCGCTCAGTCCCGCCGTTGGAAGCGCTCCGAAATGGACGCATCCGGCTCCTCCGCTCGTCCGGCCCCGCGACTCCGAGATCCAGGCGCTCGCCGGCATGCTCAATGGCGCCGCGCGGATCACCTTGCTCTGCGGCGCCGGCTGCGCGGGCGCGCACGACAAGGTGGTGGCTCTCGCCGAGATGCTGAAGGCGCCCATCGTGCACCCGCTGCGCGGCAAGGAACACATGGAGTACGACAATCCCTACGACGTCGGCATGACCGGGCTGGTCGGCTTCGCGTCCGGCTACAAGGCGATGAAGAACTGCGACATGCTGCTGATGCTGGGGACCGACTTTCCCTATCGGCAGTTCTTCCCGACGGACGCCAAGGTCGCGCAGATCGACCTCCGGCCCGAGGCGCTTGGTAATCGCTGTCCGCTCGACCTGGGCCTGCTTGGATCCGTGGGCGACACGCTGGACGCGCTCCTTCCTGCGCTCAAGCCCAAGACCGATGGTTCGCACCTCGAGGACGCGCTGGCGGACTACCGCAAGGCACGGCGCGACCTCGACGCCCTCGCCGAGACTCGCGGCGCCAGCGAGCGGATCCACCCGCAGTATGTCACCCGGGTGGTCAGCGAACTCGCTTCCGACGACGCCGTCTTCACCTGTGACGTGGGCTCGCCCATCGCGTGGACGGCGCGCTACCTCAAGGTCAACGGAAAGCGTCGCATCATCGGGTCCTTCAACCACGGGTCGATGGCCAACGCCATGCTGCACGCCATCGGCGCCCAGGTGGCGTTTCCCGACAGGCAGGTCGTTTCTTTTTCCGGAGATGGCGGCTTCACCATGATGATGGGCGAATTCATCACTCTTATTCAGCATCAACTGCCAGTGAAGATCGTCCTGCTGAATAATGGCACGCTCGGCTTCGTGGAACTCGAGATGAGAGCCAATGGATTTCTGGATTTCGGTTGCGATCTCAAGAACCCGGACTTCGCCACGATGGCGAACGCCATGGGGATCAAGGGCGTGCGTGTCGAGCGTCCGCAGGACCTGGAGGGCGGCGTGAAAGAGGCGTTGGCGCACCCGGGCCCGGCTCTGGTCGAAGTCATGAGCGTGCGGGAGGAACTGATCATGCCACCCGTCACCAGCCTCGAAGAGGCGCACAAGTTCGGCGTCTTCATGCTGAAGGCCGTCCTCGATGGTCGCGGCGGTCAGCTGGTCGACCTGGCGACGGCCAATCTGATCCGGTGATCTCGGACGGCGATATCTAGTCGTAGGCGGCGTCGAATATCTCGACGTCCAGCAACGGCTTCTTCCGCAGAGCCTCGCCCGAGGGCGTGCGCAGCAGGGTGCGATGCAGCGTCGGCACGGTCAGGCCGGAAAAGGACTGATGCGCCGAGGCGTAATCGACCAGCGAAATCGTCTTGCCACACTCGACATCGAAGTCGGTGCGCCTGAGCAGGCCGTCGTCGCCAAAGTACATGACGAGCTCACGGGAATAGGCCAGCGCGCCCTGCGGCGCCCTCACCCTCAGTCTCCACCACGTCTGTCCATGCTCAGACCATGCGCCGAGCTCCTCCGCGTCCGCGTCGTGTTCCAGCAGGGAGAGCGGCGCCGTCATGCAACTCCAGATGCTGAGCCCGCAGAGATAGACCAGCTCGACCTCATCCTTGGGATTGCGGAATGGCCTCGGAGCGGCATCCCGGCGAGCCCCGACGAACGCGCCATCGTCCTGCTGGATCGTGACGTAGTCCGGATAGAAGCCCCACGCGGCGCCCGCGTCCGAGAAGCCCGAAATGCGGATCGAGCGGCTGACGAGATCTCCTTCGGCCACGATTTCCTTGAGGGAGTGGGTTCCCTCGAGCGGCTGGACGAGAGACCCGTGGAGCATCAGGTGACAGGTGAAGCGACGCAGGGTGGTCCAGTGCGTCCCTCCGCCGGCCTCGAGGACCTTATCCCGCAGGGACATGCTTCAGATCTCCGATGCGCCTGGAGGGCCACCGAGAAGGCCACTGTGTCAGGGACTATGCTAATTGAAGACCAACCTTTGCATTGGGGAATGTTGATCCGCTTTGAATTGCTTTGCTGACCAGGCGTCCGTTCCAGTCGATCGGCGCCCGGCGAGCCCCGACTCCGGCGATCTGTCCGCTGGCCGGGACGTTCCTGCACCTCCACCTCACAGACCTCACAACTTTTAGCGACACATAACGAGCCCCCTCGCGTCCCAGGGCGTAGGTCAAGGCCGTCGGGCTCGTCGGGCCGGGGTCGAGCGACGTGAGCGAGGGTTCAATGTCCCAGTCTTCGGTGTTTTGGCTCGAGCCGGCGGACGGCTTCGCGTCTCAGCGGATCCAGTTCATCACCAATCTCGCCGAGTTGATCGAGGCCGCGCGAGACCAGTTGGAGCGCGACCGCGTAGCCGCTGGAGCCTCCATCAGCCAGGCCGCCTCGATCCTGCGGTCAGAACTGCAACGCCATGCGGCGGCGTCCAAGGTCGACAGCGGGCCTGGCGAACTCGCGGCGTGGCAGGTGCGGCGGCTGCGCGCCTACATCGACAGCCATCTGAGCGAGACCATTCACGTCAAGGACTTGAGTGGCGTTGCAAGGCGCAGCACCGCTCATTTCTGTCGCGCGTTCAAACGGACCTTTGGCGAGACGCCCCACGCCTACCTGACGGGGCGCCGCCTGAGCCGGGCCAAGGCCCTGATGCTGGAAGGCGACGAGCCCTTGAGCATCATCGCCCTGCTTTGCGGGTTCACCGATCAGGCGCACCTGTCCAAGCTGTTTCGCCAGCATACCGGAGAGACGCCCGCGGCCTGGCGACGGCGCCGCGTCTTCGCCGACGACGCGGACACGATTGCGTGGGCGGGCATGCAGGCCTGAGGCGCGCGGGGTGACTGTCGGCGTCTTCCAGGAATGGGCGGCGGCTGGTCCCAGACCATGTCGGGGAGCTCGACATTCCTGACGCCCGCATCGGCGAAGCCGTGAATTGGGCTCCGCCGCGAGCTGCAGGCCCGCAATTCGGATCAGGCACGACGGCTCGCAGGCGCCACACTGCTGCAAATCAACTCAATCCGCACCAATACGGTTGTGTTGGATGTCGACTAGAGGGTTTGACTCCGACAATGTCGATTCTATGCAGCTATAAGCAGATTATCTGGAGGTAATCTCGGTGTCTCAGAAAGTTGCCAAGGTCATCGTCGACACGTTGGAGGCGGCCGGTGTTCAGAATTGCTACGGCATCGTCGGGGATACGTTGAATGTGATTGCCGGATGCATCCATCGTAGCGGCATAGACTGGGTCCACGTGCGACACGAGGAGGCTGGAGCCTTTGCTGCGCAGGCGGAAGCTCAATTGATGGGACGGCTCACCGCAATGGCAGGCACTTGTGGACCCGGGAGCCTTCACTTCATCAACGGGCTTTATGAAGCTCAGCGAAACCGGGCGCCCGTGATCCTGCTGGCCACGCAGGTGGTGTCGTCGGAGCTGGGGTTCCATTTCATACAAGAAGTTGACTTCAAGTCACTCTTTCGCGAATGCTCGGTGTTCTGCGACATGATCTATACACCCGAGCAAGCTCTCCGGAAAACTGTACTGGCCTGCCAGACAGCGATCGCCAAACGCGGTCCGGCCGTACTCATAGTCCCGGTCGACGTGGCCATGGCCGAAATGCACGACGCGACGCCCTTCAAGGTGCAGGTCAGCCATCCCGTCGTCTGTCCAAGCGAGACTGAGCTCGACCTCGCAGCGCAGGTGCTCAACGGCGGCGAGAGGATCGCAATTTACGGCGGCGCCGGTTGCCAAGGGGCCCACGCCGAGGTCATGGCCGTCGCCGAAGCCCTGCGGGCTCCGGTGGCCTACACGTCCCGGGGCAAAGACTTCCTGGAGCCAGACAACCCGCACGGCATCGGCCTGACCGGCCTTCTTGGCAACGAGGCCGCATACCAGGCGGTCCTCGGATGCGACACGCTCCTTCTCCTCGGCGCCGACTTCGCCTGGCGCCAGTTCTATCCAAACCAGGCCAAGATCGTTCAGGTGGATATCGAACCCGCCCACCTTGGCCAGCGTCATCCCGTCACCGTTGGCCTGACAGGCGCGATTAAGCCGACGCTCCAGGGGCTTCTGCCGCGCCTGAGGCCGCGGAGCGCTTCGTATTTCTACGACAAAACGATCGCCCACTACCGTGAGGTTCACGCCGGTCACGCCGCCGCCGCGGCCAAGCCAGGGCCCGATGGGGCAATCCCCGGGAAGCTGGTGGCGACCGTGCTGGACCGGCTGGCCGCAGAGGACGCCGTGTTCTGCGCCGATGACGGCACGGCCGCCGTCTGGATGCTTCGGCACATCCGTTCCAACGGCAAGCGGCGGACCTTCGCCAGCCTTCTGCATGGAACCATGGCCAGCGGCATGGCCTCAGCCCTGGGAGTCCAGAAAGCGCAGCCCGGGCGGCAAGTCATCACGCTCGCGGGCGACGGCGGCTTCGCGATGCTGATGGGCGATCTGTTGACCTGCGTCCAGGAGAACCTGCCGGTCAAGATCGCGGTCTTTGACAACGGCAAGCTTGGTTTCGTCGAGATCGAACAGAAAACCGAGGGAATGGTGGGTTTGTTCACGGATCTGAAGAATCCAGACTTCGGCGAACTCGCCAGGGTCTGCGGCCTCTGGGGTTCGCGGGTCGAGCGCGCCGACCAACTCGAAGGCGCAATCGCAGACTGGCTCGCCGCGTCCGGCCCGGCCCTGCTGCACATCAACGTCGAGGCGATGGAGCTGGTCATGCCGCCACACACAGAGCTCAAACCCGCAATCGGCATGGCGTTGTATGCGGCGAACGCCGTGTTGCAGGGCAAAGGCGGCGACCTCCTGGAGATGGTCAAACAAAACCTCTAGAGCGCGGTCCGGCCAAGTGGGTACTGGTGAGGCGATCAGACGGCGCTCAAGCTCTTGAATCAAACTGAAGGCCGATACTCGTTTGGTCCATTCGAGTTCCGGCCGGCCGAACGGCTGCTCCTTCACCGAGGGGCGCCTGTGGCCCTTGGCAGCCGTGCGATGGACATCCTGCTCTGCTTGCTGGAGCGAAATGGCGATGTGGTGAGCGTTCAGGAGTTGCTAGGCCGCGTGTGGCGAGGAGTCACCGTCGATCCGGGCGCTCTTCGGGTCCAGGTGAGCGCGTTGCGCAAGGCCCTGGACGATGCCGATCCCCGGGCGCGCTATGTGTCCAATGTCGCCGGCCGGGGATATTGTTTCGTCGCGCCGATCTCGCGCGAGGCGGACATCGCCCCGCGATCCGGGCCCCACCAGCATGATCGTCCTGGGCTGCCCACCGCCCTTGGGCGAATGGTGGGGCGAGACAGGGTGATCGACGATCTAGAGGGACTGATCGCGACCTCGCGGTTTGTGACCGTCGTCGGTCCCGGCGGGATTGGCAAGACAACGGTCGCGCTCGCGCTGGCTCACCGACTGACGGGCCGTTTCGGGGGCGATGTGGCGTTCGTCGATCTTGCGGTCGAACAAGGCGGTGCGGATGTCGCCAGCGCTGTCGCAGCAACGCTTCAGATGACCGGCGTGGGAGGCGTCGCCGGTGTCGTGTCTCGATTGCGTTCGCGTCAGCTGCTGCTCATCCTGGACAGCTGCGAGCATTTGATCGGGGGCGCAGCGACCTTGGCCGAGGCCGTCTGCCAGGGGGCGCCGCACGTCCGCATCCTCGCGACCAGTCGCGAGCCGCTGAACGCGCTCGGCGAGCAGGTGCATCGCCTCGCGGCCCTCGAGGCGCCCCCGTTGTCGCCGGAGCTCTCATTCGAGGATGTGCGCGCCTATCCGGCCGCCCAACTGTTCATCGGACGGGTCGCGGCCAGCGGCGGCCAGATCGAACGCGGCCCGGAAGAGGCGCTGCTGATCGCCGAGATCTGCCGCAAGCTGGACGGTATCCCTCTCGCGATCGAGCTAGCCGCCGGCCGGGTGGGCGCCTTCGGTCTCGCAACCACCCTTGCCT
Organism: Caulobacteraceae bacterium; assembly: GCA_036276055.1. GTDB lineage: Bacteria > Pseudomonadota > Alphaproteobacteria > Caulobacterales > Caulobacteraceae > Acaudatibacter. The sequence goes on from DATBEN010000062.1 coordinate 9,668, forward strand.
TGCTCGACAGCCAACTTCGGCTGTCCTGGTCCGGCCGCCGCACAGCGGCGCCCCGGCATGTCACCCTGAA
>DATBEN010000063.1:0-8664 GCA_036276055.1 Caulobacteraceae bacterium
CGTCGCCTCGCCCGCTGTCCTGCCCACCCAGGGGAACATGATCACCGCCCACGGCTCGATGAACCACGTGGCGTTCGACGTTCCGCCCGAAAAGTTCGACGAGTACGTCGAGCGGCTCAAGGCAAAGGGGATCGCGGTGAGTCCCGTGCTCAATCACGACGAGTCGCCGAGCCAGGTGAGCGCCAAGGTGCACGACGGCGTCTTCGTGCGCTCCGTCTACTTCTTCGATCCGGACGGCGTGTGCCTGGAGTTCGCCTGCTGGACCCGGACCTTCAACGACTCGGACGTCGCCCACGAGGCGATGCAGGCCGACGGACAGCGGGCGAGGAACGTGGTCCTCAAGGGCGACGCGGCCCCGACGGAGGCCGGCGCCAGGACGCTCGCCCCGGCGTCCTGAACAGCGGCGCCGGGGAGGAGGCGATGCCGGTCCTTCGGCAGGTGAGTCGGGCGGACGTCGGCTCCGATGTCGTCCTGCGTTTCTACGATCTGCTCTTCGGCGAAGGGCGCGACCCCGTCGCCCAGCCCGGCACGGCCACCGGCACGCCTGGCGACTGGTGGACAGTGTTCGCGCTCTGCCCGGACATCTTCGAACACGCCACTGACGGGTTCGCTGTCTACCGCAACCCCGCGCGCAAGCTCGATCCGGTCCTGCGCGAACTGGGGCAGACGCGGGCGGGCTGGGTCAAGGCCAGCCAGTTCGTGTTTTCCCAGCACTGCAAGTCCCTGCGAGGCCTGGGGGTTTCCGAGGAGAAGATCGCCGCCGTGCCGCACTGGCAGGTGTCGGACGCCTTCGACGCGCGCGAGCGCGCGGTGCTCGCCTATGCCGACTGCCTCTGCCAGGCCGGCGGGCGGACGCCAGTGGCGGTGATCGAGGCGCTCAAGTCGTTCTGGTCAGACGAGGAGATCCTTGAGTTCACCTACATCACCTGCCTGTACGACATGCACGCGGTGATGACCCGGGCGCTTCGCCTGGAATTCGACGATCGTGACGACCCGATTGTAGAAGTCCCGGCGCCGCCCGAGTTCGACGCAGGGGACTTTCTCGGCTCGGCGCGCGGGCGAAGCTAGGCCGCGACCGGAGCGCCCTGGGCGGCGGACACGTCGGCAAACGCCGCGTCACCGAACACCCGGGCGAAGATCGTGTCCACGTGCCGGAAGTAGGGGGTTTCGTCGAACAGAGCTTCGAGTTCGGCATCGCTGAGAACGGCGTTGACCTGCGGCTCGGCGCGCAGAGCGTCGACGAACCTGCCGCCTTCGCGCCAGATCTTCATCGCGTTCGACTGGACGATGGAATAGGCCGCCTCCCGCGCGACGCCCTTCTGGGTCAGGGCGAGCAGCACCTGCTGCGAATGCACCAGTCCGCCCAGGCGGTCGAGGTTGCGGCGCATGTTCTCCGGATAGATGACCAGGCGCTCCATCAGGTTCGCGAGCCGACGCAGGGCGAAGTCGAGATGGACGGTAGCGTCCGGGGCGATGCCCCGTTCGACGGACGAGTGACTGATGTCGCGTTCATGCCAGAGCGCGACGTTCTCCAGTGCGGGGATAACCGCCGAGCGCACCAGGCGAGCAAGGCCGGTGAGGTTCTCCGTCAGAATCGGGTTGCGCTTGTGCGGCATGGCCGAGGAGCCCTTCTGGCCGGCGTCGAAGGGTTCTTCCGCCTCCAGCACCTCGGTGCGCTGCAGATGGCGGATCTCCACCGCGAGACGTTCGATGGAACTGGCCACGACCGCCAGGGCGGCGAAGTAGGCAGCATGCCGGTCGCGCGGGATCACCTGAGTCGAGACCGGTTCGATCCGGAGGCCCATCTTCTCGGCCACGTGCGCCTCGACCGCTGGGTCGACGCTGGCGAACGTGCCCACGGGGCCGGAGATGGCGCAGGTGGCGATCTCGAATCGCGCCATGGCCAGCCGCTCGCGGGCGCGCACGAACTCGGCGTAGTGGCCCGCGAGCTTCAGGCCGAAGGTCGTGGGTTCAGCGTGGATGCCGTGGCTGCGCCCGACGCACGGCGTATTGCGGAACTCGAAGGCGCGCCGCTTGAGCGCCGCGAGAACCAGTTCGACATCCTCCAGCAGCAGGTCCGTCGCGCGGGAGAGCTGCACCGCCAGGGCGGTGTCGTTCACGTCCGAGGAGGTCATGCCCTGGTGCAGGAACCGCGCCTCCGGGCCAACCAGTTCGGTGACGTGGGTAAGGAAGGCGATCACGTCGTGGCGCGTCTCCCGCTCGATCTCGTCGATCCGTTCGACGTCGAAGACGGCGTCGCCCGCCCGTTCCCAGATCGCCTTGGCGGCCTCGGCAGGAATCACGCCCAGGGCCGCCATGGCGTCGGCGGCATGCGCCTCGATCTCGAACATGATTCGGAAGCGGGTCTGCGGCGACCAGACGGCGGCGGCTTCGGGGCGGGTGTAGCGGGGGATCATGCGCCGCTCATAGGACTGCCGGAGGGCTACGGGAACCCCAGGGCGTACGAGGGCCGGCACGCCCTTGGCGACCCCGGTCTCGCTTACGGGTGAGATCACCGGCGCCGGCCTCGTCCTCTCCGTGGGCGCACGGATGAGCTTCTGACTGCATCCCCGAGTAGGGGGTTGCGTCGCGCCAAGCCTCGGACCCAAAAGGGGATCTTCGCTTCTCGCGAGATGGCCCGGAGGAACGTGATGGGACGATGGGGGACGGCTGCGGCGGCGATCGGGCTGCTGGCGGCCATGGCGGCGGGCGCGGCTGCGGCGGAGGATCGGACCGAGGCCCTCCTTCGCGAGCTCTCGAACGCCCCCGCGCCATCCGGCTTCGAGGAGCCGGTGCGGGCGATCATGGTCCGCGAGTTCAAGCCCTACGGGACGATCGCCTACGACGGCATGGGATCGGTGATCGCGAAGAACGGGACGAGCGGTCCGCGGATCATGCTCGACGCGCACATGGACGAGCTAGGCGGCATGGTCCGGCGGGTGACTCCGGACGGGTTCGTGACGATGCAGATGCTGGGCGGCTGGCTCGACATGGCCCTTCCCGGACAGCGCTGGGTGATCCTGACCGCCAAGGGGCCGGTCCACGCCGTGACCGGGATCCGCGACATTCACGTCGTTCCCGCCGACGAACGGACCAAGCCCTTCAACCGCGAGAATCTCTATCTGGACGTGGGCGCGCACAACGCCGCCGACGCGGCGGCGATGGGGATCGAACCGGGGGATCCGGTGGCGCCGGACTCGACGTTCGAGGAGCTCGCCAATGGCCGGTATCTCGGCAAGGCATGGGACGACCGGGTCGGCTGCGCGGTGATCATCGAGGCGCTCAAGCGCCTGGCCGCCGAGGGGCACCCCAACCAGCTGTTCGTCGCGGCGACGACCCAGGAGGAGATCGGCCTGCGCGGAGCCCACACGGCGGCCGAGGTGATCCGCCCGGACCTGGGAATCGCCATCGAAGGCGGAATGGCGAACGACGAGCCGGCAACCCATCCCGACGAGTCGAACGCACGCCTGGGCGGCGGCCCCGACATCTTCATCTACGACGCCAGCGCCCTGCCCAACCGCAAGCTCGTCGTCTTTACCAAGCAGACAGCGGCCCACGCCGGCATCCCACTCCAGCTCGACCTCGTCTCCGGCTACGGCGATGATTCGGCTGAGATTCAGAAGTCGGGCGGCGGGGCGCCGACGCTGAACATCGGCGTGCCGGTCCGCTACATGCATGTCCACAACGGGATCATGGACCGCAAGGATTTCGATGAGACCGTCGATCTCGTCGTCGACATGATCCGCAAGCTGGACGCCGCGGAAGTCGCGCGGATCCGTGACTTCACGCCATAAGATTCAGGCCGCCTCGAGGGCGGCGCGGACGGCGTCGAGGCCGGACTGGGCGCGGGCCGGGTCCGGTCCGCCGCCCTGGGCGAAGTCGGGCTTGCCGCCGGCGCCCTGTCCACCGAGCGCGGCGACCGCGGCGCGCGCGAGTTCGACCGCGTTGAACCGGCCCTGAGCCTGGCCGGTGACCGCCACGGTGGCGGCGACCTTGCCGTCGGCCACGCCCATCAGGGCGATGACGCCGTCCGGGAGCTGCTTCTTGAAGCCCTCGGCGATGGGCCGCAGGTCCTTGCCGCCGACGCCCTCGAGGACGCGGCCGATGAACCGCACCCCGCCGATGTCCTGGGGCGCGGTCTCGCCGGCGCCTCCACCCCCGACCGCGATCTGGCGGCGGGCGTCGGCCAGTTCCTTCTCGAGCTTGCGGCGCTGGGCCTCGAGGGCTTCGACGCGAGCCGTGACATCGGAGACGGGGACCTTGAACTGGTCGGCCAGGGCGCCGGCGACGGCGGCGCGGTCGAGCAGCCAGCGGCGGGCGGCCTCGCCGGTGAGCGCCTCGACGCGGCGCACTCCCGCGGCGATTCCCTGCTCGGCGACGATCTTGAAGAGGGCGATATCGCCGGTGCGCGCGACATGGGTGCCGCCGCAGAGTTCGACGGAATAGGCGCCTTCGCCCTCCAGCGCCTTACCGAGGGTGAGAACGCGGACGCTATCGCCGTACTTCTCTCCGAACAGGGCGATGGCTCCCGCTTCCATCGCCGCCTGAGGCGCCATCTCGCGGGTCTCTGCGGGGACGTTCTGGCGGATCACTGCATTCACCTCCGCCTCGACCGCATCGAGTTCGGCCGGGGTGAGAGGAGCTCCGTGGCTGAAGTCGAAGCGCATGCGCTCGGCGTCCACCAGCTGCCCCTTCTGGGCGACGTGGGGACCCAGGACATGGCGGACGGCCGCGTGGAAGAGGTGGGCGGCCGAGTGGTTGAGGCGCGTGCGGGCGCGGCGGTCGGCGTCCACCGCCAGGCGCGCGCGGACGCCCGGTTCGAGATTGCCGCGCAGGATCCGCAGGTGGTGGACGTAGAGGTCGCCAGCCTGCTTCTGGGTGTCGAGGACCTGGGCGAAGCCGCCGTCCCACTCCACCTCGCCCCGGTCGCCGGCCTGGCCGCCGCCTTCGCCGTAGAACGGAGTCTGGTCGAACAGGACCTGGACCTCCTCGCCCGCGCCGGCGGAGCTGATCTCCTCGCCGCCGCGGACCAGGGCGAGGGTCTCGCCGGTGGTCTCGCCGTGCTCGTAGCCACGGAAGACGGTGGGGCCGAGGCGCTCGCGCAGGGAGAGCCAGACCGCGCTCTGGGCCTGCTCGCCCGAGCCGGCCCAGTTCTCCCGCGCCAGGGCGCGCTGGGCGGCCATGGCCCGGTCGAAGGCGTCGAGATCGACGTGGATGCCGCGGTTGCGGACCGCGTCCTGCGTCAGATCGAGGGGGAAGCCGTAGGTGTCGTAGAGCTTGAAGGCGGTCTCGCCGGAAAGGACGTCGCCCTCGCCCATGCCGACGGTGGCCTCCTCGAGCAGAGCCATGCCGCGGCCGAGGGTGCGCTGGAAGCGCTCCTCCTCCTGGCGCAGGGTCTCGGCGATCGCAGGTTCGCCGCGGCGAAGCTCGGGATAGGCTTCGCCCATCTCGGCCACCAGGGTCGGCACGAGGCGACACATCAGCGGCTCTGTCGCCCCCAGCAGGTGGGCGTGGCGCATGGCGCGGCGCATGATCCGGCGAAGGACGTAGCCGCGACCTTCGTTGGAGGGCGTGACGCCGTCGGCGATCAGGAAGCTCGAGGCGCGCAGGTGGTCGGCGATGACGCGATGGGAGGGACTGTTTGCCGTCCCACCCGCGTCCCCTGTCAACTCGCGGCTGACTCGAATGAGGGTCTGGAAGAGGTCGATGTCGTAGTTGTCGTGCACGCCCTGCAGCACCGCGGTCAGGCGCTCGATGCCCATGCCGGTGTCGATGGACGGCTTGGGCAGGGGCGTCATGTTTCCGTCGGCGAACCGCTCGAACTGCATGAAGACGAGATTCCAGATCTCGACGAACCGGTCGCCGTCCTGGTCGGGCGAGCCCGGCGGCCCGCCGGCCACGTGCTCGCCGTGGTCGAAGAAGATCTCCGAACAAGGTCCACAGGGGCCGGTGTCGCCCATCGACCAGAAGTTGTCCGAGGAATCGATGCTGATGATGCGGTCGTCGGGCAGGCCGGCGATCTTCTTCCACAGCGCCGCCGCCTCCTCGTCGGTGGCGTGGTGGGTGATCGTCAGCCGCGCCGGGTCGATGCCGAAGTCGCGCGTGATCAGGTTCCAGGCGAGTTCGATCGCGGCGGCCTTGAAGTAGTCGCCGAATGAGAAGTTGCCGAGCATCTCGAAGAAGGTGTGATGCCGGGCGGTGTAGCCGACGTTATCGAGATCGTTGTGCTTGCCCCCTGCGCGGACACACTTCTGGGCCGTAGTCGCGCGCGGGGCGGGAGGCGTCTCGGCCCCGGTGAAGATGTTCTTGAACGGCACCATCCCGGCGTTGACGAACAGCAGCGTGGGATCGTCGCGCGGCACCAGCGGCGCGGACTGCACGACGGCGTGACCTCGCGCGCCGAAGTAGCCGAGGAACTCTTTACGGATCTCGTTCAGGGAAGGCATCGCCGCGAGATAACATCGCGGCGGTGAGGGAAAAAGGGCAGGCTCCCTTATCCCTCCCTTTCGGGGGCCCAGAAGGGGAGGGAACAAGGAAGGGGTAGGTCAGTCCTCCGCGTCCGGGCCGCCGATGAGGAGTTCCTCTTCGATGCGGGTGGAATTGCCGCGGACCTGGTCCTCGATCTGGAGGGCGATGTCGGGATTGGCCTTGAGGAATTCGCGGGCGTTGTCGCGGCCCTGGCCGATGCGCGTACTGTTCCAGGAGAACCAGGCGCCCGACTTCTCGATCACCCCGGCCTTGACGCCCAGGTCAATGATCTCGCCGAGCTTGGAGATGCCCGCGCCATACATGATGTCGAACTCGACCTCCCGGAACGGCGGGGCGACCTTGTTCTTGACCACCTTGACGCGGACGTTGTTGCCGATGATCTCGTCGCGCACCTTCACCGAGCCGGTGCGGCGGATGTCAAGGCGCACCGAGGCGTAGAATTTCAGGGCGTTGCCGCCGGTGGTGGTCTCGGGGCTGCCGTACATCACCCCGATCTTCATGCGGATCTGGTTGATGAATATCACCAGGGTCTGGGTCTTGGAGATGGAGGCGGTGAGCTTGCGCAGGGCCTGGCTCATCAGGCGCGCCTGCAGGCCGGGCAGGGAATCGCCCATCTCGCCCTCGATCTCGGCGCGCGGCGTCAGGGCCGCGACGGAGTCGATGACGACGATGTCCACCGCGCCCGAGCGCACCAGGGTGTCGGTGATCTCCAGGGCCTGCTCGCCCGTGTCGGGCTGGGCCACGAGCAGGTCGTCGAGGTTCACGCCCAGCTTGTGGGCGTAGGAGGGGTCGAGCGCGTGCTCGGCGTCGACGAAGGCGGCCGTGCCGCCGCGCTTCTGCACCTCGGCGACCACGTGCAGGGCGAGCGTCGTCTTGCCCGAGCTCTCGGGCCCGAAGATCTCGACAACCCGGCCCTTGGGAAGACCGCCGATGCCGAGCGCGATGTCGAGGCCGAGCGAACCGGTGGGGACCGACTCGATCTCCACCACCTTGCCCTTGTCGCCCAGCTTCATGACCGAGCCCTTGCCAAAGGCGCGATCGATCTGGGTGAGCGCTGCTTCCAGGGCGCGCTGCTTGTCGCCCTCTTCCTTGCCGACGAGCCTCAAGGCCATGTTTCCTGACATCGTGTCCGACCCTTCCTATCCCATGATTCCGGCGACCGCGCGGTCTTGCCGAATGAATTGATCCAGACGCTCTCGAACCCAGAACGAACCATAAACGCGCCCGCGGATGTTCACAAGATGTTCCTTGAGCGGAGCCGTAGCGACGCGTCGGCTGTCAAATAAAATTCACATAATCCGCAAACTTGCAATATGAAATTGGATGGGCGCCATGCGCTCCCGAGTGGGCATCCAGTCGCCCCAGGGATCCAAAGCCAACAATTTAATTTTTATTGTGAAAACGACGACCGGAGCACGAAAAGAACTAAATCGTACACGTCGCGCACTCGAAAATCATTACACATTCGCCCTTCGGAGGCGTGCGCTCGGCCGACTTGTCAGGACGCAAAAGCGGTGGAACGGAGGCGCCCGGCGGCAGCCGCAGAGTGGCCGCCGTGGCAATCGGCGCCATCCGGCGTCGAACACCGATCGGAGGGCACATGTCGATATTGCAATATCACAGGTCGAGGACGGTTCGTGCGTCGGCGATCGCGCTGGGCGCGGCCCTCGCCACGGCCGCCGCTGGCGCCGCGTCGGCGTCCACCCTACGGCGGCAACAACGGCCGCTCGGCGATCCTGGCGCCCAACGGCCAGTACTACACCGTCGGCAATTCCAACAACGGCAGCGGCACGCCCAAGGCGCTGACGACGTCGACGGGCCTGGAGGTGGTCACCCCCGGGTCGACGCCCAACTCGACGGAGATCGATTCGGGGTTCACGTCGGTGTCGGGCGACAAGGCGGGCAAGGACACCAACTTCCGCGGCCTGACCCTCTTTGACGGCACGCTCTATTTCACCAAGGGCAGCGGCAGCAACGGCGTCGACACGGTCTACGAGGTGAGCAACCCGGCCGGCGCCCTGCCCACCGCCGCCACGGCCAGCTCGGCGCAGATCTCGATCCTGCCGGGCTTCCCGACCGACCTGGCCACGACCAAGAAGGGCGGCGACGGCGGCGCATTCACGCCGTTCGGCCTCTTCTTCGCCAACGCCGAGACTCTTTATGTGGCCGATGAAG
>DATBEN010000064.1:0-3182 GCA_036276055.1 Caulobacteraceae bacterium
AAGGCTCTCAATGAAGCTGACCAACCTGGCCGTCTCCACGGCCGCCCTCGCTCTTCTCTCTGTCGCGCCAGGCGCCTTGGCGCAGGGCTCTCCGAGCCCGGCGGGCGTTCAACCCGGCGAGTACAAGGTCGAGCCGTACCATACGCAGGTCGAGTTTTCCGTCCTCCACATCGGATTCACCGACTTCTCCGGCTTCTTTTCAGGCGCGAGCGGTTCGCTGCGGCTGGATCCGGCGCATCCCGCCGACTCGAAGCTCGTGGTGACCATCCCGGTGAACTCGGCGTTGACCACCGTTCCCAAGCTCGATGAGGAGCTGAAGGGCGCCCACTGGTTCGACGCAGCCCAGTTTCCTACTGCGACCTTCACCTCGACCAGCATCACGAAGACGGGTCCCGACACCGCCGAGATCCGCGGCGACCTGACGCTCCACGGCGTCACGCGTCCCATCGAGCTGAAGGCCCGCTTCATCGGCGCCGGCGTGAATCCTCTGGACCATGGCTACACGGTCGGCTTCGCGGCGACGGGCGTCATAAGGCGCAGCGAGTTTGGCGTGAAGACCTATGTTCCGGTGGTCGGCGACGACGTTCATCTCACCATCGCCGGCGCGTTCGAGAAGGCTCGGTAGCCTAAGGAAGGCTTGAACCCGATCGCCGACTGCGGACACTCAGGTTCATGAACGCAGGCACGCGGGGCGAGACCGAGGACCAGGACTTGCGCCGCTACAGCGTGGTCGCGATGAGCCTGCATTGGCTCATCGCCGTCCTGATCCTGACCAACATCGGGATCGCCTGGTACTTCAACACGCTCCATGGGATCGCCCGGCTCTCGCCGATCTCCTGGCACCAGTCGCTGGGCCTGTCGGTCCTGATCCTCAGCGTGGTTCGCCTCGCCTGGCGCCTGGCGACGCCGGCGCCGCCTCTTCCCGCGGGGATGCCGCTGTGGGAGCGGGCGCTGGCGAGGACGGTGCACGTCCTCTTCTATGTCGTCATGATCGGCATGCCGCTGTCGGGCTGGGCGATGCGCTCGGCCAGCCCCTTGCATCACATCCTCCCGATCCGGTTGTTCGCCTTGCCCTGGCCGGCCGTTCCACCTCTTGCCCACCTCTCAGGAGCTGCGGCGCAGGCGGCGGAGCACAGGTTTCAGGTGGTCCATGGCCTGCTGGCCAAGCTGGCTTATGCCCTGGTGGTCCTGCATGTGGGCGGCGCGCTCAAGCACCAGTTCATCAGTCGCGACCTCGTGGTCGCCCGAATGGTCCCGTTCCTCGGATCCAGAGCCTCCCGATGACCACACCCGCCCGATCCATCGTCCTCGGTCTCGGACTTCTCCTGGGCCTGGCCGCGGCCCCTGCGATGGCGGCGCCTGCAGTCTGGACCGTGGATCCGGCCGCCTCGAAGCTCGCCTTCCAGGGCGCCGTGAACGGAGCGCCTTTCGCCGGCGTGTTCCGGCGCTGGAACGCGCAGATCGCCTTTGATCCCAAGGCGCTGGCCGCTTCGCACGTCGCCGTTTCGGTCGACGTAGCCTCGGCCGCCAGCGGCGACGCAGATCGCGATCAGTCCATGCCCGCCACGGACTGGTTCTGGGTGGCGAAGTTCGCCAGGGCCAGCTTCGTGAGCCACGCCTTCCGCGACCTGGGCGGTGGTCGCTACGTGGCCGTCGGCGATCTCACTCTGCGTGGCGTCACCCGACCCATCAGCCTGCCGTTCACCCTGTCGATCGCCGGCGACAAGGCTGTCATGAAGGGCGCGACAGTGATCGACCGCACGGCCTTCGGCGTGGGCCAGGGCCAGTGGAAGACCGGCGATGTAGTCGCAACGAAGGTCACCGTGAACGTCGCCGTGACCGCACATCGCGCCCCCTGAGGCCGGCCTCGCGCCTCCTCCTGTGGCCCTGGGGGCGGCGGGTGTTAGGCGCGAAAAAGTACCAAAAATGTCAAAATTGGCGCCAGATATACGGGGAGCGGCAGCAGGCTTTACAGGAGTTTATCTCTCGTTGTAATCAAATACGCCACTTTTTGGACGCAAGCGCTTCGGCGCGGGGGGATTACAATGCAGACGATGAAATTGGCCGCGGCCGCCGCCGCGCTTTCCGTGGTTCTCGCCGCGGGCTCGACTGAGGCGGTGACTGTCATCACCAAGGCGATTCCGGGCGGGCCCTTCTCTGCGGACAATTGGTTCGGGGGTCTTCCCGTGTTGGCGCTCGACAAGGCGGATATCTACAACTTCACCTTCACCCTGGTTCCGCCGATCGACGGCGACACCCAGACCCAGGTCCAGGCCCAGATCGAGACCAAGCTCGGCGGCTCACCTGAACCGATCCAGTTCGATCTGTACTCTGGCACGCCGTCCGGGTCCCACACCTTTCTTCAGACCTCGCCGGTGTCCACGAGTTCCTTCCTCGCGCTGGACCTCACGCCGGGCAATTACTTCATCCAGATCACGCCCGCTTACATCGCCGTCAACGGCGAGGTGGACAGCGGGTCGGTGGTCACGGCGGTCCCTGAGCCGGCCGCCTGGGCGCTGATGATCCTCGGCGTCACTGCGATCGGCGGCGCCCTGCGCGCCCGTCAGCGCCTCGTGTCCGCCGAGGCGTAATCGCTCCGCCTCTCTCCTCCCCCAGGCGCGAAACGCATAGTGGGGGAGGCCCGCGGTTCGGACATTGGCGGCGTGGGCCGCGCTCAGTACGAGGCGGTGAGGGCGACCGCCCCGTAATAGCCTCGCGTGGGCTGGTTCGGGGCCGTCCGAAGCTGCCAGCCGAGGTCGAAGTCCACGTCGAATCGGCGGCCGATCGCGTAGTGCGCCAGGAACCCGGTGCTCATCAGGTCGGCCGTCGGCGCGCCGCCCACGATCGCCTGGGGCTGGCGGAACTCGCCCACATCGAAGAACGCCCCGACCTGGGCGAGGTCATCCATCTTGGGGCGGTGGAACACGAGAGCGGTCGGGCTGAACGCCGGAAGCCGGATTTCCTGGTTCGTCAGCACGCCAACACTGCCAAGCGCCGTATCGGTGTAATAGCCCCGCACGCTGCCCACGCCGCCACCTCCAAGCTGCTCGCTGTCGGGCAGGATCCCGGTCGAGACCTGGGCGGACACACGCGACACCCAGCTGAAATTGGCAGGAAGGCGCGTCGTTCGTGTCACCGACAGGCGATCGTACACATAGCGAACCGTTCCGCCCGCCACGAGC
>DATBEN010000065.1:0-11854 GCA_036276055.1 Caulobacteraceae bacterium
GTTCTGGGCGAAGAGCTGCTGGAAGCGCCTCCTGACGGCTTCCTCGGTGCGTTGGCGGGTGACGATCTGCTGGGCCAGGGGGACCGACTTGTCAGGCGTCACCGGCTCGATCCTGGTTTCCTTGATCTGGTTCACAGTGAGCAGCTGGCCCGCCGGCAGAACGAAGAGTTCGCCGGGGGGCAGCTTCTGGATCGCGTCGAGCAACCTGGGATCGGCGCTGAGGGCGTCCAGCGCGGCCGTGTCGCGCTGGAATGGGATCTTGTCCTGGGTGAGCAGAGCCTGGATCTGGTCGAACGTCTTCAAGGGCTGCAAGGCGTTGATGATCGCGGGGTCCGACGGGCGCCGCATCTGGAGCTGATCCAGGACGTAGATCTTGCGCTGGGCGAACATGTCGGGATGCGCATCGACGAACCGTTGCGCCTCATCCTTCGTGGCCGGCGGCACCTGCGACACGATCTTCTGCTGGAGCGACTGCACCAGCAGGGTGTCGATGGCCTTCTGTTTGGCCAGGGCGAAGTCGGGGGTCTTCTCGAGTCCCTCCTTCCGCGCCTCGTCGGCCACTATGGTCCTGCCGACGATGTTGCGAAGAGCCGCGTTTTCCGCGGTCTTGAGGGTTTTTGCGTCGGGAGCGTTGTAATTCCCAAGTTCAGCGCGCACGTCGCGCATGGTGATTTCCTGGCGCCCCAGGGTGGCCACTACCTGACCGGATGGAGTCTTCGCTCCGTTGTTGCATGCAACCAGCGCGCTGCAAACTGCAGCGGCCAGAGCTATCCCCGCCCGTCGATCCATTATTAGATTCTCTAGCTTCCGCACCAGGGACTGGCCCGCAGAGGGAATCCTTAGCCATTGCGCCGGTTCAGGTCAAACCAGCCCTGGGTTCCCGTCCGCCATCATCCCAAGTCAAGGCTTTTTGGTCACACCGGCTGAGCTGTTTCGTCGATGACGGCTCGATTGGCTTGAGAACGCTGAGAGACTGACTATGACTGGATATTCGTTCTAGATCCGACTCGGGGAGTGAAGGATGAAGTTTTCGGCTATCGCGGCCATGACGGTCGCCGCCGCGTTTGCTGGCGCTGCGGCGGCCCAGGACATCGCGCCCCAGGCGACCATGCAACCAGTCCCCAACCCTCCGGAATCGGGCGGGTCGTCGCACCATGGCGCGCACCACAAGATGTCCAAGCATCATCACATGGCCGCCAAGCACCACAAGTCGTCCACGACGGAAGCCGCGCCCGCCGCGGCGACGCCGCAGTAAGCTGGCCCGGCCCTGGGCGAGACGGCGCCTAGGGCCGACCGCTTCTCAGGGGCCTCCAGCCAGCCTGACGCCTGCGCTCACGATCCTGGGCGGGCCGTAGCTGTAGAGGCCGGCAACGGATTCATTCTGCTGTACGGCGGCGTCGAACAGGTTATCGGCCGCGATGAAGAGCGTTACCCGAGGGCTCGCGGCATATTCGGCCCGAAGGTCGACCACGGTGGCGGCGGCGAGCGGCAGCTGGTTCTGATCGTCCACGAACCGCTGACTTTCGTAGCGAAGTCCGCCGATGATCTTCACCCTCTGAAGGGGCGTCCAGGTCGCGAACCCCGTCATGACGACCGCCGGTGTCTCGGCGGGCCGAAGTCCGTCCAGGTCGGCCGCCGCGATCCCGCCGTCCACCCGGGCATGCGTCCAGTCGAATGCGACCTGCAGGCTCAGCCGTGAAACCAGCTTCAGCTCCGCCCTTCCCTCGACGCCGTACGCGTTGATGGCTCCTACGTTTTCTCGCTGCAGGAGCGCGCCCCCCGCCGGGACGAAGCCGACCACGGGATCTGTGTAGGGACCATCCCTGAGCGTGACATTGGTGACCGGGTCGTCGAGCCGATTGTAGAAGACGGTGAGACTCCAGTCGAACGGGCCGCGGCTTCCGCCCGCCCCGCCTTCGGCGCCGTACAACCGCTCGGGCGTAAGGTCGGGATTGGCCTTGGTCACGTTGTTGCCGACCCGGAAGCTGCGAAACAGCTCGTTCAGGGTCGGCGGCCGGAAGCCGGCGTAAACCGCCGTGCGGAGCCATTCCGAGCCGTCGAGGTCGTAGCGCACGCCGGCGCGCCCGCTGGGGATGACTCCGCCGCGTGCGCCATAGCTCGTCTCGACGCCGTCCGCCGGCGCAGTCGACGGACCTTCGATGTCGTGGCCATCGAAGGTCCGCCAGTCGTCGAGCCGCCCATCCGCGGCGAAGAGCAGTCGCCCGGAGCGCTCGGTCGCCTCGGCGTACACGCCTCCATCGAACGCCTCGCCCCCCGCACGCCGCAGGCGGGTCAGCACCCCGCCGACATTGTCGAACGTCTCGCGGTCGTCGCCCCCGTCAACGCGCGTGTCAGCGCCGATCTCGAGCGTAGCGCGCGACCAGACTTTTCGGGCCGCGGCGTTGGCGCCCAGACCAAGGGCCGGCGTCTGGAATTCGTTGTCGGACAGGCTTGCGGTCTGCTGGTTGACCGACACCGAGGCGGAGGTGTTCGCCAGGTCCGAAGCCAGGGCCCATACCTGACCCCGCCAGCCCCACAGCGCGGGTGTCGGGTCGGCCTCGGCGGTAAGGCTGATCTGTTCGCCGCGCTCCCGCGAGCCGGCGTAGAGCGTGCCGGCGCTGCGGTCCTCCTGGTATGCCGACAGCCGCAAGGCGGCGACCGCCCGCCCGAAATCGCGTTGAAACCGCCCGCTGGCGGTCCAGTCCCCCAGGGTAAGGCTGGTGTCGGCCGGTCCTCGCCCTGCGCGAATGGGATCCCAGCCGTTGGAACTCTCGGCCGCCGCAGAGAAGGTGGCGAGGGTGTCTCCGAGCGCGACCGTGCCCGTCCCCGCCACCCTCTCCCACTCGAGCGCGCCGACCTGGCCGTTCACGAGCCAGTCACCCGCCCGCGGGGCGGGCGTGTCGAGGGACACGACGCCGGTAAGCGCGCCTGCCCCGTAGGGGCCTGAGCCCGCGCCGAGCACGACATCTACCGAGCCGATGGTTTCCGGAGGCAAGCTGGTGAAGATCACCCAGCCGCCGAAGGGATCGTTCTGCGGCACCCCATCGAGCGTCACCAGCGCCCGGCTTGCGGCCGATCCGGCAATGCTTCGCAGGGACACGCCTTGGGTCGTCGGATTGGCTCCGAGGCTGGAGACGCGGCGAAAGAGAGAGAATCCCGGCTGGAGTTCCAACGCATCGTCGAGACGGGGGGCCGTCTTGAGGATCTCCGGCGGCAACTGCATGATCGAGAACGCGGCGTCAGCAGGGCTGGGCGGCAGGCGCGGCGCGCGGACGACCACCGTCTCCACGGCCGGAGGTGCGGTTTGCACAGCCGGGGGGATGTCGGGGATCGGCATTCTGCGCGCGTCAGGCCGGAACGATCGTCTTGCCGACCGGCGCGAGCGCGATGCCCGCCAGCTTGAAGTGCTGAAGCCCGAAGGGGATCCCGATCAGGGTCACGCACAGGGCCGCGCCCACCACCAGATGAGCCAGAGCGATGTACCACCCCGCGACCACAAGCCACACGACGTTGAGCAGGAGCCCGACCGCACCCCCGCCCAGCTCGCCCCGCCCGGTGATCCAGGCGCGATCCACGGCCTGGCGTCCGAATGGGGCGAACGAGAACGCCGCGATCCGGAAGACCGCAGGAACCCACGGCAGGCCGACGATGGTGATCGCCAGGAGGAGCCCGCCGACGATCCACGCCAGCCCGGCTGCGAACCCGCCGAACACGAACCACAGGACGTTGAGCACCAGCGCCACTACAGGTCTCCCGCCCGCTCGCCCCGATCGCCGCAACGGGTTTGCTTGATCGTATGTAACCGAAGGCCGCGCAAAGACGAATTCTCCGCGCGCCCACCGGCGTCGGCGACGTCCACCATCACATCAAGGACCAAGGCTCATGTCCATGCGCCCCCATGCTTCGAACATGCCGCTTCTCGCGACGGCGGCGACATTCGCCCTGACGGTCGCGGCCCTGGCGCTCGTCGGCGGCGGCGCAGCCGTGGGTTCCGAGAGGCCCGTCCTCGCGCCCGCGGCGGCCTTCGCCCCGGCGTCGCCGGCAAGGGAGGAGGTCGCCGTCCTGTCCGGCGGCTGCTTCTGGGGCCTTCAAGGCGTCTTCGATCATGTCCGCGGGGTGAAACAGGTTCTGGCCGGCTACGCGGGAGGCAGCAAGTCGACGGCGGACTACGAGACCGTCAGCACCGGGACCACGGGTCATGCGGAATCGGTGAAGGTCGTCTTCGATCCGCAACAGATCAGCTACGGCGATCTTTTGCGCATCTATTTTTCCGTCGCGACCGACCCCACCCAACTGAACCGCCAGTTCCCTGACGACGGCCCGCAATATCGGGGTGAGATATTCTACCTCACCCCAATGCAAAAGGAGATCGCCACCCGGTATATCGCGCAACTGCAGGCGACGCACGTGTATCGACAGCCGATCGTGACAAGGGTGGACCCGTTCTCAGGCTTCTACCGAGCTGAGGACTACCACCAGGACTATCTGATCAAGCACCCCGACGCGCCCTACATCGCGACCTACGACCTGCCAAAGGTCTCGTCCCTGAAGGCCTTGTTCCCGCAGCGCTACCGGGCCGAACCGATCAGAAGCTGAACGGCGTCGCCAACGGGTCCCCGGCCGCCCTTCGTGCGATACACCGGAGGGAGGACCGGATCGCATGTAATCCTGGAACGAGCGGGGCCTGTGCGGCTTTGGGTCACGCACGATCTCGTCCCGGAGTCCCATGCCTCGCAGCGACCCTTCGGCTTCGGCTGTCCTGCAGGAGCGCCTGGTGGCGATCCTCAACACCGCCAGCGGCAGTTTCACGCCCCAGTCTCCCGCGGAAGTGCGGGCGATCTTCGATGGGGCCGGATTGGCGCACGGGGAAGTGATCTCCGCTTCCCCCTCCGATCTCGATGTGGCGCTCGACGAGGCGATGGAGCGAGCCGACGTGCTCGTCGTCCTTGGGGGCGACGGCACGATACGCACCGCAGCCGAGAAATCCGGCCACCGCGGCAATGTGCTGATCCCCTTGCCCGGTGGCACCATGAACATGCTGCCCCGGGCGCTCTACGGGACGCGCGGTTGGCGGGAGGCTCTCACGGACACGCTCGCCAACCCTGAACTGCACTGCATCAGCGGCGGTCGCGCCGGACCCCTCGCCTTCTACGTCGCCGCGGTGGCGGGAGCCCCGACCCTCTGGGCCGACGCCCGCGAGGCGGTGCGGGAAAGGCGTTTCATTGAAGCCCTCAGGCGGGCGGCCACCGCCCTGCGGCGGCACGTCTCCGAGCCACTCGACTACATTTTCGACGGCTGCCTCACCGGATCCGCCGAGGCCATCGCAGTGATGTGTCCGCTGGTCTCGAAGGTCATGCGCGAAGACGAGGAGATGCTGGAAGCCGCCGCGATCGACACGCGCTCGGCCGGCGAGCTGCTGCGCTTGGGCGTCAACACCCTCTTCAACAACTGGCGCGAGGACCCGGCCGTCGTGCGCGCGAAGGTTCGCAAGGTCGTCGTCACGGGCCACGGCCGCATCCCCCTGACGGTGGACGGCGAACTGGTCCGGCTTGGGCGGCGCGTGGAGATCGAGTTCACCCCCCTCGCCTTCCGGTCCCTCATACCGGCGGATTCCGACCAGCCTCCGGAGGTCTGAGCGGCGGCCTCGGCGGCCCTTGACAGCCCGGTGCGCGGCGGCGAGGCGAGGAAATGGCCGTGACCTCGCGACAGGCGCTCAGGGGATTGGTCGAGGCTTCGCGCCGGATGGTGGTGTTCACCGGCGCGGGCATTTCGACCGAATCCGGCGTGCCCGACTTCCGTTCGCCGGGCGGCGTCTGGAGTCGGATGAAACCGATCTATTTCCAGGATTTCGTGGCTAGCGAGGACAGGCGACGAGAAGCCTGGACCCGCACCTTCAGCGGCGCCGCCGGCTGGACCGGGGCGAAACCGAACGCCGGCCACTTCGCGGTGGCCCGCCTCGTGGCCAGTGGCAAGGCGAGCGCGGTGATCACCCAGAACGTCGACAACCTGCACCAGGACTCCGGCGTCCCCGCCGATAGGGTGATCGAGTTGCACGGCAACGCCAGCCACGCCGCCTGCCTCGAATGCGGGCTGCGCCACGAGTTCGCCGACCTGAAGCAGCCGTTTCTCGAGCGGGGCGAGATCCCCGCCTGCGGCCTGTGCGGGGGTCTGGTGAAGTCGGCCACCATCTCCTTTGGCCAGCCGATGCCGGCGCAGGCCATGGCGCGCGCCGAGGCGGAGGCGGCCGCGTGCGACCTCTTCCTCGTGCTGGGCTCTTCCCTCGTCGTCTATCCCGCAGCAGGCCTGCCGCTCTTCGCCAAGGGCTCAGGCGCCCGGCTGGCTATCGTCAATCGCGAGCCCACCGAACAGGACGCCGTCGCCGATCTCGTCCTGCATGACGAAATCGGCCCGGTGATGACAGATGTCAGTCCGCCGCCTGGCAGCGGGTGACGCCCGCCGCCGCCAGCAGACGGGCGCGATCTCCCCGCAGGTCCTTGCCGCTCCGGCCCGCCGGATAGGGCGCGCCCGATTTCATCCCGCGCCACAGGGCGAGGTTGTACGCAGCGGTGTCGAGGTCGTCCTCGCGGCTGAAGTCCTGGCCCCGCATGACGGCGGCCCAGTACGCCGCCGACCGGGTGCGCAGGCGGCAGGCCTGCGCCGACCGCTCGGGGGGCAGGGGCAGAGCCGTCTGGCGAAGCACGTCGGAGGGGCGCGCGGCGAAAGTCCATTCGGCCTTGGACGTGTCGAACACGTCCGCCATCGGCTCGGCCAGGGCGTCGTTCAACCCCATCGGCTGGACACCAAGAATGGCCTCCATCGTCGCCACCAGATTGACCGTCGCATACCGGTGGGAGACCACCGCGGCCTGCTTCACATAAGGCCCCACGATGTAGGCCGGCGCCCGGTGGGCGTTCACGTGATCGGGACCGTCCTGGGCATCGTCTTCGACGACGAAAATCAGGGTGTCCGACGCGAAGGGGCTGTGCGCGATCTTCTCCACCAGAAGACCGACCGCATAGTCATTGTCGGCCAGTTCGGTCTCGACCGTGTCGATCCCGTCGAGCCCCTTGCCGAAATCGCCAGTGTGGTCATGAGCGAGGCGCACCATCATGAAAGCAGGGGCCTTTCCGGCGGCGGCGAAGCCGTCGAATTCGCGCTCCCACTCCTTGAAGCGCCAATAGTCGGGGAACGACTGGTCGAAACCGCGGAAATAGAGGTCGGTGATCCCCATCAGCGACGCCTTCGCAGGCGTGAAGACCTTCACGCCCTGCTTGAACGGGTCGCGGACCAGGGGCGTCCGGTATTTGCCGGTGGCGGGCTGGTAGAGCGCCAAATCGCCGTAGAAGCCCCAGTTCCTGACCCACAGGCCCGCCTTCAGCGCCTGGTCCCAAAGGTACCCCTGCCCCTCCGCCCCGTCGGGACCATCAGGCGCCGCCACGTCGTGGGTTCCGGGCAGCGAGTTCGGATCGGTGGGACCGAGCGGATTGGCGACGACGCGCTCGGCCGAGGTCGCAAATCCCATGTTGAGGTTACGATTGTCGCCTTCCTGGTCGTACTGGAGGCCACGCCCGGCGTAGTTCACCGGCGCCTCGCGCTCGGTCCAGTCGTTGGTGCGGCCGGCAAGCGTCCAGTTCCAGCCGGTGTTGCTGCTCTCCCCGCTGTCGAAGAAGCGGTCGAGGTCGACGAACTGCCGCGCGATGGCATGCTGATTGGGGGTCAGCGCGCGTCCGAACACCGCCAGCTTCGGGTCGCCATCGCCCACCTGCAGGTCGCCCAGCACCTGATCGTAAGTCCGGTTCTCCTTCACGATGTAGATCACGTGGCGGATGTGCGCGCGCAGGAAGGTCATCTTCGCCTGGTCCGCGGCGGAGAGCGCGTCGAAGACGTGGTTGTTCGTCTCCACCCGCCGCGTCAGCCGACCAAGGTCCGAGGCGTTGGGCGCCGGGAAGGTCAGAAAACCGGCCTTCTCGTTTTGCCAGACGTATTGGTTCGCGGCGCGGCATGCGTCTTCGGCGTGCGGGCCGGTCTGGAGGGAATTGCGGCACGCCAGGGGGTTGGGTCCTGGATCGCTCTTGCCGTTGACGACGAAGATCCGATCCCGCGCCGCCGCCACGCCTGTGGGATACCAGCCGGTCGGGACGAGACCCACCAGGCTCGAGCGGGCGCTCGTCGCCGGCGCGTCGTCGTCATCGCGGGCGCGCGCCGGCGAGGGAGCCGGCGCCTGGCCCCGAGCCAGCGGGTCCAGGGAAATGAAGGCCAGGGCGTTCTCCCCGCCATTGCTGACGAGAAGCGTGCGTCCGTCGGGCGAAAGCGCCAGCGCGTTCGACCCGGCGCCGCCAAGCCCACTGCGCACCGAGCCCTTGGGATAGGCCGTCGCAATGGACTCGAGGAGGCGCTCCGAGGCCGTGTCGATGACGACTGCGCGATCGGTGTTGTCGAGGGCCGCATAGAGCCTTCCCCGCGGACCAGCCAGCAGCGCGACAGGCTGACCCGCCACGTGGATGCGCGCGCCAGGCCGCGCCGCGCCGTCACTCACGTCGAGCGCGATGATCTCCCGATCGCGCTCGCTGGCCACATAAGCCTTGTCGTTCGAGGTCCAAACGACCGCGCGCGGGAAGGTGCCCCCGGGGGCGCCGCTCTTGTGGGGGTCGATCACGCCTGCGCGGAGATCCTGCTCGACGATGGCTCCCGAGCTGAGATCGACCAGACTCACCGAGTCGTTCTGCACGTTGGCGACGAGTAGCCGACGGCCATCCGGGCTCACCGCCAGTCCGGCGGCTTCGGGCCTGACAGCGAGACCAAGCCCGCTCGCGTGACCCAGCTTGAAGACACGGCTCGGCGCGAAGGCGCCCTGGCCGCCAACGAACTCAAGGACATCGTCATTCACGCCGCCCGAGACGAAGAAGCGGTCTCCGGCCGGCGCCCAGGCCAGTCCGATGAAACTGTTGGCAACCGCAATCGCCTGCTTCTGCACTGGCTTCCCGCCCGAGACGTCATAGACGAACAGCCACTCGGTGGACTGATCGGCAATCGGATGTCCGTCCGGACCGTCCATCCGGTTGAAGCCGCTGGTGAGGATCAGGAGCGTACGGGAGTCCGGCGAGAGGGCCGCCGCCGAAGCCTGGCCTGCGGTGTAGTCGGGCGCATCGGCCAGATGCGGATTGAGACGTTGAAAGATGGCGCCCGACGCCGCGGCTGGCGTCAGGATCTGATTGGTAGGCGCAATGTCCGGTGCGGAGGCGGCGGCCGCCGAGCAAGGGCCGCGGGCCAGCGACACCCCCAGAACCAGGACGAACATCGACAGTCTTTGCATAGCGTCACTCCCCCGAAGGTGCGGTCCGATCCTTGGCGCATAACCGCAACAGTCCTGCGACATCGATCGACCAGTCATCTCCCGCTCATATTGCGCGGGTTAAACAGGCGGTTATCGGGTCGCGACTGTCGCGCCTGATTCGATCCGGAGAAAGCTCTATGAAGCGCATCCTCGCCGCCGCTCTCGCTCTTGGCGTCCTTGCGACCGCCGGCGCCGCCGCGGCCCGTCCGCATCACCACCACCACCACGTCGTGCATCATCGCCACTGGCATTGATTTCGCGCCCGCCCGTCGCCCCTGGGGCGGCGGGCCCATGGGCGGTCCGCGGAAGGGCCGAGAGGCGGTCGCGCCATTTGAGGTTCCCTGACGATGGTTTACGGTCGAGCCTTCACTCCGCCGGGGCGGACTGCTTGAACACCGAGGCGACCCGGATCATCACGCCCAGCGAGGCTGACCTCGCTCTGGGCGAGCGCGTGCACGTCCTGGAGATCATCAGCGGCGAGGGCGCGGGCCGCCACGTGGTGGTTGGCAAGGCCGGCGCGTCCATCGGCAGGATTACACCCGCCGACATCATCCTCGCCGACGCCGAGGTCTCGCGAGCCCACTGTCGCGTGGAGATCGCGCCGGACGGCGCCATCCTGACAGACCTGAACTCGACCAACGGCACCTTCGTGAACGGCGTGGCCGTGAAGGGCGCCCAACGGCTCGACACCGGGGCCATCCTTCGCGTCGGGCGGCATCATCTGCGCTACGCTTGGCGCACGCAGCGGGAGATCCTGGAGTCCGAGCAGCTCGATCGCGACCTCGACCGCGCCTACGCCTATATCGAGGCGCTCCTGCCCTCGCCCATGATCGACGGTCCGATCAGGGCGGAGTGGATGTACCAGCCGTCCGCCCGGCTCGGCGGCGACGCCTTCGGCTATGGCCCGCTGTCAGAAACACTGTTCTCGTTCTATCTCGTGGACGTCTCTGGTCACGGCGCGGGCGCAGCGATGCACAGCGTGGCGGTGATGAACCTCTTGCGCCAGCACGCCCTTCCCGGGGTCGACATGTCTCGACCCTCTGACGTTCTCTCGGCCCTCAACGACATGTTCCAGATGGACGCCCACGGCGGGCTCTACTTCACCATCTGGTATGGCGTACTGGATCGGCTCAGCCGCCGGCTGACATTCGGCAGCGCCGGCCATCATCCCGCGTTCCTGATCACGCGTCCGGGCGACCCGACGCCGCTGCGGACGCGAAACGGCCTGATTGGCGCGATTCCCGGTAAGGCTTATGCCGAGGACCAGGTGATGCTCCCGGCGGGCTCGTCCCTCTATCTGTTCAGCGACGGCGTGTTCGAAATTGTCACGAAACAGGGCTTACAGTGGGGCCTCCAGGATTTTCTGGCCTTGATCCCGGCCGCCCCTGAAGGCGCAACCGAGTGTCGGAGGCTCTATGAGGAAGTGGTGGACATCGCCCGACCCGGCGGGCTGGACGACGACTTCACCTTGCTGATCCTGCGTTTCGACTAGGTCGGTTCGAAGGGCGTCTGAGGCGGATGGATATTCAGTTTACGGAAATCGGCATCGTGAAGAAGGTCGTCCTGGCCGGACGCCTGGACACGGCAGGCGTGGACCTGGTGGAGGCGAAGTTCCAGGCGGGCGTCGTGGCAGGCGGACGCCCCACGATCGTGGACCTGACCCAGCTCGAATTCATGGGCTCCCTGGGCGTGCGCATGTTCATCAGCGCAGCCCGATCCCTCGCTGTGAGCGGCGCGCGGCTCGCGCTGTTCGGCGCCCGCGAACCGGTCATGGAAGTGATCGAACTGACCGGCCTGCATGAGATCATTCCGAACACGGCCTCGGAGTCGGAGGCCCTCGAACACGTCTCGGCATGAGCGGGACGGGGCGGAGCGCCGGTCTTCGCGCGGTGCGACGGGAAGGCGAGACGTTGCGCCTGGTGCTCGACAACGACCTTGCGGCGATCGAAGCCGGCCGCCAGGAGATCCGCGCCTGGCTGGATCCGGCGAAGCTGAGCCCAAAGGTCACCAACCACTGGGAAGTGACGTTCGAGGAGATCGTGTCGAACATCGTCCGTCACGGCTTCTCCCGCGGAGCCCCTCACATCATCGTGGTCGGGGCGACGCGAACTCCGGAGACGATCGACTTCACCTTCGACGACGACGGCCTGCCCTTTGACCCGCTCGCCGTGGCCGAGCCGGCGCCCCTGCGCTCGCTCGAGACCGCGCCCTTGGGCGGACTTGGGGTCGCCCTGATCCGCCGCCTGTCGACAGCGATGAGCTACACGCGCGATCCGACTGGAGGGGCGGAGGAGCCGGGCTTCACTCCCCGCAATCGCCTCAAGGTCTCGATCGCCACGGCAGGGTGATCGATGGCCTCGCCGGCGCGAGGCCCGCGGTCGAGGCGTCCAGCGCCACGAGGGACCGCTGGATCTGATCGGTTCGCGCCACGGCGGCTTCGAGCTGCGAGATGTCGGCGGCCGCGTCCACGAGCCTCGCGAGATCATCGAGTTCGTCGGTTTGCGCCTTCGCCTGCACGAC
>DATBEN010000066.1:0-7796 GCA_036276055.1 Caulobacteraceae bacterium
GCGCAGGCGATCGAGGCGAGACGGGCGACGGCGCGGTCGGTCGCCTCCGCGCCTGCCCGGCTGCGGTCGACGTAGATAGCGAGCAGCAAGGGCTCGCCGTGCGCGGGCCAGATCACCGCGACGTCGTTCGCGGTGACTGCGCCTGGGGCGTCCCAAGTCCCGGTCTTGTCTCCCACGCGAGCGCCTGACGGGACGCCCGCGCGAATGCGGGAGAGGCCGGTCCTGCATTCGACGAGCCATCGGGTAAGCCTCTCGCGCGAGGCGCCGGAGAGGGCGTCGCCGAACAACAGCCGGCGCAGGTCGCCCGCCATCGCCGCGGGCGAGGTGGTGTCGCGGGCGTCGCCCTCGGGGACGTCGTTGAGGGCCGTCTCCATTCGATCGAGGCGGGTGACCGGGTCCCCCAGGCCACGGGCGAACGCCGTAACTGCGGGCGGTCCGCCGAGCTGGCCCAGGAGAAGGTTGGCCGCCGTGTTGTCGCTGAGGATCACGGCCGCGGCGCAGAGGTCCTCGAGGCTCATCGAGCCCTGCGCCAGATGAGCCCTCGTCGTCGGGGCGTAGGAGAGAAGGTCGCCTGGCCCGTAGGCGACTGCGCGGGCCAGGCTTTCCTCCCCGCGGTCGACCCGGCGCAGAACGGCGGCGGCAAGCAGCAGCTTGAAGGTGCTGCACATGGCGAACCGCTCGTCAGCCCGGTAGCCGACATGGCGTCCTCCGTTAAGGGTCCGTCCGTAGACACCCACGCGAGCGCCGAGCTCCCGCTCGACGCCGGCGATGTCGCCAGAGGTTTGCGGAGCCGCCTTCGCCTGACTCGCGACGAAGACCAGGCCCGAGAGACCCTGCAGGGCGAGACGGCGAGTCGGCGCGATGGTCATGCCCCATCGTCGAGCGCCCGCGCCGTTCCGGCAAGGCTCTGGCAAAGGCAAGGACCGGGACGGCGTCGACCGCCCCGGTCCCGCGAGCCACCTCTCAGACCGCCGCGCGCGCCGTCGCACGCCGCCGCAGCTCAGCGCCCGCGAGCCCGAAGCCCAGGAACATCATCACCCAGGTCGCCGGCTCAGGAATGGCGCCCGGCTGGAACAGCGATCCCAGAGTGTTGACGCCCGGCGCCGCGGCCCCGCCGAGCAGCGGATCGACGCCAAAGAGTTCCTGCCAGGTTTTCAGGTCCGACGCGTGGTTCATGGGCACGCTGCTCGCATAGGCGTTGCCCTTGGCGAGCGGCGAAATAACGATCTCGGTCAGATCGAAACCTTGACCGTCTCCGCCCTCGCTCTCGTCGTTCCAGATGACGATTGCGCCATCGTTCTTGAACGCCTGCGAGGCCTCGATCTCGGGCACGATGGTCGACAGGAAGTTGTCGCCCAGCGCGACCGCCTCCTGGTCGGTGTTCGCTGCATAGGTCACGCCATCGTAGGTGAAGGCTGTGTTCAGAGCGGAGTGCATATCGTTGTACTGATCGGGTGTAATGTAATTGAATTGAGATACATTGTTGTTGGCGAGGTTCGCAGAGAGATCCTGCAATGGAAGATAATGCGACGCTTCGGTGTTGCTTGGCGTCGGATTATTACCACCATTAGTGTCGGCGAAGAACAAGGTACCGTCATGCTTGGCGGCGAAATTATATTGGTGGCTGCCGTTGTAGGGGTTGGTGTAGGAGGACGAGGTTCCTGACAGGCTGGTCAGGGGAACGACGTTCTGGCTGCCCGGAACCACCGAACCGGTGACGGCGCCGCCGAACTCGGAGGCGTTCTGGCTCGAGGCGTTGGCCAGGTCGATGTCCTCCTCGTACGCCGTCCAGGAAACCCCCTTCGCCTGCAGAAGGCCCGTGAGGTTCGGCGAATTGACGATATTGCTTGGATAGGGATCGGCGTCGTCGAGCGGACCCGTCACGCCAGATTCGGCGTAGACGTAGTTCGGTTCCGACGGGTGGATGGAAGCAACGTTGGTGTAGTTCGTCGCATAGGAGGTCATGGTCGCATTGGGATTGCCGGGCGTGACCAGGCTATTGAGAAAGGGCGCCGCCGAGTTGCCCAGGAGTTGCTGAGTCCCGGTATAGGAGGAAGGCTGCGTAAAATTATGGTTCTCTAGCAGGATGTTGAAAACCGTCTTGACTTGCGCCGCCTGCGCGCCGCTTCCGATCAGCGCCACAGCAGAGACAGTCGCGCCTAGCGTAAGAACTCTGAGCATATCGGTCTCCCCGGTCCTCGGGCGCCCGCTCCCCGGGCCGTGTTTGAAAAGCAGCACGCGGACGTGTGTGACTAGACCGTCTCTCGATGTCAGTTGGTCGACTGCTTCATAAATCTTTTTGTAACTTTTTATTAATGCAAAGCTTTTGATGCGCCGAGCTAAAGCTTAGCCGCAGGCCTCACGCCTCGGTTTGAATTCGCACTCTCCATCCGGACCCGGTCTCCACTGCGATTCAAATCTTGTCCGCCTGCGAACGTCCTGAACGCATCAATCCATCCCGGCGAAAGGACTGCCCCGCGCCCGTTCGCCCCGCGACTCACGTGGGGGTTTGTTCTAGGGCTTCCGGCATGGACGCTCCCATCCGTATCGGCCTTCTCGGGGCCTCCCGCATCGCGCCGCCGGCGGTGATCGACCCGGCGCGCGAAGACGGCCGCTTCATCGTCACCGCCGTCGCCGCGCGCGATCCCGAGCGCGCCAGGGCCTATGCGACGACGCACGGGATCGCCGCCGTGGCCGCCGACTACGCCGCACTCGTGCGCCGGGACGACGTCGACGTCGTCTACAACGGCCTGCCTCCCGCCGGTCACGCCCGCTGGACGATCGCGGCGCTCGAGGCGGGCAAGGCGGTGCTGTGCGAGAAGCCTTTCGCGCGCGATGCCGCCGAAGCGCGCGCGATGACAGAGGCCGCCGCGCGCACGGGCCGTCCCCTGCTGGAAGCCTTCCACAACCGCTTCCACCGGGTGATGCGCGAGGCCGAGGCCCTGGTGCGCGAAGGGCGGCTCGGCCGCGTCACCCGCGCCTCGGCGAGCTTCAACGTCGCCATCGCCCGCACGCCCGGCGAACTGCGGTGGTCGCGCGAGCAGGGTGGCGGCGCCCTGATGGATCTGGGGACCTATCCGCTGCACGCCCTGCGAACCTTGCTCGGCGAGGAGCCTGCCATCGAGTCGGCCGAGGCGCGGTTCGAGGACGGCGTCGACGCCGAACTCTCGGGCCGCCTGGCCTTCCCCTCCGGCGCGCGGGCCGAGATCGCCTGCTCCATGCTCGCCGAGCGACCGACGGCGCGGCTCGAGCTGACCGGCGATCGCGGGTCGCTGGAGATCGTCAACTTCGTCGCGCCCCAGCGAGGCTGCCGATTCGTCGTGACCGTGGACGGCGCAGCCGAGGAGCGCCCGACCGACGGCCCCTCCACCTACGCCGCGCAGCTCCACCACCTGCATGAGGTGATCGCGGACGGACGCCCTCCGCTCACCGGCGGCGCGGACGCCGTCGGCCAAATGACGGCGATCGACGCACTCTACGCCGCCGCCGGCCGGCTTTGACCGGTCCGCCATCGCGTTGCCGACCGGTGACAGTGTGACAGTTTAAGGACGTTCGCGAGGGCTGGCGTAACATCGCGAGCTTGACGGTGCTCTCCCGGACGCCGAACGATCCGGAAAAACCTAAAACTGTCAGGGGATCTGGGGGAATGATCAGCGTGAAACGGGGAACACGGATTCCCCTGGCCGTTCTTTTGGCCTCGACGACCCTCGCCGCAGCCCCCGCTCTCGCCCAACAGGTCGCCACCGCCGCCGACGCGAACTCGACGACGATCGGCGAGGTGATCGTCACCGCGGAGAAACGGGCGGAAAACGTCCAGCACGTGCCGATCAGCATCCAGGTGCTCGACTCCAAGGCGCTGCAGCAGCTCGATGTGAACAACTTCCAGGACTACGTGAAGTATCTGCCGAGCGTGGCCTTCCAGACCTTCGCGCCGGACCAGACCACCATCTACATCCGCGGGGTCGCCGACGGCGGCAACGCCAACCACTCCGGCCCCCAGCCCAGCGTCGGCTCCTATCTCGACGAGCAGCCGATCACGACCATCGGCGGCACGCTGGACATCCACGCCTACGACCTCGCACGGGTCGAGGTGCTCGCCGGGCCGCAGGGCACACTTTACGGGGCGAGCTCGGAGTCGGGCACGGTCCGCTTCATCACCAACAAGCCGACGACGTCGGGCTTCGAGGCCGGCTACGACCTGCAGGGCAACACCGTCGCCCACGGCAAGGAGGGCTACGTCGCCGAGGGCTTCGTCAACATCCCGCTGACCAGCAACGTCGCCGTGCGACTGGTCGGGTTCGACGAGCACGACAGCGGCTACATCAACAATGTCTTCGGCACGCGCACCTTCGAGCGGCCGGACGGCACGATCGACGGGACGATCAACAACGCCGCCTATGTGAAGAACGACTTCAATCCGGTCGACACCTATGGCGGCCGGGCGGCCCTGAAGTGGGACATCAACGACAAGTGGTCGATCACGCCCTCGGTCGTGGCGCAGGACATGCGTGCGGACGGCGTCTTCGGCTATGAGCCGGGGGTTGGAAACCTGGAGGTGCAGCGGTTCGCGCCCGACAGCTTCCACGACCGGTGGATCCAGTCGGCCCTGACCGTCCAGGGCAAGATCGGCCGCTATGACCTGACCTACTCCGGCGGATACTTCTACCGGGCGATCGATTCCCTGTCGGACTACACTGATTATTCAGTGGCCTATGACGCCTTCTATGGCTCGGGCGCCTATTGGGTCGACAATGCGGGCAATCCACTGAGCAACCCGCAGCAGGAGATCGTCGGCCGCGACCGGTTCGACAAGCAGAGCCACGAGCTGCGCATCGCCTCGCCCTCGACCGACAAGCTGCGCTTCGTCGCCGGCCTCTTCACCGAACGCCAGACGCACTGGATCATCCAGGACTACCAGATCCAGGGCCTCGGCTCGGCCATATCCGTGCCCGGCTGGCCAAACACCATCTGGCTGACCGACCAGAACCGGATCGACAAGGACGACGCGGGGTATGCCGAGGTCACCTGGGACGCGACGCCCCACCTGCAGTTCCTGGGCGGGGTGCGGGGTTACTACTACGCCAACCAGCTCTATGGATTCTACGGCTACAGCGCGAACTACAGTTCGCACACCGGCGCAGTGAACTGTCCCAACTTCCCCGGCGAGACCTTCCGCAACGCGCCCTGCGTCGACCTCAACAAGACTGCTTACGGATCAGGCCAGACCCACAAGCTCAGCGTCACCTGGAAGTTCGATCCGGATCACCTGATCTATTTCACCTATTCCACCGGCTATCGACCCGGCGGGGTGAACCGCAGCGGCGACTTCGGCCCCTACAGCGCCGACCACCTGACCAACTACGAGTTCGGGTGGAAGACCCAGTGGCTCGACCGCTCGCTGCAATGGAACGGGGCGATCTACGACGAGAACTGGACCAACTTCCAATTCTCCTTCCTTGGCCCAAACAGCCTCACCATCATCCAGAACGCCCCGTCCGCACGGATCCTGGGCCTGGAATCGAGCGTCGAGTGGCGGGCCACCTCGCACCTGACCATCAGCGCCAACGGCAACCTCAACGACGCCCAGCTCACCGCCAACTTCTGCGGCACCAACGAGGTCACCGGCCAGTTCATCGCCTCGTGCGATTACAACTCGGCTCTCGCGCCGCAGGGCACGCGGCTGCCCTACACGCCCATCTTCAAGGGCGACATCATGGGGCGCTACGGCTTTGACCTGATGGGGTGGGACGCCCACGTCCAGGCGTCGGTGGCCTACAATGGCAAGCGGACCGCGGCGGTGTTCAAGACCGACAACGCCAACCTGGGCTACATGCCGGCCTACGCCACCGCCGACTTCAGCTTCGGCGTCGAGCGCAACAAGCTGACGCTGGAGATCTTCATCAAGAACGCCTTCAACAGCCTTGGCCAGGTCAATCGCTACACCCCCTGCACCACCGCCGTCTGCTCGGTGTCCTATTTCGGTCAGCCCGCGGCGGTGTATGTGGTGCCGATCACGCCGCTCACCGCCGGCATAAAGGTGAGCCAGAGGTTCTAGCGGAGAGGCAGTCATGGCGGGATCGATCGCGGAACCCGCCGGAACCCTCGAACAGGCGCTCGATCGCGCCCTGCGCCTCATGGCCTCCTCACCCGCCCTCGCTGAACGGCAGGCGCGCGAGATCCTTTCGGTGGTTCAGGGCGAGCCGCGCGCGCGGCTGGTGATCGGCATGGCCCGCCGTCGCCTGGGCGACCTCGCCGGCGCGCGCGAGACGCTCGAGCCCCTGGCGGTCGAACAGCCGCGCTCGGCCCAGATCGCTTACGAGCTGGGCGAGGTCCTGCTGGCGAGCCGCGACGTTCCCGCCGCCATCGCGTCCCTGAGGCGCGCGACCAGCCTCAAGCGCGACTCCGCCCCCGCTTGGCGCGCCCTGGCCGACGCCCTCTCCGCCGCGGGCGAGACGGAAGCGGCCGACCGCGCCCACGCCGAGATGATCCGCGCCTCGGTGAACGAGCCTGCCCTGATCAAGGCCGCGGAGGCCCTGTGCGACGACAGGATCGCGGTGGCCGAGACCCTGCTGCGCGACCACCTCAGGGCCAATCCCACCGACGTCGCGGCCATGCGCATGCTCGCCGAAGCCGGGACGCGCCTGGGACGCTATGGCGACGTCGAGGCCCTGCTGGACCGTTGCCTCGAGCTTGCCCCGGGCTTCGAGGCTGCGCGGTTCAACCAGGCCCTGGTCCTGTTCCGCCAGCAGAAGGGCGGACCGGCCATCGGCCATCTGCGCCAGCTCCTGGCGGTCAGTCCGAACGATCCGCGCTACCGCAACCTGATGGCCGCGAGCCTGGGCCTGGTGGGGGACTACGACCAGGCGATCGAGATCTACCGCGCGCTGCTGGCGCAGTTCCCGGACAATCCGCTCACCTGGCTCAATCTCGGCCACGCCCTGCGCACGGCCGGCGAGCGCGAGGCGGCGATCGAGGCCTATCAGCGCGCCGTCGCCCTCTCCCCCGCCCTCGGCGACGCCTGGTACAGCCTGGCCAACCTCAAGACCCGCGCCTTCTCGCCGGAGGAGGAGGCGAGGATGGAGGGCCTGCTGGCGGGCGACGACCTGCCGGCCGACGACCGGCTCAACCTCGAATACGCAATGGGCAAGGCGCTGGAGGATCGGGGCGAGGACGCCGCCGCCTTCTCCCACTATGCGGCGGGCGCGGCCCTGCGGCGGGCGGCCGTCCCCTATGACGGGGCGGCGGCGCACGAGGAGATGTTGCGCGCCAAGGCCCTGTTCACCCGCGAGTTCCTCGAGGCGCGGAAGGATTGGGGCAGCCGTGCCGAAGACCCGATCTTCATCGTCGGCCTGCCGAGGTCCGGCTCGACCCTGATCGAGCAGATCCTCGCCAGCCACTCCCAGATCGAAGGCACCATGGAGCTGCCGGACATCGGAGCGATGGCGCGGGACCTTGGCTGGGCGGGCCGCAGGGGCAAGGGCTCGCCCTACCCCGAGACGCTTGCCGACCTCGCGTCCGAGGACTTCGCGCGGCTGGGCGAAGCCTACCTCGACCGCACGCGGGTCCATCGCAAGACCAGCCGGCCCCTCTTCATCGACAAGATGCCGGGCAACTTCCACCACCTCGGGCTGATCCGCCTGACCCTGCCCAGGGCGAGGATCATCGACGCCAGGCGCCACCCGATGGCCGCGGGGTTCTCGGCCTTCAAGCAGCACTTCGCCCGCGGCCACGCCTTCTCCTACGACCTGGCCGACATCGGCGCCTACTACCGCGACTATGTGGAGCTGATGGCTCAC
>DATBEN010000067.1:0-9813 GCA_036276055.1 Caulobacteraceae bacterium
GACTACGGCATGGTCAAGGAGTGCGAAGACCTGGCCGCCGTGCAGGACGCCACGGGGTCGGAGCTGGTATTCGGCCACAGCTACGGCGGACTGATCGCTTTGGAGGCGGCGCGAACCAGCACCGTCTTTCGCAAGGTGGCCATTTATGAGCCTGGCGTCTCCGTCGCCGGATCCATCGATCTTGGTTGGGCGCCCGCCTATGAGAGGAAGCTGGCCGAAGGCAAGTTGCTCGACGCCTTCGCGCTGTTTTCCGTCGGCGCAGGTCCCCGGCGCGCCCGAACCGTACCGGTGTGGCTGATGAAGCGTCTGGCGCCGTTCGTCATCGGCAGGGCCGATCTGCAGCGGATGCTCGATCTGCTTGCGGTCAACCTTTCCGAACACCAGGTCGTCGAGCAGCTCGACAATTCCTATCCGGCGTACCAGACGGTGCGGGCCGAGGTGCTTGCGATGCATGGCGGCCGATCCGGTCTCGACTGGGTCGCCCGCGCGATGAACGCCTTGGCCTTGGTCATCCCGTCCATCGATGTGCAGGAGTTCCCCAAACTCGATCACTTCGGTCCCACGAAGACAGGCCCCAGCGAAGTCGCATCAGTGGTCAGGTCGTTCTTTTTGCGCCAGTCCGAGGTGTCCTCAGATCCCGCTGAAGTGGTGCAACCTTAGCCGGATACAGTCCGTAGGCCGAGGCCTCATAGCTCCAGGGGCGCGTACGCCGCGACCCGCTGCGGTTCGCGCCGCCAGGACTGCGAAGCGTCGACGTAGACCTCGATCTCGTTGCCGTCGGGATCGTGGAAATAGAGGGACTTGGTGACCTCGTGGTCGATGGGCGTGGCCTCGACCCCGGCGCCCTCGAGGCGGGCCCTGGCCTCACGCAGCTCATCGAGGCTGTCGCCAATCTTGAAGGCGACGTGTGCGAGGCCCGGCGAAGTCTCGGCCGGCCGGCCGCCTTCGCCGCTCACCTGCATCACCGCGAAGTCGTGGTGATTGCCGAGGCTGAAAAAGGTCATCCGAAAGCCGCCCTCGTCGAACCGGGCGCAGATCGGAAGCCCGAGCAGATCGCCGTAGAAGGCCTCCGCCCGATCACAGTCCGTGACCTTGAGAACCACATGCCCCAGTGAACTGATCTTCATCCCCGGACCCCTTCGTCGTTCCAATCCGCACGATGGCACGAGGATGGGGAGCCGTCCACGACGCCATCCATGCCGGGGGCGGACACGCGGCCGAGGCGCGGCTACATTGGCCCGGTTGAAGGAGGACGCCAGCGATGATGAACGAGCAATTCGGCCAGGTCTTGGCGAGGCAGGACGGCCAGGTGGCCGTGGTGGAGTTCGAACGGGCCCCGCACAACTTCGTCAGCGTCGAATTGGTGCGCGACCTCGCCGATGCGCTGGAAGCCGTGGACGCGCGCACCGACCTGCGCTCGAGCGTCCTGTGCTCGGTGGGCAAGAGCTTTTCGGCGGGCGCGGACCTCGCCTCGCCCACCGGCGTCGGAGGCGCCGGGATGAGCGGAATCAGCCCGCTCTACGAACAGGCCGTGCGGCTGTTCTCGACCCGGAAGCCGATCGTCGCCGCAGTGCAGGGCGCCGCGGTGGGGGCGGGACTGGGCCTGGCCCTGGTCGCCGACTTCCGCGTCGCCTCGCCCGAAGCGCGCTTTGCGGCCAACTTCGTCAAGCTCGGCTTCCATCCCGGCTTCGCCATCACCCACACCCTGCCCAGGATCGTGGGCGAGCAGCGCGCGGCCCTGATGTGCCTCACCGGCCGGCGCATCAAGGGCGAGGAGGCGTTGGCGTGGGGCCTTGCCGACGAACTGGTCCCGCTGGAGCGCGTGCGCGATGCGGCCTTGGCCTTGGCGCGCGAGATCGCCGAGGCGGCGCCCCTGGCGGTGGTCGCCACACGCGCCACCCTGCGCGCCGGCCTGGTCGAGGCCGTGCGCCGCCAGACGGACCACGAGCTGAAGGAACAGACCTGGCTGCGCGCCACAGCCGACTTCGCCGAGGGCGTCCGCTCGGTCAACGAACGCCGGCCTGGGGTGTTCGTCGGGGCGTGATCCGATGCGCCGGGCCATCGCAAGCCGCGGAGTCTGACAAAAACAGGGAGAAGACGATGCCGGAGCTGAACCGGGACGGAGTGAAGCTGTACTATGAGGTCCACGGCTCCGGTCCGTTGATCCTCCTCACGCACGGCTACTCGGCCACCTCCCAGATGTGGACGGGGCAGGTCGACACCCTGTCGAAGGATCACACCCTCGTCGCCTGGGACATGCGAGGGCACGGGCAGTCGGACTATCCGGCCGATCCCGCCGCCTACAGCGAGGCGGCGACGGTGGCCGACATGGCCGCCATCCTCGACGCCGTCGGCGCGCGGGAGGCGGTGATCGGCGGCCTCTCGCTGGGCGGCTACATGAGCCTTGCCTTCCACCTCGCCCATCCGCAGCGGACGCGGGCCCTGCTGATCATCGACACCGGCCCCGGCTACAAGAACGACGACGCGCGCGACGGCTGGAACCGCAACGCCCTGGCGACGGGCGAACGCTATGAGCGCGAGGGCCTGGGCAACCTGGCCCGCGGCAGCGTGGAGATGCGCACCAGCCGCCACCGCGACGCCACCGGCCTGGCTCTCGCCGCACGAGGGATGCTGACCCAGAAGGACGCGCGGGTGATCTCCAGCCTGCCGGGAATCCAAGTCCCGGCGATCGTGGTGGTGGGCGCGAACGACACGCCATTCCTGGCCGCCAGCGACTACATGACCGCCAAGATCCCCGGCGCGCAGAAGGTGGTGATCCCCGACGCCGGGCACGCCGCCAACATCGACCAGCGTGCGGCCTTCAACGCTGCGATCGTGAACTTCCTGCAGGCGAAGGGGCTCTGAGCTGACTTACACGAGGCGCCTGCAGAAAGCACCCGGAGCGCCGGCGAGGGCGCTCCGGGTAAGCCTGGCAAGTCGGGCGACGTTCCGAACTTTCTTACGGCGCCCAGAAGATGCGGACGGGGGTTTTGGCCTGGCGGACGACGGCGGCGACGGGGAGGCTGCGGTCGCCGGAGAGCGCGCGCTCCATGACCTGGCGCTTGGCTTCGCCGGTGATCAGGATCGCCAGCAGGCCGGTCGACAGCAGGGCGCGGACCGTCAGGCTGATGCGCGGGACGTAGGGTTTTTCGCCGGACGTCTCGACGCCGATCACCAGGCGCTCGCCCTCCGGATCGAGCCATTCCGGCAGGCGCGGGTCGATCGGGAACATGGAGCCGATGTGGCCGTCGTCGCCCATGCCCAGCAGGGTTGCGGCGGCCGGGAACAGAGGGGCCAGCTTCGCCTCCGCGGCCTTCGCGTCCGCTTCCGGCGTGGGGCCGTCGCCCTTGAGCGGAATGAAGCGGGCCCGCGCCGCCTCGCCGGTGAGGAGCCTCGCGCGGATCAGCCTGGCGTTGCTGTCGTCGGAGCGGGGATCGACGAACCGCTCGTCCGTCTGGGTCACGGTGATCTCGTCCCAGGCGAGGTCCGCGCCGGAAAGGTCGTCGTAAGCCGGCCAAGGGGTACGCCCGCCCGTGGCGACGAACGTGCGAGGCCCCGGATCCGTCAGGGCCTCCGCGATCGCGCGGGCCGCCGCCTTGGCCGCGGCTTCGGCGTTCTCGAACGTCTCGATCCTATTCATCCAACCATTCCCGTCCGGTTCGCTCGAGCAGGGCGAAGGCCCCCGGAGGGCCCCAGCTGCCCGCGGCGTAGGAACGCGGCGCCATGCCAAGCTCGTTCCATGCCTTGGCGACGCCGTCGATCCACGCCCACGCCAGCTCCACCTCGTCCCGGCGGACGAACAGGGATGGATTGCCCGCCAGGGCGTCGAGGAAGAGCCGCTCGTAGGCGATCCGTCGGCGGCCATTGCCGGCCAGGGAGAGGCTGAGCGGCAGGGCCTGCAGGTGCGCGCCGATCAGGCCCGGCCCGCGGTTGTTCAGCAGCAGGGAGATGTCCTCGTCCGGCTGCAGGTCGATCACCAGGCGGTTGGGCGCCAGGTCGTCGCGCGCGCCGAAGATCGAGTGCGGCAGGGGCTTGAACTGGATGACGATCTGCGTCCGGCGCTCCGGAAGACGCTTGCCCGTGCGCAGGAAGAACGGCACGCCCGCCCAGCGCCAGTTGTCGATGTCCGCGCGCAGGGCGACGAAGGTTTCGGTGTCGCTCGGGTCACCCTTCTCCTCGAGGTAGCCCGGCGTCGCCTTGCCGCCGACGACGCCGCTCCGGTACTGGCCGCGCACGCTCATCTGGTGCGCCTCGGCCGAGGTGAAGGGTCGCAATGATTTGAGGACCTTGACCTTCTCGTCGCGCACGCTGTCGGCGCCACTGTCGGCCGGCGGCTCCATGGCCACCAGGCTCAGCAGCTGGAGCATGTGGTTCTGCACCATGTCCCGCAGGGCGCCGTATTCGTCGTAGTAGCCCCAGCGGTCACCGACCCCTTCGGTCTCGGCGATGGTGATCTGCACGTGGTCGACCGCCAGGTTGTTCCACAGCGGCTCGAACAGGGTGTTGGCGAACCTCAGGGCCAGCAGGTTCTGGACCGTCTCCTTGCCCAGGTAGTGGTCGATGCGGAAGACGCGGTTCTCGGCGAAGGCGCGCGAGACCTCGGCGTTGATGGCGCGGGATGTCGCGAGGTCCTTGCCGAGCGGCTTTTCCATCACGATGCGGCAGTCGTCACAGGCGAGGCCCGCGGCTTCCAGGCCCCGGCAGACCGCGCCATAGAGGCTGGGCGAGAGGGCGAGAAAATAGATCGCCGCCGCGCCGCCGACGGCCGCGGTCACCCCCGCGAAGCCTTCCGGCCTGGATACGTCGGCGTCGCTGTAGTCGAGCCTTTGGGCGAAGCGGGCCCACACCGCCTCGTCGAAGTCGTCGACACGGGTTTCGAGGTCGCGGCGGACGCGCTCGACATAGGCCTCCTGGCTCATGACGGTGCGGGCGGAGCCGACGATCTTCAGCGGCCCCGGCAGCAGGCCCTCCGCGTCCAGGTGATAGAGCGAGGGCAGCAGCATCCGCCCCGCGAGATCCCCCGTCGCGCCAAAGATCACCAGGCGCTCGATCGGTCTTGGTTCAGCCATGGGCCCTCAAACGTGCGAAAACCGCGTCGGCGCCAGCCTCCCGGACATCGGAAGTCAAACGAGTGTTTGAAAATCGTTGCGCGCCGCGCGGCGAGGCCTGAAGATAGCGTCGCACAAGCGGATAGAACACCGGCCGAAGCGGAGGAGGCGATCATGGCGTGGGATTTCGAGACCGACCCCGAGTTCCAGAAGAAGCTGGACTGGATCGAGACCTTCATGGAGGAGGAGGTCGAGCCGATCTCCCATCTGGGCATGGCGGCGTGGAGCTCGGCCGGACGCGAGAAATTCATCAAGCCCCTGCAGCAGAAGGTGAAAGAGCAGGGCTTGTGGGCCTGCCACCTGGGCCCCGAACTCGGCGGACAGGGCTATGGCCAGCTCAAGCTGGCCCTGATGAACGAGAAGCTCGGACGCAACGGCCTGGCTCCCTCGGTCTTCGGCTGCCAGGCCCCGGATACGGGCAATGCCGAGATCATCGCCCATTACGGCACGCCGGAGCAGAAAGAGCGCTGGCTGAAGCCCTTGCTGGAGGGCGAGATCCGGTCGGCCTTCTCGATGAGCGAGCCCACCGGCGGCTCCGACCCCCTCACCTTCAAGACCCGCGCCGAGCTGATCGGAGACGAGTGGGTGATCAACGGCGAGAAGTGGTTCTCGTCCGGGTCACGCTACGCCAAGGTGCTGGTCGTCTACGCCATCTCCGATCCCGAGGCGAAGGACCCCTATCGCCGGACCTCGATCTTCCTCGTCCCCAAGGACACCCCCGGCGTCGAGACCATCCGCAACATCGGCGTGGGCGCGCACGAGGGCGAGGGCGGCCACGGCTATATCCGCTACACCAACGTGCGTGTGCCCAAGGACGCCCTGCTGGGCGAACGCGGCGGCGCCTTCATCATCGCCCAGACTCGCCTGGGCGGCGGGCGCGTGCACCACGCCATGCGCACGGTCGGCGCCTGCCAGCACGCCTTCGACCTGATGTGCCGCCGCGCCGTCTCACGCCAGACCCGCGACGGCAAGCTGGCCGACCTGCAGATGGTCCAGCAGCAGATCGCCGATTGCTGGATCCAGCTGCAGAGCTTCCGCCTGCTCGTGCTGCGCACGGCCTGGCTGATCGACAAGCACAAGGACTACAAGATGGTCCGCAAGGACATCGCCGCCATCAAAGTGGCCATGCCCAAGGTCTATCACGACATCGCCGCGGCGGCCCTGCACATCCACGGCGCGATCGGCGTCTCCAACGAGATGCCGTTCATGGGCATGGTGACCAGCGCCTTCGTCATGGGGATCGCCGACGGCCCCACCGAGGTCCACAAGGTCACGGTGGCAAAGCAGGTCCTCAGGGACTACCGTCCGGACAACGACCTCTTCCCCTCCTATCATCTGCCCAAGCTGCGCGAGGCGGCGAAGGACAAGTATGCGGAGGAACTGGAAGAGGTTAAGCGGGCCTATCAGGCCTCCAGGGCGGAGACGGAGCTGGCGTGACATCAGGGTCTTCTCCGTACATCGTCGGCCTCGGCGGCACGGTGCGGCCGGGGTCTTCGAGCGAGAGGGCCCTGATCAAGGCGCTGGGCGCGGCGGAAGCGGCCGGGGCGCGGACCGAGCTGTTCGGCGGCGTCTTCCTCGCCGGCTTGCCGATCTACAATCCCCACCTGCCGGCGTGCGAGGGCGAGAGCGCGCGCTTCCTCGAGGCCGTGCGGCGGGCCGACGGCGTGATCGTCGCCAGCCCGGGCTACCACGGCTCGATCTCCGGCCTGGTGAAGAACGCGCTCGATATCCTGGAGGGGCTGCGGGACGACCCGCGGCCCTATCTCCACGGCCGCGCGGTAGGCTGCATCGTCGCCGCAAGCGGGCCTCAGGCCAGCGGCTCGACCCTGGCGGCGCTTCGCTCCATCGTGCACGCCCTGCGCGGCTGGCCCACCCCCTTCGGCGCGACACTGAACGGCGGCAGCCTGTTCGACGACGGGGGCGAGTTCTGCGACGCCCACGACGCCTGGCAGGTAGAGACCGTCGCCCAGCAGGTCGTGGAGTTCGCCCTGGCCCGTGCGGGGTAACTCGCGGTTTCGATAGACCGCGGTTCTAATCACGGCCGAGCAGTTCGACGGCCCGGTGACCGCATCACGCCACTCGACAGAATGAAAAGTTTCACTTAGTCCTCTTCAAGCGGGCGGTCGCGGAGCACCTTGAGCATAGCGTGTTCTCGATGACCTTGGGGCTTGCGAAATGTGGGAGAGGCCGCTTTCACCACGGAGGCGCGGAGGACTCGGAGGTCGCGGAGCGATGGACCCATATCTGCAGGAGCTGACGGGCGAGATCATCGATGCGGGGTTGAAGGTTCATCGCACGCTTGGCCCTGGCCTGTTGGAGAGCGCGTACGAACACTGCCTGGCTTTCGAGCTGTCGCGCCGTGGATTGGAAGTCGAACGGCAGGTCGCCATGCCGGTGGTCTATGAGGGCGTCCGAATGGACGCCGGATATCGGCTGGACCTTGTCGTCCGCAAATCGGTCGTCCTGGAGGTAAAAGCGGTCGACGCGCTCACGCGCGTCCATGAAGCTCAGATCCTGACCTACCTCAAGCTTTCAGGGCTGCCGATTGGATATCTGATGAACTTCAACGTCGATCTCTTCAAAAACGGGGTCAAACGGCTGCGCTTCTGACTCCGTGCTCCTCCGTGTACTCCGCGCCTCCGTGGTTCTTCTGCCTTCTCTTTGCGCCTCTGCGGTTCGACCAGCGTCCAGAGGGCTTTGAGGTTCACCCCGCCGGCGCCTCGTCCAGGCGGGGGGCCATGGCGGGGGCGCCGAGGCCGACGTCGGGGGCCTGGCCGCGGGGCTGCTCCTTGAGCATCCGCGCCTTCCGCCAGCCGCCGAGGTGGTAATAGATCGTCATCAGGCTCGCCGAGGCGATGGTGCCGAGCGGGAAGCTCCACCAGATGGCGTCCTCGCCAAAGCGCGGGGTCATGAAGGCCGCGAACGGCACGCGGATCAGCAGCATGGAGCAGATCAGGATCGCCATCGGCCCCCACACCGCGCCGGTGGACCTCACCACCCCTGAAAGGGCGAAGGTGATCGAGAACAGGACGAAGCCCCAGAGGACCATGCGGTTGATGTGGCTGGCGAGCGGCAGGGCCGGCGAACTGGGCCGCAGCAGCAGGCTCAGGACCTGGCCGTTGAAGGCGTAGAGCAGCAGGGCGACGACGCCGGTGACGATCAGGCCGGAGATGACCCCGGCGCGGGCGATCTTGGCGACCCGGTCCCAGTTCCCGGCGCCGACGTTCTGTGCGGCCATGGAGGAGACCGAGGCGCCGATCGCCATGGTCGGCATTTGCACATACATCCAGACGATGGCGGAGATCGAATAGGCCGCGCTGGTGAGCGCGCCATACCGGTTGACGAAGGAGATCATCACCACCGCAACCGCATTCATCACCAGCATCTGGATGCCCATAGGCAGGCCGCGGCTCACCAGCGAGCCCATGATCTCCGGATCGGGCCAAAGCAGCTTCAGCTCGGCGACCTTCAGCATGATCGGGCTGTGGCGCCGATACAGATAGACCAGCATGCAGGCCAGCGAGGTGCTCTGGCCGATCAGGGTCGAGGTCGCCGAACCGGCTATGCCCAGGCGCGGGAACGGGCCAATGCCGCGGATCAGCAGCGGGTTGAGGCAGACGTCGATGACCACCGCCAGGCCGAGGAACCAGAACGGCGTCGTCGAATCGCCGGCCCCCCGCTGGGCCATCTGCATGAACATGAAGAAGTACATGAAGGGGACCGAGGCGAAGATCACGCGCAGGTAAATGATCGCATCGGCGCGCGCGACGGCGGGGGTGCCCATCAGGTCCAGGATGTGCGGCGCAAGGAAACCGCCGGTCACCGAGACCAGGATCGACAGGGCGACGAAGAAGGTGCTCGCCGTCCCCATCACGCGCTTGACCAGGGCCGGATCGCGCATGCCGGTGGCCTGGGCCACCAGGATGTTGGCGGCCATACCCACGCCGAACACCGCGCCCAACATCAGCATCATGATGATGTTGGCGTTGCCGAGCGCGGCGATCGCCACGTCGCCCAGGGTGTGGCTGACCCAGAACTGGTTGACGGTGCCGTTGAGCGACTGCAGGGCGTTGCCGCCCAGCAAGGGCAGGGAAAAGACGAGCAGGGTGCGGGTGATCGGTCCCTGTGTGAGGTCGCGTCCGCCGAAGCGGCCGCCATGGCCAGGACCGCCCACGCTGGCGGGAGGTCCGCTCGGGTCCTCTTCTATGGCGGGCGAGTCCATCAGGCGGCCCGGGCGGGAAGGTCGGCGACGACCGCCTCCGCGCGTGCGAACAGGGCCGGATCGACGTCGAGGTCCGCGGCCGCCGCGTTCTCGTCCACCTGGTCCGGACGGCTGGCTCCGATGATGGCGGAGGCCACATTGGGCTCGCGCAGCACCCAGGCGAGGGCGAACTGGGCCAGGCTTGCGCCGGCCTGGGCCGCGATGGGCCTGAGCCGCTCGACGGACTCGAGCACCTCCGGACGCATCCAGCCGCGGATCGGCCCGCTCATGTCCTCGTTCGCGGCGCGGGACTCCTGCGGCGGCGGCGCGCCGGGGGCGTATTTGCCCGTGAGCACGCCCTGCGCCAGGGGCGACCAGACGATCTGGGAGATGCCGTTGGCCGCGCAGAGCGGGATGACGCTCTTTTCCGGCCGCCGCCAGAGCAGGGAGTACTGCGGCTGGCTGGAAACGAAGCGCTCCACGCCGCTCAGAGCGATCGCGTCC
>DATBEN010000068.1:0-36751 GCA_036276055.1 Caulobacteraceae bacterium
CTCGGCCGCCGCGGCGTCGGCGATGTCCGCCGGCAGCGGCTCCATGGCGGTCTCGCGGCTTGCCGCAAGCGCCTCGTCGCGCTTGGCGGCGATGCGCTGCAGGCCGCGCAGGTAGGAGCCCGTACCCGCCGGGATGAGCCGGCCGACGATGACGTTCTCCTTGAGCCCCTCCAGGGTGTCCCGCTTGCCGTGCACCGAGGCGTCGGTGAGCACGCGGGTGGTCTCCTGGAACGACGCCGCCGAGATGAAGCTGCGGGTCTGCAGCGACGCCTTGGTGATGCCCAGCAGGACCGGGGCGGTGATCGCCTGCCGTCCGCCTCGGGCTTCGGCCTTGGCGTTCTCGTCATCCACGTCGGTCTTGTCGAGGTGGTCGCCCTTGAGAAGCCCAGTGTCGCCCGGTTCGAGGATCTCGACCTTCTGCAGCATCTGGCGAACGATCGTCTCGATGTGCTTGTCGTTGATCGGCACGCCCTGCAACCGGTAGACTTCCTGGATCTCGTTGACCAGGAAGTCGGCCAGCGCCTCGATCCCAAGGATCCGCAGGATGTCGTGCGGATCCGGATTGCCGTCGATCAGGTACTCGCCCTTGCGGATGATTTCCCCATCCTGGACGGCCACGTGCTTGGCCTTGGGGATGAGGAACTCGACCGCCTCGCCGCCGTCTTCCGGCGTGATCTTGATCCGGCGCTTGTTCTTGTAGTCGCGCCCGAACTCGACCCGTCCGTCCATCTCGGCGATGACCGCGCAGTCCTTCGGCCGACGGGCCTCGAACAGCTCGGCCACCCGCGGCAGACCGCCGGTGATGTCGCGGGATTTGGAGGCTTCGGTCGGCAGACGCGCAAGCACGTCGCCGGGCTTCACCTCATCGCCCACGCCCACCGAAAGGATGGCGCCGGCCGGCACCATGTACCGGGCCTCGCCCCCGTTCGCGAGACGCTTGTAGGCGCCGCTGTCATCGAGGACCGCCACGCCCGGCCGCAGGTCCGCGGTCTTTGACGTACCGCGCCAGTCGGTGACGACGCGGCTGGTGATGCCGGTCGCCTCGTCGGCCTCCTCGCGCACCGACACGCCCTCGATCATATCCTCGAGGCGCACCTTGCCGGCCACCTCGGTGATGATCGGGGTGGTGTACGGGTCCCATTCGGCGAAGCGCTGGCCCCGCTTGATGGCGTCGCCATCCTTGAGCTTCATGCGCGCGCCATAGGGCGGCTTGTAGCTCTCGCGATCGACCCCTTCGACCTGGATGGTGACCTGCAGGTTGCGGCTCATGACCACCACGTCGCCGTCGGGCGCGAGGACCAGGTTGCCGGGCGAGATCTTCAGGACGCCGTCGTTGGCCGCCTCGAAGAACGACTGCTCGGCCACCTGCACCGCCCCGCCGATGTGGAAGGTCCGCATCGTCAGCTGGGTGCCCGGTTCGCCGATCGACTGGGCGGCGATGACGCCGACCGCTTCGCCGATGTTCACCGGCGTTCCGCGGGCCAGGTCACGGCCGTAACAGGCGCCGCAGACCCCGACCTTGGTTTCGCAGGTGAGCACCGAGCGGACCTTCGCCGACTGCACGCCGCCCTTCTCGATCAGGTCCACCATGTCCTCGTCGAGGTAGGTGTCCGCCGGGATCAGCACCTCGCCGCTCGGGGCCTTGATGGCCTCGGCGGAGAAGCGGCCCAGGACCCGCTGGCCCAGGGAGACCTGCACCTCGCCACCCTCGGCCACGGCGCGCAGGGTGATGCCCCGCGTGGTGCCGCAGTCCTCCTCGGTGATGATGCAGTCCTGCGCCACGTCGACCAGACGCCGCGTCAGATAGCCGGAGTTGGCCGTCTTCAGCGCCGTATCGGCCAGGCCCTTCCGGGCGCCGTGGGTGGAGTTGAAGTACTCCTGGACGGTCAGGCCTTCCTTGAAGTTCGAGATGATCGGCGTCTCGATGATCTCGCCGGACGGCTTGGCCATCAGGCCGCGCATCCCACCGAGCTGCTTCATCTGGGCCTGTGAGCCGCGGGCGCCCGAGTTGGCCATCATGAAGACCGAGTTGATCTCCTTCTGGCGGCCATCGTCGTGGAAATGGGCGGTGGAGATTTCCGCCATCATCTCGTCGGACACCCGGTCGGTGGCCTTGGACCAGGCGTCCACGACCTTGTTGTACTTCTCGCCCTTGGTGATCAGGCCGTCGGCGTACTGCTGCTCGTATTCCTCGACCAGCTTGCGCGTGGTGTCGATGATGCCCGCCTTGCGCTCGGGGACGATGATGTCGTCCTTGCCGAACGAGATGCCCGCCTTGGCCGCCTCGCGGAAGCCCAGGCGCATCATCTGGTCGGCGAAGATCACGGTCGCCTTCTGACCGCAGTGCCGGTAGACCTGATCGATCAGGTTGCCGATTTCCTTCTTGGTCAGGCTCTTCTCCACCAGGCGGTGCCCGATGTTCGGGTGCCTGGGGAGAAGGTCGGCGATCTTCATCCGGCCCGGCGTCGTGTCGATCGTGCGCGTGACCAGCCGGCCCTCCGGGTCGCTCTCCGTGAACCGCGCCTTGATCTTGCTGTGCAGGGTCACGACGTCGGCGTCGAGCGCCGCTTCGATCTCGGCGAGATCGAAGAACACCTTGCCCTCGCCCGGTTCACCCGGACGGGCCTGGGAGATGTAGTAGAGGCCGAGCACGATGTCCTGCGAGGGCACGATGATCGGCCGGCCGTTGGCCGGGGACAGGATGTTGTTGGTGCTCATCATGAGCACCCGCGCCTCGAGTTGGGCTTCCAGCGACAGGGGCACGTGCACGGCCATCTGGTCGCCGTCGAAGTCGGCGTTGAAGGCGGTGCAGACCAGCGGGTGGAGCTGGATCGCCTTGCCTTCGATCAGCTTGGGCTCGAACGCCTGGATG
This sequence comes from Caulobacteraceae bacterium, assembly GCA_036276055.1. Lineage (GTDB taxonomy): Bacteria > Pseudomonadota > Alphaproteobacteria > Caulobacterales > Caulobacteraceae > Acaudatibacter. The sequence continues at coordinate 2,873 of DATBEN010000068.1, forward strand.
CCCAGGCGGTGCAGGGTCGGCGCGCGGTTCAGCAGCACCGGGTGCTCGCGGATGACCTCCTCGAGGATGTCCCACACCTGCGGCTGCTCGCGCTCGACCATCCGCTTGGACTGCTTGACGGTGCCCGACAGGCCCTTGGCGTCCAGGCGCGCGTAGATGAACGGCTTGAACAGCTCGAGCGCCATCTTCTTGGGTAGGCCGCACTCGTGCAGCTTCAGCTCCGGACCGACCACGATCACCGAACGGCCCGAGTAGTCGACGCGCTTGCCCAGCAGGTTCTGGCGGAACCGGCCCTGCTTGCCCTTGAGCATGTCGGCGAGCGACTTCAACGGCCGCTTGTTGGCGCCGGTGATGACGCGGCCGCGACGGCCGTTGTCGAACAGGGCGTCCACCGACTCCTGCAGCATCCGCTTTTCGTTGCGGATGATGATGTCGGGCGCCCGCAGCTCGATCAGCCTCTTGAGGCGGTTGTTGCGGTTGATCACCCGACGGTAGAGGTCGTTCAGGTCCGACGTCGCGAAGCGACCGCCGTCCAGCGGGACGAGCGGGCGCAGCTCGGGCGGGATGACCGGGATCACGGTCATCACCATCCACTCGGGCTTGTTGCCGCTCTCGGTGAAGGCCTCGATGATCTTCAGCCGCTTCGAGGTCTTCTTGAGCTTCATCTCGGAGGTCGTGGTGAGAAGCTCCTCGCGCAGCTTCTCGGCCTCGGACTCCAGCTCGATCGCCTTGAGCAGGCCCTGGACCGCCTCGGCGCCGATCTCGGCGTTGAAGGAGTCGTCGCCGAACTCCTCCTGATAGCGCAGGTACTCATCCTCGCTGAGGAGCTGATACAGCTTCAGGCTGGTGAGGCCCGGCTCGGTGACGATGTAGTTCTCGAAATAGAGGACGCGCTCAATGTCCTTGAGCGGCATGTCGAGCATCATCGCGATGCGGCTCGGCAGCGACTTCAGGAACCAGATGTGCGCCACCGGCGAAGCCAGCTCGATGTGGCCCATCCGCTCGCGGCGCACGCGCGCGAGGGTGACCTCGACGCCGCACTTCTCGCAGATGATGCCCTTGTACTTCATCCGCTTGTACTTGCCGCACAGGCACTCGTAGTCCTTGGTCGGACCGAAGATGCGGGCGCAGAACAGACCGTCACGTTCCGGCTTGAACGTGCGGTAGTTGATGGTTTCCGGCTTCTTGATCTCGCCGAAAGACCACGACCGGATCTTTTCCGGGCTGGAGAGGGAGATGCGGATCTGGTCGAAGGTCGGCGCCGCAACCACCGGATTGAAGATGTTCAGGACTTCCTGGTTCATGTCGATTTCCAGTTCGTCAGAATGAATGAAGAGGGCGATGGGGAGGGGCTGACGGCCCCTCCCCGCCTCTGACGTCTGTGGATGCGCCGGACGGGATCAGCTGTTTTCCAGCTCCACGTTCAGGCCCAGCGAGCGCATCTCCTTGACGAGAACGTTGAAGCTCTCGGGGATGCCCGCCTCGAAGGCGTCGTCGCCGCGGACGATCGACTCGTAGACCTTGGTGCGGCCCGCGACGTCGTCCGACTTCACCGTCAGCATCTCCTGCAGGGTGTAGGCGGCGCCGTAGGCCTCGAGGGCCCACACCTCCATCTCCCCGAAGCGCTGACCGCCGAACTGCGCCTTGCCGCCCAGCGGCTGCTGGGTGACCAGGCTGTACGGCCCGATGGAGCGTGCGTGGATCTTGTCGTCCACCAGGTGGTGCAGCTTGAGCATGTAGATGTAGCCGACGGTCACCGGCCGCTTGAACTGCTCGCCGGTCTGGCCGTCGTAGAGCATCACCTGGCCCGTGCGCGAGAGGCCCGCCTTTTCGAGCAGGTTCTCGATGTCGGCGATGTGCGCCCCGTCGAACACCGGAGTGGCGATCGGGACGCCCTTGGCGAGGTTGCGCGCCAACTCGCTCAGATCCTCGTCGGATTCCGGCAGCACCTGGTCTGGTCCATAGACTTCACGCAGCTTCTGTTCGAGCGCAGCGCGCCGCCCCCCCTGTTGCCAGGCCTCGTAGATCTCGGCGATCTGCTTGCCGATGCCCGCGCAGGCCCAGCCCAGGTGGGTCTCGAAGATCTGGCCGACGTTCATCCGCGAGGGCACGCCCAGGGGGTTGAGCACGACGTCCACCGAGGTGCCGTCCTCCAGGTGCGGCATGTCCTCGATCGGCAGGATGCGCGAGATGACCCCCTTGTTGCCGTGACGGCCGGCCATCTTGTCGCCGGGTTGAAGCTTGCGCTTCACGGCCACGAAGACCTTGACCATCTTCATCACGCCGGGAGGCAGCTCGTCGCCGCGCTGCAGCTTGTCGACCTTGTCCTCGAACCGGCGGTCGAGACGCTTGCGGGCGTCATCGAACAGGCGGCGCATGGCCTCCAGTTCGCCCATCGCCTTCTCGTCGTCGATGGCGATCTGCCACCACAGGCCCGGAGCGATCTCCTCCAGCTTCTCGGGCGTGATCTCGCCGCGACCCAGGCCACGGGGGCCGGAGACGGCGTTCTTGCCCATCAGCAGCTCGCGAAGGCGGGCGGTCATGTTGCGGTTCAGGATCGCGAACTCGTCGTCGCGGTCCTTGCCGAGACGGTCGATCTCAGCCCGCTCGATGGCCATCGCCCGCTCGTCCTTCTCGACGCCGTGGCGGTTGAACACCCGCACCTCGACCACCGTGCCGGCGACGCCGGGCGGCAGGCGAAGGGAGGTGTCGCGCACATCCGAAGCCTTCTCGCCGAAGATGGCGCGCAGGAGCTTCTCCTCCGGCGTCATCGGCGATTCACCCTTCGGCGTGACCTTGCCCACCAGGATGTCGCCCGGCAGGACCTCGGCGCCGATCGCCACGATGCCCGCTTCGTCGAGGTTGCGCAGGGCTTCCTCGCCGACGTTGGGGATGTCGCGGGTGATCTCTTCCGGCCCCAACTTGGTGTCGCGCGCCATGACCTCGAACTCCTCGATGTGGATCGAGGTGAAGACGTCGTCGCGGACGATCCGCTCGCTGATGAGGATGGAGTCCTCGAAGTTGTAGCCGTTCCACGGCATGAAGGCGACGAGGGCGTTGCGGCCCAGCGCCAGTTCGCCCAGATCCGTGGACGGACCGTCGGCGATGATGTCGCCGGCGGCGATCCGGTCGCCCACACGCACCAGCGGACGCTGGTTGATGCAGGTGTTCTGGTTCGAGCGCTGGAACTTCGACAGGCGATAGATATCGACGCCGGGCTTGGTGGCGTCGGTCTCTTCCGTGGCGCGGATGACGATGCGGGTGCCGTCGATCTGCTCGACCACGCCGGGCCGGCGCGCCACCACGACGGCGCCGGAATCGCGGGCGACGACATCCTCCATCCCCGTGCCCACCAGGGGCGCGTCGGTCTGGATCAGCGGCACCGCCTGGCGTTGCATGTTCGAGCCCATCAGGGCGCGGTTGGCGTCGTCGTTCTCCAGGAACGGGATCAGCGCCGCGGCGACGGAGACGACCTGCTTGGGGCTGACGTCCATCAGGTCGACCTGCTCGCGCGGGAGCAGGGTCGGCTCGCCGTTGATCCGGCCCGGAACGAGGTCGTCGACGATCTCGCCGTCCTTCAGCGCGATGTTCGCCTGGGCGATCACGTGCTTGGCCTCTTCCATGGCCGACATGTAGACGACCTCGTCGATCATCTTGCCGTCGCGCACCCGCCGGTACGGGCTCTCGATGAAGCCGTACTTGTTGACCACGGCGTGGGTGGCGAGGGAGTTGATCAGGCCGATGTTCGGGCCTTCCGGCGTCTCGATCGGGCAGATCCGGCCGTAGTGGGTCGGGTGCACGTCGCGCACTTCGAAGCCGGCGCGCTCACGGGTCAGGCCTCCCGGGCCGAGAGCCGAGAGGCGCCGCTTGTGGGTGATCTCGGACAGCGGGTTGGTCTGGTCCATGAACTGGCTTAGCTGCGAGGAGCCAAAGAACTCCCGCACCGCAGCCGCCGCCGGCTTGGCGTTGATCAGGTCGTGCGGCATGACCGTGTCGATATCGACGCTGGACATGCGCTCCTTGATCGCCCGCTCCATGCGCAGCAGGCCGACGCGGTACTGGTTCTCGAGCAGTTCGCCGACCGAACGCACCCGGCGGTTGCCGAGGTTGTCGATGTCGTCGATCTCGCCGCGGCCGTCGCGCAGACCCACCAGGGTCTTGAGGACCTCGAGCACGTCTTCCTTGCGGATCACGCGCATGTCGTCGGGGCAGTCGAGCTCCAGGCGCATGTTCATCTTCACCCGGCCGACCGAGGAGAGGTCGTAGCGCTCGGGATCGAAGAACAGGCTCTTGAACATCGCTTCCGCCGCCTCGACGGTCGGCGGTTCGCCGGGTCGCATGACGCGGTAGACGTCGAACAGCGCGTCCTCGCGCATGGCGTTCTTGTCCACCCGCAAGGTGTTGCGGATGTACGGACCCACCGTAACGTGGTCGATGTCGAGGACGTCGATGGTGGTGAAGCCGTGCTGCTCGAGCATCGCGATCGAACCGGCGTCCAGCTCGTCGCCGGCCTCGGCGTAGATCTCGCCGGTCTCGGGGTTCACCTCGTCACGGGCGAGGTAGCGGCCCACCAGCGCCTCGGGCGAGAGCAGCAGAGTGGTCAGGCCGTTGTCGGCCAGGCGCTTGGCCTGGCGAGCGCTGATCTTCGTCCCGGCAGGGGCGACTTCCTCGCCGGTCTCGGCGTTGATCAGCGGGAATTCCGGCTTAACCCCGCGCCAGCGCTCGGGCTTGTAGGGGGTGGCCCAGCCCTCCGAGCGCTTCACGTAAGGGACGACGTCGTAGAAGGTGGTGAGGATCTCCTCCCCATCCATGCCGAGCGCATAGAGGAAAGTCGTCGCCGGCAGCTTCCGCCGGCGGTCGATGCGCACAAACACCACGTCCTTGGCGTCGAACTCGAAGTCGAGCCAGGAGCCGCGGTAGGGGATGATGCGGGCGGCGAACAGCAGCTTGCCGGAGGAGTGAGTCTTGCCCTTGTCGTGGTCGAAGAACACGCCGGGCGAGCGGTGCATCTGGGAGACGATCACCCGCTCGGTGCCGTTGACGACGAACGTGCCCTTGTCGGTCATGAGCGGGATGTCGCCCATGTAGACATCTTGTTCCTTGATGTCCTTGACCGACCTGGCGCCCGTCTCCTCGTCGGTTTCCCAAACGATGAGACGCAGCTTGACCTTCAGCGGAGCGGCGAAGGTCATGTCGCGCTGGATGCATTCCTCGACGTCGTACTTCGGCTCCTCGAATTCGTAGGAGACGTATTCGAGCATCGCGCGTTCATTGAAGTCGCGGATCGGGAAGACGGACTTGAACACCGCCTCGATCCCTTCGTCCCGGCGCTGGCCGGGGCGGACTTCACGTTGTAGGAATTGTTCGTAAGAGGACCTTTGAACCTCGATCAGGTTCGGCATTTGCACCGCTTCGGGAATTCGCCCGAAGGACATGCGGATACGCTTTTTGCCGGTGAAGGTCTGCGCCATGACGGCTCCCTGCCAGGCGCCACGCGCAGCCAGGGGCGCGCGGGCGCGTCATTGATTCCACGCGTCCACCCTCGGAACGGCTGGCGCGAACGCCGACCGCCGGACGCTGGATTTGGTCCCGTGAACGCCCCGGGGGAGGCGTTGCGGGGGCCCCTTCGCGTGGTCGGAGGGCGACGGACCACGCCTCGGGGCCTGGAATAGAAACGCGCCCGTCCTTTGCGGACGTGCGCGTGGGGGTCGATTCTGTGTGAGCGAGCCACCCATTTAGCGCCCGACATCGCTGGGCGCAAGGGGTGTCCCCAGGGAAATTGCATGCTGCCCTGCGGGCTTGGCGGTGGAGCGCCCTGCCCTTGCGTATGCAAGCCTGGAACGAAGAGGGCCGGCCCAGCGCCTCGCGCCGACCGGCCCTCCAGGGAGACTCGTGCGCCTGACGGCGCGCGTCTTACTTGACGGTGACGGTCGCGCCGGCGGCTTCCAGCTTCGCCTTGATGTCCGCGGCTTCCTGCTTGGAGATGTTCTCCTTCACGTTCTGCGGGACGCCTTCGACGAGGTCCTTGGCCTCCTTCAGGCCGAGGTCCGGGCGAACGCCGCGGACTTCCTTGATCACGTTGATCTTCTTGTCGCCGGCGGCGGTCAGCACGACGGTGAACTCGGTCTGCTCTTCGGCTGCTTCGGCCGGAGCGGCGCCGGCGGCGGCCGGGGCCGCGGCCATGGCCACCGGAGCGGCGGCCGAGACGCCCCACTTCTCTTCGAGCAGCTTGGAGAGCTCGGCGGCTTCCAGCACGGTCAGGGAGGAGAGGTCTTCGACGAGTTTTTCGAGCTTGGCCATGGGTTGAGGTCCTTGAGGTGGGTTGGCGGGTCTAGGGGTTCAGGGGGCGGCGGTCAGGCCGCGTCCTTGGTGGCGTAGGCATTGATCACGCGGGCGAGTTGGCCGCCCGGCGCCTGCAACACGCCGGCGATGCGCGTGGCGGGGGTCTTGATCATGCCGATCAGCTTGGCGCGCAGTTCGTCGAGCGACGGCAGCTTGGCCAGGGCGTCGACGCCGGCGGCGTCGAGCACCTGCTCGCCCATCAGGCCGCCGATGATGATGAACTTCTCGTTTTCTTTGGCATACTGGGTGGAGACCTTCGCCGCGGAGACCGGGTCTTTGGCGTAGGCGATGCCGACGGGACCCTTGAACAGGTCGTGGACCCCGTTGCCGGCCCCGTTCAGCGCCTTCTGCGCGAGGGTGTTCTTGACCACCTGGAACGTGGCGCCCTCGCCGCGCAGGCGGCCGCGCAGGTCGGTGAGCTGAGCCACGGTCAGGCCCATGTAGTGGGTGACGACCACGGCCCCCGCGCCGGCGAACACGCCCCGCAGGGTCTCGATCGTTTCCGACTTCTGCGCACGGTCCATGACGCTCTCCAACACATTTGCGAGCGCAACGGGCGAGAGCCCGGGGCGCCGATGAATTCCACAGCTCTGTCCGAAGGAATGCCGGGGATCGCGCTTCGCGCAGATGTCCCCAGGCGTCCCGTCTCCCCGCGGTGGGATTATTAAGCCTTGCGGCCCGCAGTTCTTGGACAGGTCGGCGCAGGTTTCCCCGCACCGGAGGGCGGCGCATACAGGAAGCGAGCGCGGGAATCAACCGTGCGGGAAGCGCAGGACCAGATTCTACTTATCCCTCCCATGAAGGGGAGGGAAAGATTGACGCCCCTTCGGCCCGGGCGCAGCGTGCGCGGAAACGCTCGCTCGAGGAGGATCGGATGAGCGCAGAACTCAACCACACCATCGTCTATTCACAGGACAAGGGCGTCTCCGCCCGGTTCCTCGCGGAGATCCTTGGCGAGTCGGAGCCGACGCCGACGCCGCCGTTCCTGGCCGTAGCGCTCGATAACGGCGTCACCCTGGACTTCGCCGATGCGCCCGCGCCGATCACCACCCAGCACTACGCCTTCCTGGTGGACGACCCCACGTTCGACGCCGCCTTCGGGCGCATCATCGGCAGGAAGCTGGAATACTGGGCCGACCCGATGCTCGGCCACCCTGGCGAGATCAATCACAGGAGCGGCGGCCGCGGGGTCTATTTCAAGGACCCGTCAGGACACCTGCTGGAGCTCCTCACGCGGGTCCACGTGGCCTGAAGAACGAAACCGCCCTGCCGCCATGCGGCAGGGCGGTCCGATAGTCACGACAGTTCGGTTGTCAGGCGCTGATGCTGCCCGTATCGACCTTGAAGCCGGGGCCCATGGTCGAGGAGAGACTGACGCGCTTGACGTAGGTGCCCTTGGCTCCCGACGGCTTGGCGCGGTTGAGGGCCTCCAGCAGGGCGCGGACGTTGGCGGTGATCGCCTCCTCGGTGAAGGACGCCTTGCCGATGCCGGCGTGGACGATACCGGCCTTTTCGACCCGGAACTCGATCGAGCCGCCCTTGGCGTCCTTGACCGCCTGGGCGACGTTCGGGGTTACCGTGCCGACGCGGGGGTTCGGCATCAGGCCGCGCGGACCCAGGATCTTACCGAGGCGTCCGACGAGGGCCATCATGTCCGGCGTGGCGATGACGCGGTCGAACTCCAGGAAACCGCCCTGGATGCGCTCGACCAGGTCCTCGGCGCCGACGATGTCGGCTCCGGCCGCCGTCGCCTCGGCCGCCTTCGGGTCCTTGGCGATGACCGCGACGCGGACGTCGCGGCCGGTGCCGGACGGCAGGGAGACGACGCCGCGGACCTGCTGGTCGGCGTGACGCGGATCGACGCCCAGGTTCACCGCGATCTCGACGCTCTCGTCGAACTTCGCCGTGGCGTTGGCCTTCACCAGCTTGACCGCCTGGGCCAGCGGGTGGGTCGCCTGGCGGTCACCCGACCAGGCCTGTTCGCGCTTGGGGAGCTTTGCCATGTTCTTCAGGCCTCCTCGACCACGCGAAGGCCCATGGCGCGCGCGGACCCCTCGATGATGCGCGCAGCCGCGTCCAGGTCGTTTGCGTTGAGGTCCTTCATCTTCTTTTCAGCGATCTCGCGCAGCTGGGCGCGCGTCACCGAGCCGACGAACTCGCGGCCGGTCTTGCCCGACCCGGACTTCAGGCCGATGATTTCCTTCAGAAAGTGGGTCGCCGGCGGGGTCTTGGTAACGAAGGTGAAGCTCTTGTCCTGGTAGACAGTGATCACCGTCGGCAGGGGCGTCCCCTTGGGCACGTTCTCGGTGCGGGCGTTGAACTCCTTGCAGAAGCCCATGATGTTGACGCCGCGCTGACCGAGCGCGGGGCCGATGGGCGGCGAAGGCGTGGCAGAACCCGCCTTCACCTGGAGCTTGATGTAGCCCAGGATCTTTTTGGCCATGTGACTCCTCACGAGGGCGGCAGGACCGCCCCAAGAAGCCGTGGTCCGGGGTGGCGCCCCTCCCACGGTTTTACGAAAACGCCGTCGCCAGCGCGGAAGCCGGCGCTCTTACACCCCGAAGTCCAGAAAGACTAGGAGATCTTCTCGACCTGGCCGTATTCGAGCTCGACCGGCGTGGCCCGGCCGAAGATGGAGACGGTGACGCGCAGACGGGCGCGGTCCTCGTCGACCTGTTCCACCGATCCGTTGAAGCTGGCGAACGGGCCGTCGGTAACACGCACGGATTCGCCGATCTCGAAGCGCACGGTGGGCTTGGGCCGCTCGACCCCTTCCTCGATGGCGCCGATGATCCGCGCCACCTCCCGCTCGGAGACGGGCATGGGCTTGGAACCGCTGCCCAGGAAGCCCGTCACCTTCGGCGTGTTCTTCACCAGATGATAGGCCTCGTCGGACAGGTCCATTTTCACCAGGACGTAGCCGGGGAAGAACTTCCGCTCGGAATTGATCTTACGGCCGCGCCGGATCTCCACCACGTCCTCGGTCGGGACCAGGATCTCGGAGAAGGAGTCGTCGAGGCCCTGGTTGCGCGCCTGCTCGCGGATGCTGTCGGCCACCTTCTTCTCGAAATTCGAGTAGGCGTGGACGATGTACCACTTGTGGTTCGGATTGGACGGATGGAGGTGCGTATCGTTCATAGGAATGGAGGCTCCGGGAAGTCCTAGCCGGCGTTGGCCAGCTTCAGCACGCTGCGCATGACGAAGCTGAGGACGGCGTCCAGGCCCGAGAAGAACAGGGCGGTGAGGATGACCATGATGGCGACCATCACCGAGGTGATCCAGGTCTCCTTCCAGCTGGTCCAAGTGACCTTGCGAGCCTCGGCGCGGACCTCGCGCAGGAACTGAACCGGCGAGAACGGCTTCTTCGGTGCGGCCAGCGCCGGCGCGGAAGCCGCCGACGCGGCTGCCGGGCGACGACGCACCGGGGTCTGCACGAGGTTCTGGTCCTTGGCCATCGGGGGCCTTCCAACTCTTTTCATGGCTCGCCGGGGCCTTCGACTTGAGCGCGCCGACCGCCGGCCGCGCCCCCTCCCCGGACAGATATAGTGGCAGGAGTGGGGGGACTCGAACCCACGACCCTCGGTTTTGGAGACCGATGCTCTACCAGCTGAGCTACACTCCTACGTTCGGCGCAAGCGCCGGACGGTAGATCATACACGGCCCTTCCACCGCAAGGGAGGGCCGCCCTTCGAGAACCCTTGCCCCCTGCTGTCCCTCCCCTTCCGGGGAGGGTGGTCGAGCGTAGCGAGATCGGGTGGGGAACTATGGGGAAAGAGCCGGATCATGGTGTGTGTCCCCGGCATTCCCCACCCGTCGCGCCTGCGGCGCGACACCCTCCCCAGAAGGGGAGGGATCCCCCTTAAGCTTACTCGACGATCTTCGCGACGACGCCTGCGCCGACCGTCCGGCCGCCTTCACGGATGGCGAAGCGGAGCTTCTCCTCCATGGCGATCGGCGTGATCAGTTCGACGTCCAGCTCGGCGTTGTCGCCCGGCATGATCATTTCCACGCCTTCCTTCAGCTTGATGACGCCGGTCACGTCGGTGGTGCGGAAGTAGAACTGGGGACGGTAGTTGGAGAAGAACGGCGTGTGGCGGCCGCCCTCTTCCTTGGTGAGGATGTAGGCTTCCGCCACGAACTTGGTGTGCGGGGTGATCGAGCCGGGCTTGCACAGCACCTGGCCACGCTCGACGTCTTCCCGCTTGGTGCCGCGCAGGAGCACGCCGACGTTGTCGCCGGCCTGGCCCTGGTCGAGCAGCTTGCGGAACATCTCGACACCGGTGCAGGTGGTCTTCTGGGTGGCGCGCAGGCCGACGATCTCGACTTCCTCGCCGACCTTGATCACGCCCCGGTCGACCCGGCCGGTCACGACGGTGCCGCGACCGGAGATGGAGAACACATCTTCCACCGCCATCATGAACGGCAGGTCCACCGGACGCTCCGGCTGCGGGATGTAGCCGTCGACCTGGGCCATCAGCTCGAGGATCGCCTTTTCGCCGATGTCGGGGGTCTTGCCTTCGACGGCCGCCAGGGCCGAGCCCTTGACGATCGGGATGTCGTCACCGGGGAAGTTGTAGCTGGAGAGCAGCTCGCGCACTTCCATCTCGACAAGCTCGAGCAGTTCCTCGTCATCGACCATGTCGACCTTGTTGAGGAACACGACCAGGGCCGGCACGCCAACCTGGCGGGCCAGGAGGATGTGCTCGCGGGTCTGCGGCATCGGACCGTCGGCGGCGGACACCACCAGGATGGCGCCGTCCATCTGGGCCGCGCCGGTGATCATGTTCTTCACGTAGTCGGCGTGGCCGGGGCAGTCGACGTGCGCGTAGTGACGGTTCGCCGTCTCATACTCGACGTGGGCGGTATTGATCGTGATGCCACGCGCCTTCTCTTCCGGCGCCGCGTCGATGTCCTCGTACTTCATCGCCGTGGCGCCGCCGCTCTTGGCCAGCGTCATGGTGATGGCGGCGGTCAGCGTCGTCTTCCCGTGGTCGACGTGGCCGATCGTACCGATGTTGCAGTGCGGCTTGTTACGTTCGAACTTAGCCTTGGCCATTTTTCAGAGCTCCAGCCCGAAGGGGGCTTCTTCTTTGCGTTACAGTTTGGGGTGGATGAAAGGAGGTCAAGCGTACTTCTTGACCACTTCGTCGGCGACGGCCTGCGGCACCGCCTCGTAGTGGTCGTATTCCATGTGGAAGGCCGCCCGGCCCTGGCTCATCGAGCGCAGGGTGTTCACATAGCCGAACATGTTGGCCAGCGGGACGTGCGCCAGGATCACCTGCGCGTTGCCGCGCTGGTCGGTGCCCTGGATCATGCCGCGCCGCGAGTTCAGGTCGCCGATCACGTCGCCGACGTAGTCCTCGGGCGTGGTCACTTCGACCTTCATGATCGGCTCGAGCAGCTTGGGGTGGGCCTTGTCCCGCAGTTCGCGGAACGCCGCGCGGCCGGCGATCTCGAACGCCAGGACGCTGGAGTCGACGTCGTGGTACTTGCCGTCCACAAGGGTGGCCTTGAAGTCGATCACCGGGAAACCCGCCAGCAGGCCGTTGTCCTTGGCGTTCAGCAGGCCCTTTTCCACGCCCGGGATGTATTCCTTGGGCACGGTTCCGCCGACGATCTTGCTTTCGAACGAATAGCCGGAGCCCGGCTCGCCCGGTTCGAAGATGATCTTCACCTCGGCGAACTGGCCCGAACCGCCAGTCTGCTTCTTGTGGGTGTAGTTGATCTCCGTCTTGCGACCCAGGGTCTCGCGGTAGGCGACCTGCGGCTGGCCGATATTGGCGTCGACCTTGTAGGTGCGGCGCAGAATGTCGACCTTGATGTCCAGGTGCAGCTCGCCCATGCCGCGAAGGATAGTCTGGCCGCTCTCCTGGTCGGTGTTGACGCGGAACGTCGGGTCCTCGGCCGCCAGCTTCTGCAGGGCGACTCCCAGCTTTTCCTGGTCGGCCTTGGACTTGGGCTCGATGGCGATCTCGATGACGGGCTCGGGGAAGTCCATCTTGTCGAGCAGGATCGGGCTCTTGTTCGGGTCGCACAGGGTGTCGCCGGTGCGCGTGTCCTTCAGGCCAGCCAGGGCGACGATGTCGCCGGCGAAGGCTTCCTTGATGTCCTCGCGGTTGTTCGAGTGCATCTGCAGCATCCGCCCCACCCGCTCCTTGCGGTCGCGCGTGGAGTTCAGCAGGCCCATGCCGCTTTCCAGCTTGCCCGAATAGATCCGGCAGAAGGTCAGCGAGCCGACGAACGGGTCGTCCATGATCTTGAACGCGAGCACGGCCAGCGGCTCGTCGTCCGAGGCGTGACGGACGACCGCCGCTTCGGTCTTGTAGTCGAGGCCGGGCGTCGGCGGGATGTCGACCGGCGAGGGCAGGTAGTCCACGACCGCGTCGAGCAGGGGCTGCACGCCCTTGTTCTTGAACGCAGAGCCGCACAGCACCGGATAGAAGGCGCCCGTGAGCACGGCCTTGCGGATGCAGCCCTTCAGCTGCTCTTCCGACGGATCCTCGCCGTTGAGGTAGGACTCCATCGCCTCGTCATCGAGTTCGACGGCGTTCTCGACCATGAAGTGGCGCGCCTCGTCGGCGCCGGCCCTGAGGTCCTCCGGGATCTCTTCGTCGTGATAGTTCGCGCCCAGGCCCTCGCTCTCCCAGACCACGGCCTTCATGCGGATCAGGTCGATGATTCCCTTGAACGTGCTTTCCGAGCCGATCGGCAGTTGGATCGGCACAGCCTTCACACCCAGGCGGTCACGGATCGACTCGACGCACTTGTCGAAGTCGGCGCCGATCTTGTCCATCTTGTTGACGAACACCACGCGCGGGACGTCGTAGCGGTCGGCCTGGCGCCAGACGGTCTCGGTCTGGGGCTCCACACCCTGGTTGCCGTCGAGAACCGCGACGCAGCCGTCAAGCACGCGCAGCGAGCGCTCGACTTCGATCGTGAAGTCCACGTGGCCGGGCGTGTCGATGATGTTCAGGCGCTTGCCCTTCCACATGGCTGTGGTGGCGGCAGAGGTGATAGTGATCCCCCGCTCCTGCTCCTGTTCCATCCAGTCCATCGTGGCGGCGCCATCGTGAACTTCGCCGATCTTGTGGCTCTTGCCGGTGTAATAAAGGATCCGCTCGGTCGTCGTCGTCTTTCCGGCGTCGATGTGCGCCATGATGCCGAAGTTGCGGTAGTCCTTGATGTCGGTTGTGCGGGGCATGGCTCGTATGGGCCTGAAGGCTCTTCCGATAAAGGGGTGAACTTTTGGAGCGCTTGCGGCGCGCGCGGTCTATATCAAACCGCTGGCGCGGAGAAGGGCGCGCCGGTCGTCGCGCCCCTCATATGGGGTATCACCAGCGGTAGTGCGAGAAGGCGCGGTTGGCCTCGGCCATCTTGTGCGTGTCTTCACGCTTCTTGACCGCGGCTCCGCGATTGTTCGAGGCGTCAAGCAATTCGCCCGCAAGCTTTTCGGTCATGGTGTTTTCGCCCCGCTTGCGCGCGGCGGTCACCAGCCAGCGGATGGCCAGGGCGCGACGGCGCTCAGGACGCACCTCGACCGGGACCTGATAGGTGGCGCCGCCAACCCGGCGCGAACGCACTTCCACCGACGGCGAGACGTTCTCGAGCGCCCCGTGGAACGTGTCCAGCGGGCCTTGGTCGCGCCGCTTGCTCTCGATGATGTCGAAGGCGCCGTAGATGATGTTCTCGGCGACCGCCTTCTTTCCCTCGTACATGACGTAGTTCATGAACTTCGTCAGAACGACATCCCCGAACTTGGGGTCGGGAAGAACATCGCGTTTTTCGGCGCGGCGGCGGCGGGACATGAGCGGCTTCGACTTTCTCTTCTGGCTGACACCGGGCGTCGCCCGGCGCTGTTGTTACTTGGGTCGCTTGGCGCCGTAGAGCGAGCGACGTTGCTTGCGGTCTTTGACGCCCTGGGTGTCCAGCACGCCGCGGAGGATATGGTAGCGCACGCCCGGAAGGTCCTTCACCCGGCCGCCGCGGATCAGGACGACCGAGTGCTCCTGCAGGTTGTGACCTTCGCCGGGGATGTAGCACACCGCCTCGATGCCCGAGGTCAGGCGCACCTTGGCGACCTTCCGCAGGGCGGAGTTCGGCTTCTTAGGCGTCACCGTATAGACCCGCGTGCAGACGCCGCGCCGCTGCGGAGAGCCCTTCAGCGCCGGCACCTTGTTACGCACGACCTTGCTCGCGCGCGGCTTGCGGATCAGCTGGTTGACGGTCGGCATCGAGACCTTTCGACTTGATCGGCCGGGGCGGCTCTAACGAGCGCCGCGGCGTGAAGGAAGATGAGTGCGGCCGGGGGCCTTCCCCGCGATCGCCCGCCCCCGGGGAACACCAAATGCGCCGAAACCTTTAGAGGGTTCCGGCGCGTCGGACTGTGAGCGGCCCGCGCAACTTCGGCTGTCCACCAGGGCCAGCCTCTCGGCGAGCCCTCGAAAACGAGCGCGCGACATAGACGCCAAGCCGCCTCCCGTCAATGGCTTGCCCCGCGCCCGGGTCGCGCCCGCAACCACGCGCACGCCGCCGCGCCGAGCATCAGTATGGCTGCGGGGCTCGCCTCCGGGCCGAACGCCCCACCGGCGAGCCAGCCCAGGTCGCCGCGCGGCGTCAAGGTCAGCAGGCAGCCCGGACCCGGCGCCCACCCGTAGGCCGGCGCGCCGATGAGAAAGCCCCCGACATAATCCCAACCCGCGTGCGCGCCTGCCGCCCAGGCGATTGAGCCGGAGGCCCTCACGCTCGCCGCCGCGGCGAGGCCGAACAGGAACAGTCCTGCGGCGCCCGCCAGCAGGAGCGGGGCCGGCAGGACCACGACGCCCGGCTCGGCGTGCAACAGGACGAAGGCGCCGCTGGTGACGGTCGCGGCGCGCCAGAAGCCCCAGCGCTTGGTCAGCCACGCCAGCGCCCAGCCCCTCATCCACCCTTCCTGCGCGCCGGCGATCAGCAGCGCGGTGAGCGCCCATCCCGCCGCCGCCCCTGGCTCGGGCGGCCAGGGACCGCGGCGCAGGCCGGCCACGCCCAGCAACGCCAGCGTCAGTTCGATCGCCGCCATGCCCCCGAGGCCCGCCGCCAGGCCCAGGAGCAAGCCCCTTCCCCTCCCTGACCATCCCGCGCGCTCGCCCGGCCAGTCGGGCGCCGGCCAGCGGCGGCTCGCAATCAGCAGAACAACGACGCCGGCGGCGGCGCCCACGGCCGCCGTCCAGGGAGCCACGGTCGCGCCCGGCCGGAGGCTTCAGGGCTCGACACGGATCGAGCCGGGCCCGAACACCCGTCGAGTCACCGGACCCGTCACATGCTTGACGAGCACGTCTCCCGAGCCGGTCACAGAGGCGTTGAGGCTCTGGGCCACGCCCTCCATGTGGATATTGCCCGACCCGGCGATGGAGGCCTCCATGTGCGTCACAGCGCCCGCCGCCACCGTCACATCGCCGGTGCCGGCGATCCGCACGTCCATCGTTCCGGACGCCTGATCCACGGCGATGTCGCCCGAGCCGCTGGAGACCGCCATCATCCCTTTGCCGAGGCTCAGTACGGCGATGCGCCCGGACCCGGCCACCGAGAGGTCGCCGGAACCGGCCGATCCGGCGCGGCTCTCTCCCGCCCCCGCCTGGTCGAGCCGAAGCCGACCCCTGGTATTGGCGATGGTCCAGTTGCCGCAGCCCTTGTTGGTGAAATCCACGCTGGCGCTGCGGCCGATCACGCCAAAGACGGCGTCGCCGGCGGACACCCGGACGGCCAGCGGCGTACGCACGACCACGAATGGCAAGGCGTCATAGGCCACGTCGCCGCGACCCCACAGGTCGATGCCGTGCTGCCCGCAAGCGCGCACGCGACGGCTCACGTCGCCGGTGATGATGATTCGGCCGCCGGCGGCGCGGATGCGAATGGGAAGCCTGGGATTGGTGCGCAGGACGACCACCCGGACGTCCGGCCGGCGCTCAGGAACGATCGCCACGCGCATGGCGGCGCCGCGGATCTCCAGGGCGCTGGCCGCCTGCGCGCCGCGGGCGGCGACGAGCGCGGGAGCCGTCAGCCAAGCCACGAGCGCGATCGCGCCGATTCGCATCCCGCTCTCCAGGCCGACGACGAGTGGCGCGACGCTAACGGAGCGCGGCCGCAAAGACAGCCCGAAACGACCTCGCGGCTGGAGCGGGTAGCGGGAATCGAACCCGCATCCTCAGCTTGGAAGGCTGCTGCACTACCATTGTGCTATACCCGCGCCGCATCGCCTGTCGGGCCGAGCCCGGAACCGCCGACATCGCGTGGTGGGGGAAGTAGGACTCGAACCTACGAAGGCGTACGCCAGCGGATTTACAGTCCGCCCCCTTTGCCGCTCGGGACATTCCCCCTACGCGAAGGCTGTCGGACCGCCTCCTTAAGGCTGCCGCAGCGACCCTCTCGGAAACGGAGCACGCTCTATAGTGGCCCACCCCCATCGACGCAACGACAAGCGCCCGCCTCGCAACCGCGGCGAAACGGACGCCGGCGGCTGGCTGTGGGGCTGGCACGCCGTCCTCGCCGCACTCGACAATCCCGCCCGTTCCGCTCCGGCGCGCCTGCTCGCCACGGCGGACCGCGCCCGGACCCTGGAGGCGCGCCTGGGCGGCCGAATCGTCCCGGAGGTCGCAGACGCGGGCGCCATCGACCGGGCTCTTGGCCGCGTCGCGGTCCATCAGGGCGTGGCGCTGAAGATCGAACCCCTCGCTGCCGTGGCCCTGGACGATCTCGCCAGGCCCGCCCAGGGCGTCATCGTGGTGGTGGACCAGGTCACCGACCCGCAGAACATCGGCGCCATCTTCCGTAGCGCCGCCGCTTTCGGCGTCCGCGGCGTCGTGCTGCAAGACCGCCACGCGCCGCCCCTCGCCGGAGCGGCGGCCAAGGCCGCGGCCGGAGCGATCGAGCGCATCCCCCATGCCCGCGAGGTGAACCTCGCCCGCGCCCTCGAGAGGCTCGAGGCCGCCGGCTGGCGCGCCGTGGGGCTGGACGCCGCGGGGGAAGCCACGCTGGACGAAGTGCTCGACGGCGGCCCCACCGCCCTTGTCCTCGGCTCGGAGGACGAGGGCCTGCGCCGGCTGGTGCGCGAGCACTGCGACGTCCTCGCCCGCATCCCCATGAGCGGCGGCTTCGAGAGCCTCAACGTCTCCGCAGCGGCCGCCGTGGCCCTCTACGCCGCCCAGCAGGCCCGGACGCGATGAGCGCGCTCAGCCCCCGCCGAAGCGCTCCGACCATGCGGCCACGTCGGCGTCTTCGATCTTCGAGAACAGGATCGGCGGGACGCTGATCGGCCGGCCCGCCGGCACGCGTGAAAGCTCCGCCGAGGCGTCGGTCGAAGGCCAGGTCGGCGGATAGGTCTCGCCCACCGCCAGCGCCATCGCCTCGGCGGCGAAAGGGATCACCGGAGCGCTGATCCGCGAATAGAGGGCCACGAGGTTGATCGCCGTGCGCACGACCACCGCCGCCCGCTCCGGGTCGGTGCGGATCGCCGACCACGGCGCGGCCTCCTGCAGGTACTCGTTGCCGAGCACCCACAGGGCGCGCAGGGCCTGGGCGCTCTTGCGCACCTCGATCGCCTCGAACTGCGCCGTTAGCTCCTCCAGCCGGGCGCCCACCTCGGCGAACAGCTTCGCCTCGAGCGGACCGGGCTCGCCTCCGGCAGGGACGACCCCGCCGAACCGCGCCTCGGCGAACTTGAGGATGCGGTTGACGAAGTTGCCCAGCACGTCGGCGAGGTCGCGGTTCACCGCCGCGACCAGCTGGTCGAAGGTGAAGGCGCTGTCGGAGTGCTCCGGCGAGTTGGCCGTCAGGTACCAGCGCCAGCAGTCGGGCGGCAGAATCTCCAGGGCGGCGTCCATGAAGATCCCGCGCTTCTGCGAGGTCGAGAACTGGGAGCCGTACCAGTTGAGCCAGTTGAACGCCTTGAGCGTGTCCACCGTCTTCCACGGCTCGCCCGAACCGATCAGGGTCGCGGGGAAGCTCACCGTGTGGAAGGCGACATTGTCCTTGCCCATGAACTGGACGTAGCGGACGTCGTCCGCGCCGGCGTCGGTGCGCCACCAGGCCCGCCAGTCCTGCCCCACATCGTCCGCCCACTCCTGGGTCGCGGCGATGTACTCGATGGGCGCGTCGAACCAGACGTAGAAGACCTTCCCCTCGAAACCCGTGCGCGGCTGGCCGCCGCGCGTCACCGGCACGCCCCAGGCGAGGTCCCGGGTGATCCCGCGGTCGATCAGCCCCTCGTCGAGATGCTTGTAGGCGATCGAGCGAGCGAGCTGTGGCCAGTCCGGCTTCGAATCGACCCACGTGCGGATGCGGTCCTGTAGGTTGGACTGCAACAGATAGAGGTGGCGCGTTTCGCGCAGCTCGATGTTGCGGCTGCCGGAGATGACCGAATAGGGCTCTTTCAGGTCGACCGGGTCCAGCAGCGAACCGCAGTTGTCGCACTGGTCGCCCCGCGCCTTCTCGTAGCCGCACACCGGGCAGATCCCCTCGACGTAGCGGTCGGGCAGGAACCGGCCGTCGTCCACCGAATAGAGCATCCGGTCGGTCCGCTCCTCGATGAAGCCGTTGTCCTCCAGCACGTGGGCGAAGTGCTGGGTCAGGCGTGCATTGGCTGGCGATGAGGACCGCCCGAACCAATCCCACGACAGGCCGAAGCGCCGACCCAGGTCGTGCTGGACCCGGTGCTGCTCCTCGCAATAGGTGAAGACGTCCTGGCCGGCCGCCTGCGCCGCCAGCTCCGCCGGCGTGCCGTGCTCGTCCGTGGCGCAGATGTAGACGGTCTGGTGACCCCGTGCGCGCTGGAAGCGGGCGTAGATATCCGCCGGCAGCATCGAGCCCGCGAGGTTCCCCAGGTGCTTGATCCCGTTGATGTACGGCAGCGCCGAGGTGATGAGGATGCGGGCCATGGCTCTCTTGCGGCGGGCTCTCGCCGAGCTGAGGTTTGAAGGAGCGCGCATATAGGCGTTCCGACGCTTCCCCCGCCAGTCCGGCCGCGCTCACCCTGGTTGCCGGCCAGCCCCGGCCGGGCGATAAGCGCGCCGCCGAAAGGTCCTGGCCGGCTTAGCTCAGTTGGTAGAGCAGCGCTCTTGTAAAGCGAAGGTCGCGGGTTCGATTCCTGCAGCCGGCGCCAGGTCGTCACCGCTCAGCCCCAATCCTCCTGCGATCGTCGGCGGGCGCGGTGGGCCTTGTGGACGGCGATCCACTTGCGGCGCTCCGCCTCCCGCGCGATCGGATCCTCGCGGCGTTCGAAGTGGGCGGTCTCGCGGCGGAGCTTGTCGAAACCGCGCCAGCGGCCCGGATCGAGTTCGCCCGCTTCGAGGGCGCCGCGGACGGCGCAGCCCGGCTCGTCCCCATGCCGGCAGTCGCGGAAGCGGCAGCGCGCCGCCAGGGCCTCGATGTCCTCGAACGTCGAGGCGACCCCAGCCCCCGCGTCGAGCAGGCCGAGCTCGCGCATGCCAGGCGTGTCTAGCACCAGGGCGCCGCCGGGCAGGCGCACGAGCTCGCGGTACGTGGTCGTGTGCCGACCCCTCGCGTCGTCCTCGCGCACCGCGCCGGTGGCCATCAGCTCGCGCCCGGCCAGGGCGTTGACCAGGGTGGACTTGCCCGCTCCGGACGATCCGAGGAGGACAAAGGTCAGGCCCGGCGCGAGCCAAGCGGCCAGGGCCTCCATCCCCTCGCCCGTCTGTGCCGACACCGCCAGCACCGGCGCGTCGCCGCAAACGGCCCTGCCCGAAGCCAGCGCCGCCTCGACGTCGTCGGTGAGATCGGCCTTGGTCAGCAGCGCGACCGGTTGGACGCTGCTCTCGCGGGCGGCGGCGAGGTAGCGCTCCAGCCGCCGGTGGTTGAAATCGCCGTTCAGCGCCGCGACCAGGAAGGCGACGTCGACGTTGGCGGCGACGATCTGCGCATCCTGGATGGTGTCCGCGGCGCGGCGGATGAAGGCGGTCCGCCGCGGCAGCACCGCGTGAATGGTCGCCGCGCCCTCGGCCGGCCGCGCGGCGATCGCCACCCAGTCGCCTGCGACGGGCAGCGCTCCGGGAGCGGCGTCGTGCGCGAGCCTGCCGGCGATGCGGCCGTGAAGTTCGCCGTCGGGCGCGGCCAGGGTGAAGAGGCCGCGCTGCTGCACGGTCACGCGGGCGGGTTGCAGTCCTCGCGCCGCGAAAGGCGCGAACTGGCGCCGGAGCTGCTCGCTCCAGCCAAATTCCTCGATCAAGGGAGTCCATCCTCGGACAGTCGGTTGCGGTTTCGCCGCCGACCCCGAGGAAGCGCTCAGGCCTCCTGGCCGGCGACGCCTTGGAGGGCGGCGCGCTGGATGACAGTCATCTTGGCAACCCTCCTTTCCGGCTGTTGGACAAACAAAAGCGTACGCGCGCGCCCCCTGGGGCGCAACCTCAGAAGGTGGCGACACCTCAGAAGGTGCCTCAGAAGGTGGCGCAGGCGGCCTGTTCCATCAGCAGTACGCTCTGCTGGTGGAACTGGTGCTTGTAGGCGCGGGCGAGGCCGGCGAGACGCTCGCCCTCGTGAGGGGCGCCGGAGAGCACGATCAGCAGCACCTTGGAGGGCTCCCGCACGTGCCTGCCGTCCTCGTCGCGCCATTGGCCGATGGCGTCCATCACGGTGAAGCCCGAGGGGAACCTCGTGGCCACCTCGCGATCGATGAAGCCCTGCCAGTCGGCCTCGCTCACCCCGCGCTTCTCACCGATGTCGCGGCCGAACACCATCTGGGCCGTGCGCAGCGGCTTGAGGCCGATCGGGCACGTCGCCAGCGCCGGCGCTGCCGCCAACGCCGCGAGCATTCCCGCCGTGAATGCCCGCCCTCTGCGGCCCATCAGGCGCCGACCAGCTCGCGGCCAATCAGATAGCGGCGGATCTCGTTGGTGCCCGCGCCGATGTCGTAGAGCTTGGCGTCGCGCAGGTAGCGCTCCACCGGGAAGTCCTTGAGGTAACCCGCCCCGCCGAGCGCCTGGATCGCCTCTAGCGAAACGCGCACCGCGTTTTCGCTGGCCAGGAGAATCGCCCCGGCCGCATCGAACCGCGTGGTATGGCCGGCGTCACAGGCCTTCGCTACCGCATAGACGTAGGCTCGCGCCGAGTTGAGGGCGACGTACATGTCGGCGATCTTGCCCTGCATGAGCTGGAACGAGCCGATCGGGCGGCCGAACTGCTGGCGCTCGCGTACATAAGGCAGCACGGCGTCCATGCAGGCCTGCATGATCCCCAGAGGCCCGGCGGAGAGCACTGTGCGCTCATAGTCGAGCCCGCTCATCAGCACCCCGGCGCCGCCGTTCTCGGGGCCCAGGACATTCTCCTCGGGGACCTCGCAGTCCTCGAACACCAGCTCTCCGGTGTCCGACCCGCGCATGCCGATCTTGTCCAGCTTGCGCGAGCAGGAGAAGCCGGCGAACCCCTTCTCGACGATGAAGGCCGTCACACCGCGGCTCGCGCCCTGGGGATCGGTCTTGGCGTAGACCACCACCACGTCCGCGTGCGGGCCGTTGGTGATCCAGAACTTCGTCCCGTTGAGGATGTACCGATCGCCCCGGTGGTCGGCGCGCAGCTGCATGGAAATCACGTCGGAGCCCGCCTGGGGCTCGCTCATGGCCAGTGCGCCCACGTGCTCGCCGCTGATCAGCCTGGGCAGATAGCGGCGCTTCTGCTCCTCCGAGCCCCACCGGCGGATCTGGTTCACGCAGAGGTTCGAGTGGGCGCCGTACGAGAGGCCGACCGAGGCCGAGGCGCGCGAGACTTCCTCCATCGCCACCACATGCTCGAGGTAGCCGAGTCCAAGGCCGCCGAACTCCTCCTCGACGGTGATCCCGTGCAGGCCGAGCTCTCCCATCGGCCGCCACAGCTCGCGCGGGAAAGCGTTGTCGGCGTCGATGCGGGCGGCGATCGGGGCGATCTGGTCGGCGGCGAACCTGGCCGTGGTCTCGCGGATCGCCTCGGCGGTCTCGCCGAGGCCGAAATCCATCACCGGGCCATGGTTCGGAATCATCGTGGCGCTCTAACAGGCCTGACCGCGAACGGCGAGAGCCCTGCTCCGCGCTGCGCGCTTCGAAGGGCGCCCTGCTTCGACTGTATCGGCACGACCTGTCCTGCGAAGCCCGCAGGGCGAGTCGCCCTACTTCGCTCCGCGCTTCGAAGGGCATCCTGCTTCGACTGCAAACTGCAGGACTTGTCCTGCGAAGCCCGCAGGGCGAAGCAGGATGGTGCGGTCGAGAAGACTCGAACTTCCACGGGTTGCCCCACAGCGACCTCAACGCTGCGCGTCTACCAATTCCGCCACGACCGCCCGTGCCGAGCGCGGGGGGTTAGCAAAACGCCGTGGCCTTGTGAAGGCGCGCTTTGCACGGACATCCGGACGCCCCACATCCTGATCGCTTCGCCATGACCTCCATCGCCGCCGCCCGCCCCGCCCTCTTCGCTCGCGCCGACGGCCATCCGGCCGGCTGGGCGGTCACTTCCGGCCCCGTCGCCTACCCCGACGCCCTGGCCGCCATGGCGCGCCGCGCCGAAGCCATCGCCGCGGGCGAGGCGGAGGAGGTGGTGTGGCTGCTGGAGCATCCGCCGCTCTACACCGCCGGCGTCTCGGCCAAGGCGACCGACCTTCTCGTCGCCGACCGCTTCCCGGTGTTCGAGAGCGGCCGAGGCGGACAGTACACCTATCATGGGCCCGGCCAGAGGGTGGCCTACGTCATGCTCGACCTGCGCGCGCGCCAGCGCGACGTGCGCGCCTTCGTTGCGGCCCTGGAAAGTTGGATCATCGCCGCCCTGGACGAGCTTGGCGTTGCGGGCGCGGTGCGGCCGGGCCGGGTCGGGGTCTGGGTGGAGCGCACCACCCCGCCGCGGGAGGACAAGATCGCCGCCATCGGCGTGCGCCTGCGCCGCTGGGTCAGCCTGCACGGGATCAGCCTCAACGTCGCCCCGGACCTCTGCCACTTCGAGGGCATCGTCCCCTGCGGCATCCGCGAGCACGGCGTCACCAGCCTCGCCGACCTCGGCGTCCCCGCCACCCTCGACCGCGCCGACGCCGCCCTCCGCGCCGCCTTCGAATCGACCTTCGGCCCCACCACCCAGGCCTCCGCGCCTCCCGCCTGAATGCGCCGAAGGCGCGATAATCTCCCGATCGACACGGCTCGCGGTCGCACGCACATCCAATACGGTTGAGCTCCGCTTGCAGCCGATGGGCCGTCGGCGCATTGCGCATTGCGTGGAAGCGGAAGGGTGACGAGCGCGCCTTGGCGGATTTGTCGCGCTGGGTGTCCGGGCCCCGCGGTCCAAAGACGGAGCGCGGCATGCTGACGGTCGAGGTTGTCTCAGCGGCGGGGCGGGGGGTACAGAGGGGCATGCCCACACCGGGGCCTGCTCGAGCCATGGGCCCGACGTCATCTCCATGCGCCTGATCGAGCGCTATCTTTTCCGACAGCTCCTGGGACCGACGCTGTTCGCCGCGGCGGCGCTGATCGCCGTAGCCGTGCTGAGCCAGGCCCTGTCGTCCATCTCGATCCTGGTGCAGGACCGCCAGAGCCCGCTGATCTTCGCCAAGATCATCATCCTGGCCATGCCCCAGCTGATCGTCCTCATCCTTCCGGTCGCCGTGCTCGTCGCCGCCCTGGTGGCGGTGAACCGGCTGCACACCGAAAACGAGATCATCGTCTGCTTCGCCGCCGGTTTCAGCCGCTGGCGGGTGATCGCCCCGGCGATGCGCCTGGCGGCCATCATCGCTCTGATCTCCCTGGTGATCAGCCAGTGGGTCCAGCCCCTCGCCTACCGGGCCCTGCGCGACACCCTCCTGGCGGTGCGCACGGACCTCGCCACCAGCATGATCAAGCCCGGCAGCTTCACTCATCCGGCCAAGGGCCTGACCGTCTACGCCCAGTCGATGGACGAGGACGGCCTGTTCCATAACCTCTTCATCGACCACATGGCCGCCGATGGGCGCGACACCACCATCACGGCCCGGGAGGGCCGGCTCAGCACCCGCGCCGGGGCGCCGATGCTGCAGATGTGGCGCGGAACCAACGCCGAGGTCTCGCCGGCGGGCGTCCTCAATTTCCTCTCTTTCGACGAATACCTGCTCGACCTGCGTCCCCTGATCGGCCAGGAGCCGGCGGTGAGGTACAAGCTGTCCGACCGCTTTCCGCACGAGCTTTTCTTCCCCGACACCCGCCAGAGCTGGGACGCGGCCAACGTGCGCCCCATGCTGGCCGAGGGCCACGCCCGCATCGCCGCCCCGCTCTACAACTTCGCCTTCATGGCCATGGCCCTGGCGGCGGTGATCGGCGGCCAGTTCAGCCGCATCGGCTATGGGTCGCGCATCGGCATCGTCGCCGCCGCGGCGCTCGTCACCCGCACCCTGGGCTTCGCCATCCAGGGGATCGCCAGCCAGGCGCCCGCGCTCAACATCCTGCAGTACGCCACGCCCGTGGCCGCCACCGCGGTTTCGGCCCTGATCCTGTTCGCGCCACGCCGTCCGGTCGGATCAAGGGGCCTGATCCCCGCGCGGCTGGAGCGGCGGCTCGGCCTGGCCGCATGAGCTGAAGCCGGCCTTGGCGCGCCTCCAGCTCTACGTCCTCGCCCGCACTCTCGCGGGCGTCGGCGCCGCCTTCGCGGTGGTCGCCTCGGTGATCATGCTGGTCGACTTCGTCGAGCTCTCGCGCACGATCGGGGGACGCTCCGACATCGGCTTCTTCAAGCTGATCGAGCTGGTGATGCTCAAGTCGCCGTCGGTGATGCTCACCCTGCTGCCGTTCGTGTTTCTCTTCGGCGCCATGGGGGCGTTCGTCGCCCTCAACCGGCGCAGCGAGTTGGTGGCCATGCGCGCCGCCGGAGTGTCGGCCTGGCGATTCGTCACCCCCGCGGCCATGGCGGCCTTCGCCGTGGGCGTCATCACCGTGGCCGCCCTCAATCCCCTCGCCGCCCGCCTCAACGCCGCCTTCGAGGACGAGCGCGCCGCCATGGGTCAGAACCCGGGCTCGCGCACCGAGCTCTGGTTGCGCCAGGCCCGCGAGGGCGAGCAGGTCGTCATCCACGCCAGGGCCCATGAGACCTTGGGCGACCAGATCCGCCTGCGCGGCGTCTCCATGTTCATCCAGCGTCCCGGGCCGGACGGCCAGCCCGCCTTCTCCCGCCGGATCGACGCCGACCAGGCCACCCTCATGCCGGGCTATTGGCGACTCACCCACGTCCGCGAAGTGGCTCCAGGCTCGGCCTCGATGCGCTCCGAGCAGCTGTCGATTCCCTCCAGCCTCGACCGGCGCACGGCGATGGAGAAGTTCGTCGCTCCGGGGGCTGTGGGCTTCTGGGACCTGCCCCGCACCATCCGCGCCGCCGAGCTCGCGGGCTATTCGTCGGCCCCGTACCGGCTGCGCCTGCAGCAGCTCTACGCCATGCCCCTGCTGCTGGCGGCGATGTCGGTGCTGGCGGCGACCTTCTCCCTTCGGCTCACGCGCCTGGGCGACCTCGCGCGGCTGGCCATCGCCGGCGTGGCGCTGGGATTTGCCGTCTTCTTCCTCAACCAGTTCTGCGGCGCCTTGGGCGCGTCGGAGGAGGCGCCTCCCCTGCTCGCGGCCTGGGCGACGCCCCTGCTCGCCCTGCTCGCGGGGCTCACGGTGCTCTGCTACACCGAGGACGGCTGAAAAACTCCCGAACGCGGCTTTGCGCCAAGGCCCCGGCGGCGTGTATGGGGCGGGTCGCGCCGGCCGCGCGGAGGTGGGCCGGTGAACGGGGATCGTGGACGACATTGACGCGTAAAGGCCTGTTCGCCGGGGCGGCCCTCTGCCTCATCGCCGCCGCGGCGCATGGAAAGCCGCTGTCGGCGATGGCCGCGCCGCCAAAGCCCCCGCCGGCGCCCGCGCCGGACGACGGTCTGGGCGCGGACGGATTCTACCTCGAAGCCGACAGCCTGCTGCAGGACCAGCAGAGCCATCACGTGACCGCCTCCGGCGAGGTCGAGGCCCGCTACAAGGGCCGCGTCATCCGCGCCGACACTCTCGACTACGACACCCAGACCGGCCAGGTGACCGCCACCGGCCACGTGCGGATCGTCCAGGCCAACGGCGCCACGCAGTTCGCCGACAAGATTACCTTCGACAAGGAGATGGGCCAGGGCTTCGCCGCCGGCTTCGCCACCCGCATGGGCCAGGACGTGAAGATCGCCGCCGCGCGCACCGAGCGCCAGAGCGCCGACGTCACCGTCTTCGACAAGGTGGTCTACACCCCCTGCGAGGTCTGCGTAGCCACTCACAAGCGGCCGACCTGGTCGATTCGCGCGCGCCGGGTAGTGGAAAACAGGGCCAGGAAGACTCTCACCTTCCAGCATGCCGTGATTCAGGTGCTTGGCGTGGGCGTGCTGTACTTCCCGAAGCTTCCCGCCCCCGATCCCACTGCGGACCGTAAGTCCGGGTTCCTTGTGCCACAGGTCACCGTCTCTGGAATCCGCGGCTTCAGCTGGGAGCAGCCCTATTACCAGGTGATTTCCCCGTCCCAGGACATCACCATCACGCCCCAGATCAACGCGCGGGTGAATCCGTTCCTGGTCACCGACTATCGCGCACGCTTCTATTCTGGATTGCTCGATATTCGCGCTGGATATACCTACGACAGGAACTTTACATCCGGCGGGGACAGATTTGGACCGTATAGCAACCACGCCTTCGTATTGGGTAGCGGCGAATTCAACATCAACGATGTCTGGTCCTGGGGCTTCACCGCCGAGAGAACCTCCGATCCGCTGATCTTCGACAAATATTCGGTCTCCGACGTGTTCGTGGACCGCGGGCTGTACGTTCCCGACGACCGGCGCCTGATCTCGCAGTTTGACGCGGTGCGGCAGGACCAGAATTCCTACCTCTCGGTCGCGGCCATCAGCATTCAGGGCCTGCGCACCACCGACGTCCAGAGCACCATGCCCACCGTCGCCCCCCTGATCGAGGGGCGCTGGGAGGCGCCAGACGCGATCCTGGGCGGGCGCCTGCGCGTCGTCGGCAGCGCCGTGGCCCTGACCCAGGCTCAGTCCCAGGCCAATGTGGGCGTGGCGGGCCAGCCGCTGGAGCCGGACGTGAACAGCCGGCGCGCGACGGTCGAGGCCGACTGGCAGTCGAGCTTCACCTTCTCCAACGGCCTTCGGGTGCAGCCCTTCCTCGACGCCCGAGGCGACCTCTACAACGTCGCCGGCACGCCCTCGCCCACCGACGGCCCGGCCGCGACCATCCCGCGCGGCTTCGGCGTGCTGGGGGCGACCTTCTCCTACCCGCTGATCAAGCAGCAGACGGGCGTGACCTACATCCTGGAGCCAATCGTCCAGGCGTCGGTGGCGAACGTGCAGAAGTTCGATCCCCGCATCCCGGACCTGGACAGCACCGATTTCGAGCTGGACCCCTCCAACCTCTTCGAGCCCAACAGGTCCCCGGGCTACGACATCTACGAAGGCGGTCAGGCCATCACCGTGGGCGGCCGCGGCTCGGTGATTCTCGACGACGGCCGCACGGCAAACTTCATCTTCGGCCGCCGGTTCAGCGCCGAGAGCGATCCGAACATCCCCGCCTATTCGGGCCTGCAGCCGGCCCTGTCCGACTATGTCCTGGGCGCCGACGTGACGCCCGTCGACGGCATGCGCCTGTTCGCCAACCTCCGGCTCAACTCCGGCGACTTCGACGTCAATCGCCTCGAGACAGGGGTCAGCTTCAAGATGCCGCGGGTAGACGGCTACATCGCCTACCTGAAGGAGCCGGTCGCTCCCAACGGACAGCCCCTCAACAGCCTCGACCTGCACGGCGAGACCTTCTTTACCCGACACTGGGGCGTGACCACCTACGCCATCGTCGATTCGGGCGCCTGGCGGGAACAGCAGTTCGGCCTCGTCTATCGCGACGAGTGCATCCGGGTGGAGGTGATCTACCGCCACAACGAGACCTTCAACGGCACCCTGGGTCCGACGACCTCGGTGGTCGTGCGCCTTTCGCTCGCCACGATCGGCGCGACACGTTAGAACCTTCCCATTGCCCCTCCCGTTTCGAGGCCCATGGTCGCGTTCGGCGCCAGCCCGTCATCACCCAAGAGACCGTGACATGCGTGTGTTGCCATCGGTCGCGGCTCTCGCCGCGCTCGTCCTCGCCCAATCGGGCGCCTGCGCCTGGGCCCAGGACGCCGGCCTGACCCCTGCCAACGCTCCGGCCGCTGACGATCAGGGCGCCGACAAGCCCCTGATGTCGGAGAGCGTGGTGGTGACCGTCAATGACGCCATCGTCTCCAGCTACGATATCGTCCAGCGCATGCGCCTGCTGATCGTCACCTCCGGCCTTCAGCCCACCGATCAGAACCTGCCCGAGCTGCAGCGCGAGGCCGTGCGCTCCCTGATCGACGAACGCCTGGAGATGCAGGACCTCAGGGACGAGGGGAAGACGCAGAAGTTCGACCTCATCGCCTCCGACGCCGAAGTCGACGACGAGATCGCCTCCATCGCGCGCTCCAACAACACCAGCGCCAGCCAGCTCCTGGCCCAGCTCGCCGCCCAGGGCGTGGGCGCCCAGACCTTCCGCGACCAGCTCCGCGCGGAGATCAGCTGGCGGGGCTGGATCCGCGGCCGCTACGGCCAGCGCCTCACCATCGGCGAAGACCAGGTCAAGGCGTTCCAGAAGCGGCAGGAAGCCGAAGCCGGCAAGCCGCAGTTCCAGATCAGCGAGATCTTCATCGACGCGAACCGCGCCGGCGGCATGCAACAGGCTCAGGATGGCGCCGCCCAGCTGATCAGCCAGATCCAGCACGGCGCGCCCTTCCAGGCGGTCGCCCGCCAGTTCTCCGCCGCCCCCTCGGCGGCCAGCGGCGGCGAGGTCGGCTGGATCACCCAGGGCGAGATGCCGCCCGAAGTCGACACCGCACTCGACGCCCTCCGGCCGGGCCAGCTTTCCAGCCCGATCACGGTGAAGGACGGAGTCTACATCGTCCTGCTGCAGGACCGGCACGCCGGCGGCGCCACCGAGGTGGTGCGCCTCAAGCAGGCCGCCGTCGCCCTGCCCAAGGACGCCTCGGCCGAACAGGCCTCCGCCGCAGCGGCCAAGCTGGACGAGCTGCGCCCGCGCCTGCACGGCTGTGACGGCCTCGAGGCGCAGGCGGCGAAGGTGCCCGGCGTGGTGGCCGGCGACCTCGGCGAGGCCGAGGTCAAGGATCTCGCCCCCGGCTTCCGCGACGCCGTGGACAAGATGCAGACCGGCCAGATCTCCGAGCCCATCCGCACCGAGGCCGGCCTTCACCTGATCGCGGTGTGCGACAAGCACATGGGCGGCGCCAACGTGCTTACCCACGACCAGATCGAGGACCGGCTCTACGGCCAGGAGCTGGCGATGATCGCCAAGCGCGAACTGCGCGACCTGCGCAACCAGGCCACCATCGAGACGCGGTGAGGTCGGGACCGGACCTCACCGCCCTTCCGCCCCTGCGCGAGGCCCTCGCCGCCGAGGGGCTGCGCGCCGACAAGCGGTTCGGACAGCACTTCCTCTTCGACCTCAACCTCTGCCGCAAGATCGCCCGCCTGGCCGGCGACCTCGACGGCGCAGCCGTGGTCGAGGTCGGACCGGGCCCCGGCGGCCTCACCCGCGCCCTGCTGGAGGCCGGCGCCCGCGTCCTCGCCATCGAGGCCGACTCGCGGTTCGTTCCGATCCTCGAGGCCCTGGGCGCGGCCGCTCCGGGGCGTCTGACGGTGATCCAGGCCGACGCTCTCGCCGCCGACGAGCCCTCCCTCCTCGCGGCGGCGGGCCTCCCGGCGCAAGCGCTGGTCATCTCCAACCTGCCCTACAACGTCGGCACGCCCCTCTTCATCAAATGGCTCACGGGCGCCTGGCGGCCCGCCGGCATGACCCTGATGTTCCAGAAGGAGGTCGCCCAGCGCATCGTCGCCGCACCGGGCTCGGGCGCCTATGGTCGCCTGTCCGTGCTCGCCCAGGCCCTGTGCGCGGTCGACCTGGTCCTGGAGGCGCCCGCCCGCGCCTTCACCCCGCCGCCCAAGGTCGACTCGGCGGTCATCCGCGCCTGTCCCCTGCCCAGCCGCCTCGACGATCGCACTCTCTCCGCCCTCGAGACCGTCACCGCCGCCGCCTTCGGACAGCGCCGCAAGATGCTCCGCGCGTCCCTGCGCGGCCTCGGCGGCGAATCTCTCTGCCGCGCGGCGGCCATCGCCCCCGACGCCCGCGCCGAAACCATCGACATCCCCGGTTTCCTCAGCCTCGCCCACGCCTGGATGGAGCGGGGTTGAGGGGCGGCGCCATCCTCTTTGATCGCCCTCTCTTTGATCGCCATGAACGGCCTTGAGAGGGAAGTGACCCAGGCGCCGCTTCGCGCCGGGACGCGCTCTACCCCTGCCAGTTTCCTCCGGGCGCGGCGAAGAGCAGCCAGTACAGGCCGATCACCAGCGCGATGGTTCCGAAGAGCTTCAGCATGGCCTTTTCCGCCACCCCCCCCCGCCGCACATCGGACGCCCAAGGAATAGCCTTAGCTTCCTGCCGCATCCAGCGCCGCCTGACGCGCTCCCGCCGGTGCGGCCAGCGAGGCGGCGACGCGGTCGAGCGGCGCCTGCGGCGCCTGGATCAGCCCGCCGCCGGATCCCGGATCAGAACCGCTTGTCAGTCCGCGGTCGGCCTCAGGCGGCGGCCGAAGGCGCTCCGGCGTAGGCCTTCGCAGCGTCCATCACACGCGTGGAGTAGACGAGCGCCGATCCGGCGTTGAGCGCTATCGCCACGCCGAGCGCCTCTGCGATCTCTTCGCGTGTCGCGCCGTGGCGAAGCGCGGCCTCGGTGTGGATCGTGATGCATCCGTCGCAGCGCGTCGTGACGGCGACCGCCAGGGCGATGAGCTCGCGGACCTTCGGCCCGAGCAGGTCCTGCTTGTCCCCGGCCGCGCTGAGCTCGACATATCCCCTGATCGTGCCCGGGCTGAGCTGGCCGACCTCCTTCACCCCGGCCGTCAACTGCCGGCGATAGGCGTCCCAATCCATCATCATGTGAGCGTCCTCCGCTTCTTGTGAATCACACGTTCAGGGATTCACCCCCGCGCGGCCCGAGTCACAGCCGCGCCCACGCCCTGTCCTCGTCTCCTGCTGCTTCGATCCGGCTCCGAACCTGGCGCCGCCCGCGCACCCAGCGCCACGCTGCGAAGCCGAGGTCAAGAACCACGAACCTCACCGACCTCACGGACGGGGCTCATCATCCATGCGGACAAAATGGAACGCGCCGAAGGCGCAAATAGAGCGCCCGATCACCCGACGCCTGTCCTCATCCTGGTCCGTGAAGTCCGTGAGGTCCGTGGTTCATTATTTTCTCAGACGTTCGTGTGGTTCGTGAAGTTCGTGGTCAAAAGAAAGACCTGAGCCGCCGGGCGCCGCCCCTCACCCCGCCAGCGCCGGACGACGCGCGCCCCGCAGCCGCGCGCCCAGCAGTCCCACGCCCAGCAGCATCAGGCCCCACGTCGCCGGCTCCGGCACGCCGCCGTTGATGCCCGAGAACGCATAGAAGAGCTCGTTCTCGCCCTGCACCAACGCAACGCCGTAGGTGGTCGTGCCTTTGCCCAGATAGTCCCCATCCCCCCACAGGTCGACGATGTAGCCGCCGGCTACGGTGAACACCGCCCCGAACGGGTCCACGTACGTTCCTGTGAACGGGAAGGCGCAGTCGATCGGCGATCCGGCGGGGAAGAACAGGTTGTCGTATGAGAGATAGTTGCTGGGTGAGAAGTCGAGGAAGCTCAGGCTCGTCGGCACCGCCGGATCGAACGTCGGGTCGCGTTCGTTCGCCGGGCTGATCGGGATCAGGCCGGTGATGGCGGCGTTGGTGATCCCCGCCGCCGGATCGGAGAAGGTCCCGGTGACGCCGGTGATCTTCCAGGCGCTCGGCGGGTCCGCGCGGCACGCATTCTGACCGGGCATTCCGCACAGCGGGTTGGGATCGGGCGGGGAGACGTTGGGCGCGATGGTGAAAAAGCCGCTGCCGCTGACGCCGCCGCCGCTGAATTCGAAATGGGAGACCGCCGCCTGCGCGGACGAAGCCAGAACGGCCGCGGCGGCGAGCGCGCCGGCGGCGACAAAACGGGTGAACATGAGCCCCTCCAGGCCATTTTTGGACGCGGCCCCTGACGGACCTGCGGCAGCCTGACGCATTATTGTACGATTTACAACATATGAGCCGCGAAACATCCAACGTCAGACGGACGGTCCACGGAGACTCCATGACCAAGACTTCCCACGTCGTGATCATTGCCGCCCGCAGTCGCCGCCCTGGCCGGCGGCGCCTTCGCCCAGTCGAGCCCCGTGGCGAGCGGCGATCACATGGCGTCGGGGGCCATGGCCTCGGACCACCACGCCAAGGGGTGGAAGAAAAACAAGACCGCCCACGCCGCCGAAGGCGCCGTGTCGTCAAGCGCAATGAGCAGCGGCGCGTCAAAGCGCTGACCGCGCGCGATCCCTGGGGAAGCTCCGGCCCTTCCTCAGGGATCCAGTCCTAAGAACACGCTCCGCCTCCTTTAGCCCCGTGATTTGAGGGATCCGGTGAACGGAAGCTGGGTCGCTCCAAATGCTACCGCCCTTGTGCGCAGGCCCGCCCCCGCCGACGTGCTATCCCTCCCGTCAAAGGAGTCCCGCATGTACATCGCGATGAACCGCTTCAAGGTGCGCCCCGAAGAGCAGGAGGCGTTCAAGAGCCGATGGCTGGACCGCGAGGTCTATCTCAAGACCGTGCCCGGGTTCGTCGCCTTCCACCTGCTGAAGGGCCCCGATCGCGACGACCACGTGCTCTACGCCTCGCACACCATCTGGCGCTCCCATGCCGACTTCGAGGCCTGGACCCGCTCCGAGCCGTTCCGCGCCGCCCACGCCGGCGCCGGCTCTGGCCGCTCGCTGACCCTGACTCATCCCGAGTTCGAAGGCTTCGAGGTGCTCCAGGAGATCACGGCGGACGCGGAGACGGTTCGGGCCTGACTGGCGGAGCCCAGTCCAAAGAAGGGCCTGGGGAGTCGCCCGCTCCCTCCGTGATCTCCGCGCCTCCGTGTTGAAACAGGATGCCGCCGGGCGCCGAGCCGGCGACGGAAATGCGTGAGAGCGGCGCCATTGGCATGCCGCTCCCTAAATCCCAATTGTCCAATTCGAGACGAGGACGACAGGCTACCGTCGAATCCGGGACGGCGCCTCGGCGCCGGCCAACGAAAAAGGGGGCACCATGAAGACGGTGTGGGCGGCGCTCTTCGGCGCGGCGATCGCCATCGGGTCTGCGGCGGATGGGGGCCAGCCCGACCTCACGAGCCCCCCGCCAGCCTCATCGCCGGAGACCCCGCCCGAAGGGCGGCTGGAACAGCTCGTGGCTCCCATCGCCCTCTACCCGGACGCCCTGCTCGGGCAGATCCTGATGGCGTCGCCCTATCCGCTCGAAGTGGTGGAGGCGGAGCGATGGAGTCGGGACCCGGCGAATGCCGAGCTTTCGCCCGACGCCGTGGCGGCGGCGCTGCAGTATCAGGGATGGGATCCCAGCGTGAAGTCGCTCGTGGCCTCGCCGGAGG